>JBCDFC010000103.1:0-16258 GCA_039178805.1 Pseudomonadota bacterium | reverse complement strand
TGCGCGTGAACTCGTCGCTCTCGAGGCGGAAAAAGCTGATCGGGTCTTCCTTGAACGTGTCGACGCCAAGGGAAATTACGAGCGCTTCTGCGCCGAACCCCGCGATGCTGTGAAGCGCATCCTCCATCGCGGCGGACCACGCGGCCCAATCCGTACCGCGCGGCAGTGGATAGTTCGCGTTGAAGCCTTCGCCCGCTCCCTCGCCGATCTCGTCCGCGCCGCCCAGATAGTGGGGAAACGCCTCCAACGGATCGCCGTGCAGCGACGCAAAGAAGACATCCGATCGGTCGTAGAAGATCGCCTGCGTCCCGTTGCCGTGGTGAAAGTCGACATCGAGGATCGCGACCTGCGCCGCGCCCGCATCGCGCATCGCCTCCGCCGCGATGGCCGCGTTGTTAAGGAAGCAGTAGCCGCCATACATGTCTTGCGCCGCATGATGGCCGGGCGGGCGGCAGAGGGCGAAGGCCGTGCGCGCCCCGCCCGAGACGAGCCCAGCCGCCGTCAGCGCCACATCGGCCGAGGCGCGAGCCGCCTCCCAAGTCCCCTCCGAGATCGACGTCTCCCCGGCAAGCGCGTACCAGCCGAGCTTGCCGTCGATGAAAGGTGGGACGACCTGCCTGGGCATGCGGCGCGAGGGCCAAACCGTCGGGATCGCCTCACCTTCCATCCCCGCTGCGACCCAGTCCTTCCAAGCGCTCGCGAGAAAATCGAGATAGTCGCCATGGTGGATCGCGCGGATGGTCCGGTCGTCCTGCGTCTCGGGCGGGCGCACCTCGCCAAGCCCCACTTCCCGCAAGCGCCCGAGGATGAATTCGACACGCTCCGGGCACTCGAATGGCGGCACGAGTTCGCCGCCATAGAGCTCAGTCTTCGCCGCTCTCAGCCGGTGTTTCTCTGTGTGGATCGTGATCATCCCGGCCTCCCAGCGCCTCAAGGTGCCGGGTCAGCAAATCACGATCCTTCGCTCAGCGCCAAGAGCGTTCGGCGGACAGTCAGGCGCCGACCGCCCTTCCGCCTGCCGGGCCGCGGAAGGGGAGGCGGAGGCGGAGGCGGCGAAGGCCTGAACCGCGGCCTTCCCCTCTACATAAGAGCCGAAGGCCAGGAACAGCGCGACGGCGGCCACAAGCGGCGCGCCCATCTGGAAGCTGAAGAGCACCAGCAACGTCGCGCCGATCACCCCGCAGGATGCCGCAAGCGTCGTGGCCCGCAGATGATCCGTCACGAAGGACAGCACCGCCCGCAGCGCCCGCCCACCGTCCAGCGGCAGAAGCGGCAGCATGTTGAAGATCGCGAGCGCCAGATTGAGCACTGCAAGCTCGCTCGCCACTGTGTCAGACCCGATCGCGCCCGAGAAGCGCAGCGCCAGCAGGACGACCGCGATCGCAATATTCACAGCAGGCCCGGCGAGCACGATGATCAGCTCCTCCCGACCGTTCTCGGGATGGCGCTCCAACCTTGCGGACCCACCCAGCACATGCAGCGAGATCTCCCGCGTCCTAATCCCTACGAAATAGGCGGCGATCACGTGCCCAAGCTCGTGAAAAAGGATCGAGGCAAAGATCAGTGCGACATAAATCGCCTCATTTCCCAGGCCCCTCAGCTCCCGCGCCCCGATGAGATCGAGCCCGATCAGCAGCAGCGGCAACAGCGCCAACGACCAATGAAACCGGACCGGAACACGCCGGAATAACGAAGTTTTTTCCTTGTACTGCATAAGGTTCCTCACGATCTGTCACCAACGCCCGGCACCTGCCAGTCGCAACCATCGCCGAAGGAATGCTGCCTCAGACAACCTCCGCGCGACTCGATTGTGGCATAAATATGGTGGCAAAGGGTGAATTGCGGCAGGATTACGGCAAAAAAGTGTTCCGGCTTTCGGAATGATCCCGCCCGGCACGTTCAGAAGGCGTATCAGCCCTCCCACCCGTCGATCACGAGGACCCAAGGCTCTATGTAACCATCAGCGTAAAAATCAGCATCGGGGCTGCGGGAGGACGAGATGGACAAGCGCACGGACGAGCCGGTGGGCCCAGGCCTGAAAGCGGACCCGAAAGCGGGCCTGGAAGATCGGCGCCTCGGCACAGCGACGCTCGAGATCCGGAACGCCACACCGGCCGATATCGCCGGGATCGTTGCCATGACCGCACGAACCTACCCGGCCGAGCAGCCCTACACGCCCGGTCAGATCCGGGGTCAAATCAACACCTTTCCAGACGGTCAGTTCGTCGTGACCTATGACGATGAGGTCGTCGGCTACGCCGCCACCTTCTGCGTAAAGGAGAAGCTCGCGCTTGCAGATCATAGCTGGAGCGCGATCACAGGCGCCGGTCATGCGGCCCGCCACGACCCGGCCGGCGACTGGCTTTATGGCATGGAGGTCTGCGTCGACAGCACCAAGCGGCGGCTGCGCATCGGCAAACGCCTCTACGATGCACGCAAGCGGCTCTGCGAGGATCTCGGCCTCAAGGGCATCGCCTTCGGCGGCCGCCTACCCGGCTATGCGAAGAAGCGCAAACAGTACGAGACGCCCGAAGCCTACCTGCAGGCAGTCATCGAGAAAGCGGTCCGCGACCCCGTGGCGAGCTTTCACATCCGTTCTGGCTTCGAGCCCCTCCGGGTTCTCCGCAACTACAACCCCGAAGATCGAGAGAGCGGCGGCCATGCCTGCCTTATGCTTTGGCGCAATCCCGGCCACGACCCGGAATTCGAGGAGCAGAGCGCCTTCCGCCGCAACCCCGACATCGCCCGCATCACCACCGTGCAGATGCAGGCCCGTGAGGTCGGAAGCCGCGATGAGTTCTACCGCGCACTCGAACACTTCATCGACGCCGCGGCCGACTACGACTCCGATTTCATCGTGTTCCCGGAGCTTTTCACCCTGCAGATGCTCTCGGCCGAAAAACGTAAGCTCTCGGCGTCGGAGGCGATCGAGCGGCTCTCGAGCTACACCGAGGAGTTCGTTGGGAAACTCCGTGACTGGGCCATCGGCTATAACATCAACATCATCGGCGGCAGCCATCCGACGAGAACCGAAGACGGCGACATCCAGAACGTCGCCTATATCGCGCTCCGCGACGGTTCGGTCCACGCGCAGGAGAAGCTGCACCCGACACCCGACGAACGCTACTGGTGGAACATCCAGGGTGGCGACGAGATCGACGCGATCCAAACCGACTGTGGCCCGATCGGGGTAATGATCTGCTACGATAGCGAGTTCCCGGAGCTTGCGCGCCGGCTCACAGACCAGGGCGCACGCATCCTCTTCGTGCCCTACTGCACCGATACCCGCCACGGCCATCTGCGCGTGAAATACTGCTGCCAGGCCCGCGCGGTGGAGAACCAGGCCTATGTCGTAACCGCCGGTAACACCGGCAATCTGCCGGATGTGGAGAATATGGACATCCAATACGCGCAGTCCGCGATCTACACACCCTGCGATTTTCCGTTCGCGCGGGACGGGATCGCGGCCGAGACCTCGGAGAATATCGAGATGGTAGCGGTCGCGGACTTGAACCTCTCCACGCTCTCCTGGGCCCGCGCGCAGGGCTCGGTGCGCAACCTCCGCGACCGGCGCTTCGATCTCTACCGGGTGGCCTGGACCGAAGCGGAGTAGCGCCTCAGCGGAAGGGCGGCAGGCTCTGCGGGGAGAGCGCGTCGACATCGCGCCCCGCCCAATCGCCAGAGCCCATGGCGCTCCACATACCCTCCGCCGCCGCCTGAAGACGCGCACAAGCAGCCTCGCGATCGAAGCCCGGCACGACGCCGCCTTCGACGACCTTGCGCCCATGGACGAAGACCGTGTCGATATCGCTGTGATCCGCGTTGAAGACGATGTTCTTCAGCGGATCGCGCAGGGGCGTCATCGCTAGGCTCGCTCCTTTCCAGAGGATCAGATCGGCCTTCGCCCCTGGGGCGATCCGGCCGAGATCATCGCGGCCGAGCGCCTTGGCACCGGCAAGCGTGGCTGCGTCGAACACATCCGCTGCCGTCGCAACCTCGGTCTGACGGTCGACCACCTTCGACATCACCGCCGTCCAGCGCAGCGCCTCCAGCATCGATTGCGGGCAAGTGTCGGTCGCGATGGTCATGTTGACACCCCGGGCGCGATAGCGCGCGAAGCTCTCCATCGCGATCCCGCGCCTGCAGAAGACCCAGACCGCATGGGCAACGTTAGTCCCGGTATCGGCGAGGATCCCGATATCGTCCGAGCCCTGCCAATTGGCCCAGCTCGATTCTCCCGGAATGATGGCATGGCCGAGGATTACTTCGGGGCCCAGGAACCCGATATCCCGCAGCCACTCGATGGGCGTGATGCCGTGCCGGCGCGCCATCTCCTGAAACTCGTTGACCGATTGCGAGGCATGGAGCGCAAGCGGCACCCCGAGCGACCGCGCGGCGTCCTTGGAGCGGCGCAGCATCCCCTCGGTCACCGTGTCGATCTGCATGGGCGTCATGAAGGTGCGGATGAGCCCATCATGACTGCCCTCATGCGCCTCGCAGAAAGCCACGACCTTGTCGCAAGCGGCGCGCCCCTCATCTTCGAACCACTGATACTGCACGGTCTTGCCGTCATCGGTGAACCAGCGGCCTGACCGGAAGCCCTGGCCCACATAGGCGCGCAAGCCGTGGCGTGCGCAGGCCTCGACGGTCTTTTCGCCATGGCTGCCGATCTCCATGATCGTGGTGGTGCCGGTCGTGAGCAGCTCGGGCACCGAGAAATCAATACAAGCCTCCGGCGCCTCGGCCGGCATCGCCCGCTCCCGCGCCGGCAGAAACTCAAAGAGCCCCGAGAGATAGAATTGCCGCGGCCCCCGGTCCTCAACGAAGCTCTTGTCGAGGGGGCTGCCGGCGATATGGGCATGGGTATTGATGAGCCCTGGCGTGACGATGCCGGGCCAGTCGATCACCTCGTCGACGTCGCCTTCGAATTGCGGCGCCACATGCACGATCGAGGTCCCCTCGATGACAAGACAGCCATCGCGCAGATGGACGTGCCGACCGTCCTGGTAGGCGACGATATGTGCGGCCCTGATCAATCGGCGCATCGCTGGCCTCTCAGACTGTTGGTGGTTGTGCGGCGCCATGCGCCCTGGCTCCGCCGCGGGGCTGCCCCGCAGGGCTTCGATCCAAGCGGCGCCCTAGGACGGATGCTAGGCTCCGCGCCCTCCCGCGTCAGCTTGGGCACGAAAACATGAAGATCCCGCGAACGGAGGTGTTCGGCATCGCGCAACGCTGCACCGGGGATGTTAGGGGAATGGTGATGCGAATCAGTCAACCCTGACGTGGGTGGGCGCGGAGCCTCACTCGACGCCGCCCCCGTCCCTGGCACCCCTAGCACCTCGATCATCGCGCTACAGGATCTGGGACAAGAACTGGCGCGTTCGGTCATAGGCGGGTGCGGCGAAGAATGCGTCCGTCGGCGATGCCTCGACGATTTCGCCCCGCTCCATGAACACGACACGATCGGCGACGCGTCTCGCGAAATCCATCTCATGCGTCACCACCAGCATCGTCATGCCGCCCGAAGCGAGCTCCACCATCACGTCCAGCACCTCCTTGACCATCTCGGGATCGAGCGAGGAAGTCGGCTCATCGAAGAGCATGATCTTCGGCCCGAGGCTCAGCGCCCGGGCGATCGCCACGCGCTGCTGCTGCCCACCCGAGAGCTGAAGCGGATGCTTCTCCGCCTGATCCGCGATCCCGACGCGCGCGAGGTGGCGCCGCGCAATCACCTCGGCCTCCACCTTCGGCATCTTCTGACCGAGCGTCAGCGCCAGCGTGCAATTCTCCATCACCGAGAGATGGGGGAACAGGTTGAACTGCTGGAACACCATGCCCACGCCCTGCCGGATCGCGCTGATGTTCGAGCCGTCCTTCGCCACCTCGACACCGTTGACGACGATGTCTCCCTCCTGATGCGCCTCGAGATGGTTGATGCAGCGGATGAGCGTCGATTTGCCGGATCCGGACGCACCGCAGATCACCACCCGCTCGCCCTCGGCCACGACGAGATCGATATCCTTCAGCACATGGAACTCGCCGAACCATTTGTTCAGCCCCGCGATCTCGATGGCCTTGCGGCTCACGACCGGCGCTCCCCAGCGGAGAGCCGGTTCTCCAGCGAGATCGAATAGGACGACATCGCGAGGCAAAAGACGAAATAGATCAGCGCCGTCACGAAGAAGGGCTCGATGAACATACCCAACCAGTCCGGGTCCTCCCCCACCGACCGCGCGATGTTGAGGATATCGAAGAGGCCGATGATCGAGACGAGCGTCGTGTCCTTGAAGAGCCCGATGAAGACCGAAACAATGCTCGGGATCATGATCTTCAGCGCCTGGGGCAGCACGATCAGCCCGGTCGTGCGCCAATAGCCAAGGCCGAGCGACTGCGCCGCCTCGATCTGCCCCCGTGGGATCGCCTGAAGCCCGCCCCGCACCGTCTCCGCCATATAGGCCGAGGAGAAGAAGCAAACCGCCACGATCGCGCGCAGGAGCTGATTGATCTCCACATCCGAGGGCACGAAGAGCGGCAGCATCGTGTTGAACATGAAGAGGATCGTGATGAGCGGCACCGAGCGGAAAAGCTCGATGAAGGCCGTGCAGAGGCTCGAGATCACCACCATGTCCGACCGCCGGCCGAGCGCGAGCAGCACCCCCGCCGGTAGCGAGAAGGCGATGCCGAAACCCGAGATCACGACCGTCAGGAAAAAGCCGCCCCAAAGCCGGGTACCCACTTCCTGCAGCGACCACATGGCGACCGCGCCGAGGCAGAGGAGATAAACGGCCCCCGTCCCGAGCCAGAGGGCCCGGCGCGCCCGCGCCTCGTCATCCGGATCGATCCCGGCCATTGCAAGAAAGAAGCGCCCGATCGTCTGCCCTCGCGCCCGTTCCGTCGCGACCGTCGCCAGGACCAGGACGAAGGCAAAGAGACCAAGCGCGATCAGCGCGGACCAGAGCAGCCCCTTCTCCCCGCCGAGGAAGAAGTAGCTTGCGAGAAACGGGTAGATCAGCACAGCCGAGAGCCCGATCGCGACCTTGGATTGCACCCGCTGCAACCAAAGGGGCACGACCCAGGCGATCAGCACCAGGAAGCCCGCATTGATCCGCCAGAGCTCCTCCGCCGGGTAAAGCCCATAGATGATCGCCTTCGACCACTCGACGACGCCCGCCCAGCACGCACCCGCCGTACCGATCGCGTCGAAACAGGCGCGGCGGTTCTCCGCCTCCCACATCGCGTTGAAGACGCCCCAATCGAGGAACACGGCCACGAGCCAAAAGGCGCAGTAGGCGCCCAGCAGCGTCAGCAGCGCATCGCTGACGCTGCCGAAAAGGTTCCGGCGCATCCAGCCGATGGGCCCGACGGTCGCCACCGGCGGCGGCCGGTCCGGTTTCGGCGTGAAGACAAGGGCGTCGCCTGCCATCTCAGCGCTCCTTGATCTGCACGCGGGCGTTGTACCAGTTGAGGATCACCGAGACCGTGAGACTGACCGTGCAGTAGAACGCCATGGTCATCGCCACGATCGGGATCGCCCGGCCCGACTGATTGAGCGCCGTGTTCATCCAGACGCTGACGAGATCCGGAAAACCCACCGCGATGGCGAGCGAGGAGTTCTTGGTCACATTGAGATAGTTCGAGATGAGCGGCGGGATGATCACCCGCATGGCCTGCGGCAGCACGATCCGCCGCATCTTCCAGCCATGCGAGAGGTTCAGCGCCCCAGCCGCCTCATGCTGACCGCGCGGCACGGACTGGATGCCCGCGCGAACGATCTCAGCGATAAAGCACGAGGTGTAAACCGAGAGCGCCACGACCAGCGCGCAGAAACTCGGCGGTACTTCGAGCCCACCCCGATAATTAAAGCCCTTGAGAACCGGTGCCTCCCAGGCAAGCGGCATGCCCGTTGCCAGAAAGACCAGGAGCGGCGCCAGCACGATCGCGGCAGCCCCGATGGCGAACACCGGCGGCGCATCGCCCGTTGCATCCGCCTTCGCCTTGGCCCAGCGGCTGAACCAGATCGCGAACCCGACGCCCGCGAAGAACGTGCCCGCCACGGCCCAGAACGCAGGCTCCGGCAATGGCGCGGGCATGTAGAAGCCGCGGTTATTCAGAACGAAGGCATCCCCCCATACGAGGCTCTGCTTCGGCCGCGGCAAGAGGTTAAAGACGCAGAAGAACCAGGCGATGATCTGCAGGAGAAGCGGTGTGTTCCGCAGGATCTCCACATAGGACCGCGCCAGCCGCGAGATCAGCCAGTTCTGCGACAAACGCGCGAGCCCCACCAAAAGCCCCAGCACCGTCGCGAAAAAGATCGAGATGACCGCTACCAGCATCGTATTGGCGACGCCGACCCAGAAGACCCGCAGATAGCTGTCGTTCTCTTTGTAGTCGATCAGCGTGAAGCCGATGGAAAAGCCGGCATTGCTATCGAGAAAGCCGAAGCCCGCCGACATGCTGCGGGCCTGCAGGTTCTCCATCGTCGTCGTGGTCAGGTACCAGAGCCCGAAGGCCACGAGCCCGAGCGTCAGCGCCTGCAGCATGAAGGAGCGTCGTCGCTCATCGCGGAAGAACGCGGCGGCCGTCGCCATCGCACCTTCGCGCTCGCGGTCCTCGCTATCGGCTATCGCCACGGCGTCGCTCCCTGTCGGCCCGGAAAAGCATGGGGGCGGCATGGATCACGCCACCCCCGAAAGCGCCGAGATCAGCGGAACGGCATCGAGTAGATCAGGCCACCCTTGGTCCAGAGCGCATTGGCCGAGCCCGCGCGCGGAATGCCAACGGGCGTGTCCGCGCCCACATGACGCTCATAGATCTCGCCATAGTTGCCGACTGATTTCAGCACATCGACCATGAAGGTCGGGCTGAGCCCCAGCCCCTCGCCGATATCGCCCTCGGCACCCAAGAGACGCGCGATCGAGGGGTTGGGCGGGTTGGCGGCGAGCTCTTCGACATTGGCCGACGTCACACCGTACTCTTCCGCCTCAAAGAGCCCAAAAACCGTCCAGCGCACGATGTTGCTCCAGGCGTCATCGCCCTGGCGCACCACGGGGCCAAGCGGCTCTTTCGAGATCGTCTCGGGCAAGATGACGTGCGCGTCCGGGTCCGGCAGCGCCGACCGCTCGGCCGCCAGCGCCGACTTGTCCGTCGTGTAGACGTCGCAACCGCCGGAGAGATACTGCTCGATCAGGACCGCGCCCTGCTCGTTCGTCACCAGCGTCATCTCCATGCCGTTGGCACGGAAGAAATCCGAAACGTTGAGCTCCGACGTTGTGCCCGTGATCACGCAGACCGTCGCACCGTCGAGATCCAGCGCCGAAGTGATCCCGCTATCCTTGGGCACCAAGAAGCCTTGGCCGTCGTAGAAAACGACAGTCGTGAAATCGAGGCCAAGTTGCGTATCGCGCACCGCGGTCCAGGTCGTCGTCCGGCTCAGCATGTCGCTCTCGCCATTGGCGAGAGCGGTGAACCGGACGGCCGAAGTCACCGACTGGTATTCGAGCTTGTCAGGATCGCCGAAGATCGCAGCCGAGACGGCGCGGCACATGTCCACGTCCAGCCCCGACCAGGTGCCGTCCTCGGCCAGCGAGTAAAAGCCAGGCGTCGGCAGGCCGAGCTGGCAGTTCATGTAACCGCGCTCCTTCACGGTATCGAGGGTGGATTGCGCCGCCGCCGGCTGCACGCCGGCTGCAAGCGTTGCGACGGCCGCGGCCGCGCCCAGGGTCGTGGTCAGTCTCATTGTTCTGCCTCCCGTTTGCAGTCGGCCCATCCCATGCACATCCGGGGCCAAGGCAGAGCCTGCAGGGCGCGAGGCACAGGATCAAGAAGAATGAGGCCAGAAACTGAGCACACCTCGCCTATCTGCCCGAATTCTGCCCGACCGCTCGTCGCATTGACTCAAAAAACAGCACGCATTCTGATCACTGCCTCACCAAGGCTGCCCAGAGAGCGCGCATGCGGCATGAGAGCGCCGCCCAACACTCCAACACCAGCCAAAGGAAGACCTTCGGCCAGTTGCGCGATGCATCATTTTACAGGGATGAGAGCAGCGTGAATGCCCAGTCTTGGCGTCATGCGAACCGGAGAACACGGGTCGCAGGCCACAACGTCACCGCTTCGGTCTCGCGCCGACGGCCAGCAAGAGACAGGTTGGTGCGATAAAACGCGTGGCTCGGTCTTCGCCAGCTATGGGCGTCCTAAGATTTGGTGGTCCGACTCGGACGAAACGAGGCGAATTATGTCATCCCGGGCTTGACCCGGGCATCCAGCAAACCGGCGCTATGCCAGCGCCTTAGCCAAAGCTCGATTGCCGGAACACGTCCGGCAGTGACGGTACTGAGTGTCTCAGTCAGACAATCAGGTCCGGGCTGAAGGCGGGTCCGGGCGGGCTCACGCATGGACGTCGGATGGGTGAACCACGTCCACCGGAAAATCAGTCGACGAAGGCCCGCTCCACGACGAATTGCGCGGGTTTGGAGTTGGCACCCTCTTCGAAACCGCGGGCTTCCAGAAGCTCCTTCAGATCCTTGAGAAGCGCCATCGAGCCGCAGATCATCCCGCGGTCGGTCGCGGGGTCGAGGGGCGGCACGCCGAGATCGGTGAACATCTTGCCGCTTTCGATGTTGTCGGTGATCCGGCCCATATGCGGGCTGTCCTCACGCGTGGTGGTCGCATAATGGACGAGCTTTTGGCTCGCCTCCTCACCCACCAGCGGATCGGCCTTGATCGAGGCTACGAGGTTGTGCCCATAGGTCAGCTCCGCCTCCAGCCGGCAAGTGTGGCACAGGATCACCTGCTCGAACTTCTCGTAGGTCTCAGGATCGCGCGCGACCGAGGCGAAGGGCGCGATGCCCGTACCCGTCGCAAAGAGATAAAGCCTGCTCCCGGGGATCAGCGCGTCATTCACCAGCGTGCCGACCGGCTTCTTCTTCATCAGCACCGTGTCGCCCGCGACAATCTTCTGCAGATGCTCGGTCAGCGGCCCGTCCTCGACCTTGATCGAGTAGAACTCGAGCCCCTCGTCCCATGACGGCGAGGCGACCGAATAGGCGCGGTAGACCGGCTTGTCCGCATTCGGCAGCCCGATCATCACGAACTCGCCCGAGCGAAAGCGGAAAGTGCCGGGCCGCGTGATGCGAAAGCGGAACAGCCTGTCGGTGTAGTGCTCGACCTCCGTCACCTTCTCCGCGAAGACGCCGGATGGCACGGGAAACCCGGTCGGCTTGCCCGCGACGAGGATCTCTTCGCCGGCGGCGGCGCTTTCGGTCGCAGTCATACTACGGTCTCCTTATGTGCATTCCAGTATCCCACAGCTTGCCCGCGGGTAACGGGCTGGCACCTAAGGCGATCGCGCGGCCGGCGCAAGATGCAGCAGGCCCCGGACGGCAAAGCCGCACGCCCACCACGCCCTTGCGCCCCAGAGCCGCCAGGGTCAAGCCCGAGATGCCGCCAACGCCCAAGCAGCGCACCACACACCCGCACCACACACCGCACTGCACGCAGCACGCGAAGTCTCTGACATCTCCGCCACAGGCGCCTCGCGCATAGCTGCCCTCGTGTCACGGTTTGTTGTTGAGAAACCATGTCAGCGCTATCTCCTGCGCATGGTTGAGATCAAGCATGAGGACCTGGCCGGGGCGACGCCCGACGCCGAGACGGAAGGCAGTGCAGCCGACCGCAACGCGCGTCGCCGTCCGTCGGATCAGCTCCCCAGCTACCCGGTCCGGCCCGACCCGCTCCTAACCGTCGATCCCGGTTCCTACGAGGATCCGGCCAAGCGCGCTTGGGCGGAGAAGCGGCTCCGCCGGATCAACCGCTGGCGCCGACCGCTCACGCGTAAGCGCGACCGTCTGCGCGCCTGGGCCAATATGCTCATCGTCGATCACGGCTTCATCCGCGCGATCTACCCCAACCGCTGGCAGGTGACGCCCCGGATGTGGCGCTCGGCCCAACCGCTGCCCCATCACATCCACCAATTCGCCGAGGCCGGGGGGCGCACGGTCGTAACGCTCCGCGGCGGCCAGATGTTCGGCTCGCTCCCGCTCGAGGCCGAGGCCTGCGCCGAGGCGGGGCTCGAATTCAACACGATCGTTCTGCGCTCGCGCGACGTGCCCGCGCGCGAGGAGCTTCTGGGCATCGTCGACGCGCTGGAGGGGATCGAGACGCCGGTCCTTTTCCACTGCAAATCCGGCGCCGACCGCGCAGGCTTCATGGCCGCACTCTGGCTCATGATGCGCGAGGGACGCCCCGTGGAAGAGGCACAGGCGCAGCTCGCCCTTAGATACGGCCATATCCGCGCCTCCAAGACCGGCGTCCTCGACTATTTCTTCGAGGTGTTCGCGACGGAAACAGCGCCGGGCGGCCCGGCCGACGGCCTCTCGCTCAGGGACTGGATCGCGACCCGCTTCGACCGGGAGGCGCTGCGCGAGGCGCACCGCGCTTCGGGCGTTGCCACAGTTTTCACCGACGTCCTTCTCCGTCGTGAATGACGCCCATCACGGAAACTGTGCCGCAGCCCCCTTGCCTTCCGGTCAGCCCGCCGTAGCCTTTCATGCTGTAGCGCAAGGCGGGAGAGGCGGATGAACAAGCAGTCCGAATTCGGCGTGAACACCGCTCCGGCGACCCTCGCGCATGGCAGGCATTTCGTCTCCATCCCTGGGCCTTCGGTCATCCCCGACAGGGTCCTCGCCGCCATGGCCCGTCCGATGCCCAATATCTATGAGGGCGCGCTGGTCGAGACCTCGGAGAAAATGCTCGCAGCGCTCCCCGCGATCGCGCGGACCAAGGGGCTCGCGTTCTGCGCATCGTCGAACGGGCACGGCGCGTGGGAGATGGCGCTCACCAACACCCTCTCCCGCGGCGACAAGGTCCTGGTGCTCGAGTCGGGCCGTTTTGCAGTCGGCTGGGGCAACATGGCGGCGCATATGGGCGTCGAGATCGAGGTGATCGAGGGCCGGCCTCGCCGCGCCGTCGACCCCCAAGCGCTCGAGGACAGGCTGCGTGCCGACCACCAACACGAGATCAATGCGGTCCTCGTCGTCCAGGTCGATACCGCCTCCTCCGTCTGGAACGACATCGCCGCCCTCCGCCGCGCGATGGACGCCGCCGGCCACCCGGCGCTCCTCATGGTCGACTGCATCGCCTGCCTCGGCTGCGTTGAGTTCGAGATGGACGCTTGGGGCGTGGACGTCACGGTTGCGGGCTCTCAGAAGGGGCTGATGGTGCCTCCCGGTCTCGGCTTCTGCTGGGCGTCGGAAAAGGCGATGGAGGCGCACAAGACCGCCGATCTGCGCACGGGCTATTGGGATTGGACCGCCCGCTCGGGCGACGGGCAGCACTATCTGCGCTACTGCGGCACGCCGCCGGTCAGCCATATCTACGGTATGGAGGAAGCTCTCTCGATGCTGTTCGAGGAGGGGCTGGAAAACGTCTGGGCCCGACACCGGATCATGGCGGACGCCGTCCGTGCCGCCGTCGCCGCCTGGTCCGCGCCCGGCGGCATCGATTTCAACGTGACGGAGCCTTCGGAGCGATCCGACGCCGTCACGACCGTCTTGACCGGCGAGATCGATGCCGTGCGCCTGCGCGCCATCGCCGAAGAACGGGCGGGCCTGACCCTCGGTATCGGGCTTGGAGAGTTCGAGGGCGCGGCCTTCCGGATCGGTCATATGGGCCATCTGAACCCGCCCATGCTCCTCGGCACGCTCGGCACGATCGAGGCGACGCTGACCGCGATGGACGCGCCCATGGGCGGCTCTGGCGTGGCGGCTGCGGCAGCGCATCTTGCGCCGCACCTAAACGCGGGAGCCGTGCCCCCAGGCGCCGTCACAGGTTTCAACTGCTAACGGCTCGGGTGAGCCACGTTGAGCGGTGATTGCCGGCGATGACTTGAGGGGGTTCGTTCCGGTCAATTCCGACCATTAGAGCGCTTTCCTACCTAACGTACTCACGTCATGCTCGGGCTTGACCCGAGCATCCATGGACGGTGGCGCTGGATTGCCGGGTCAAGCCCGGCAATGACGCTGTTTCGGTCAAGACGCTAGATCGAAAGCCGCTCTAGATCAGCCGACCCTCATGCTGCTGAGCCGCATGAGGCAGAGTGCTGCGGCCAGGCAGCCAAAGGCGAGGAGCGCATCGCCGGCACCGCCCACGCCACCCACACCAGCCCCGGAAACGACCGCAATGCCGGGATGGGCAGCGACGCCGTTGCCGGCAGCAGCCCGGCTCGGCAAGGCCAAGGCGTCGAGCGGGCCGAACCCGGCAATCCGCGCCTCGACGACCGCCGCACCGCCCTGATCGAACGAGTTTCCAGCATCGAAGCCAAGGCCGGTTAAGCCACCGGCCAAGACCGGCACTTCAGCCGTCGAAAACCCAAGAGGCGCCGCTTCGGCCTCAGACGCGGCCACGCCGCCCCCGATCGCCACAACGCCCGCCAGAACCACCGCGCGAACCCTCGCCCAAATGCACCGGGGCAACCCCGCCCTGTTCCACTGGTTCTTCGCCATCGCTCACCGCCCCACGCTTTGCCGTGCCGCGGAGTTGAGCGCCGAAACCTTTTCAAAAGGTGAGGAACAATCGTAAAAATCCGTTCAATTATCGCCTTTTGGCGCCATCAGGCTTGCCAGCGCGACGGAATTCAGGCCGGATGTCGTTGCGGCAAGTGTTGTCGCCCGATTGCAGTATGACGATGTTCAATCCCAAGACGGTTCTCGCCCAATCCTTCGGCGATCACCTGGCCGAGCTGTACCTGGACTACTTCGCCGGGACCCGACCCGACTTTGCGCCATTGATCAGCGCCGTGGCGCGCCTCGCGCTTGAGCGGATCGGGGCGTCCGACGCGCTCTACCACAATGCCGAACATACGATGATGGTCACGCTTGTCGGCCAACAGATCGTGCGCGGGCGGCTGATGACCGAAGGCGTGTCGCCGGAGGACTGGCTTCATTACACGGTGGCGCTCCTCCTGCACGATGTCGGCTATGTGCACGGCGCCTGCAGCGGCGATACCGAGCGTACGGCCGTAATCGACGAGGAGGGGAACAGCATCACCCCACCCCGCGGCGCCTCGGACGCCTATCTCGCACCCTGGCACGTCATCCGCGGCCAGATCTTCGTGCGCGAGCGGTTCACGAAGCACGTCGCACTCGATGCCGACCGCCTGGCGACAGCCATCGGCTTCACGCGCTTTCCAGTGCCCGAGGACTCGAACTTCGCCGTCACCGATGGCGAGCCTGCCCTGGTCCGCGCCGCCGATCTCATCGGTCAGCTCGGCGACCCGCTCTACCACCGCAAGACGACCGCGCTTTTTCATGAATTCTGCGAAACAGGGCATGCCGAGGAGCTCGGCTACACCTCACCCGCCGACATGCTGGAGCGATATCCGGAGTTCTTCTGGTCGAAGATCGCACCCTATATCGGCACCGCTTCGCGGCATTTGGAGCAGACGATGGAGGGCAAGCAGTGGCTCTCCTCCCTCTACGCCCAGGTCTTCCGCGCCGAACGCGACCACACGCAGCTCGGCCCCTTCCCAGGCTGATCGGGTCTTCAGTACCGGCTTACCGGCCTGACCTGAAGACGAGACCACCTTTAGCCACCACGCGCTCATGTCATGCTCTTGCGTAACCCGGGCATCCACGGCCGTTTGCGTTGGATTGTCGGGTCAAGCCCGACAATGCCGCAACGCGCATGGGCACGGACGGTCAGGACGCGCCGTAGACATGGTCATTGCCGGACTTGATCCGGCAGTCCATCTCCACCCCGGGCATTTGACTTCATTCGGTTGTCTGGATCCCCCGGTCGAGCCGGGGGATGACCTCTTCCAAACAACCGTAACCGCAATCGGCCTTAGTCGAGCTGATAGCCCGGCGTCGATTTCGAGATCGCGGCCTCGTCGTCGTTCATCCCCTCCTCGATCCCGTCGAAGAGCGGGGTCGAAAGATAGCGCTCGCCCGTATCCGGCAGCATGCAGAGTATCACGGTCCCTGGCTCAGCCTTCGCTGCGATCTCCATGGCGATGGCAAAGGTCGAGCCGCCCGAGATCCCCGTGAAGATCCCCTCCTGCTGCGCGAGCTTCTTCGACCAGGCGATGCCGTCGGCCCCGGCCACCGGCACCAGCTCGTCATAAAGCTTGTTGTCCATCGCCTCCTGCAGCACCCAGGGGATGAAGTCCGGCGTCCAGCCCAGTATCGGGTGCGGCTCGAAATACGGATGCCCCTCGGTCGGCTGATGCGCCTCGTTGCGGGTGATCACATAACCCGATCCG
>JBCDFC010000102.1:0-16312 GCA_039178805.1 Pseudomonadota bacterium | reverse complement strand
CGAAGTTGCACCAACGAAGATCTGCTGATGGTAAGAATGCATTGTACAAGAATGATACTTCTGGCTTGCCTTCAATTTCAAATGAGAACGCTATACCGGCAAGACACTGTGCGCCTATATGAGAGACATCTCCATCAAAGTAGAGGCGATGCAGAAACCGCCGAGCAGCCACGGAGTCTTGCCGCCAGTCGATCAAGACATGCTCCGTGCTTCCGAGTTTTTCCCGAGAAGCGAAAAACACTGCATTCAGGACGGCGAGCAAACTGCATTCAGCGCGGCATTGGCTGCGCTCTTTGTCCCGCCACGTCGCCGCGTCTGGCTGCTCAGCGGTGATCCCATCATGGATCACTGTGCTGAGCAGACGCTCCAAGAGAGGCTTCAGGTCCCGGAGCGCAGCTTCGTCAAGGAGCCGTGCTTCGCCTCTCAGGTACTCGATGATCTCCTCCGTGAGGGGGCCGGCGCTGGTCAGCGATAGCCATGCGGCCAGAGCGTCCTGTTCGCCGAACTCCGCGCGGGGTTTTAGTTGGGTGATGACGAAGCGCATCAGACCGCGGGCGACAAGGTAGTCGCTAAAACTCTTGTGGCTGAATTCGAAGCCGCCCTCGGCGCGGGTGAAGAAGCTCATCGCGACGTTGCGGAGTTCCGCCGAGGGCAGGGACTGGTAGCGTTCCCGGTCAGCTCGACGGGCGCAGAGATCGCGGATGCAGCGGAACTCATCCTCCGATCCCACCCGGCCGCCGCTCGACCACGCGGCGAGGCCCAAGCATTCGAGGAGGAAGAAAAAGTCGTTCGGGGTGAGGCCTTTGGTCGACGGATGCGCGTCGGTTCCCCAGTCACGCGGCAGGACTCTCTCGAGTATGCGGTCGTAGAGGACATTGATGTTCTCCGTCACCGCCTGCCGGTCGGCGCCTTCTTCGAGGAAGCCGGAGAGAATGAGGAGATAGTTGAGGATCGGTTCCGAGGTGAGTTCGCCGAAGCCGTCATCCTGCAGCGGGCACGTCTCTGCGGAGTTTTGGCCGGAGGCTTTGCACCAATTCTCCCAGTACGCAGGCCGAAGATCGCCTGCGAGGGTCTCGTCGGCGCTGAAATGCTCGTCGTCGACGCGGGCATCGTCCGCGGTGAGGGGCGTCATCTTCGCGACTTCCCAGAGTTTTTCGATGGGAAGGCCAGCTTCGCGCATCGCGTTCTCGGTCGAGACGGGGCGGCCGAGGAGGAGGGCTTTGACGCGGAGCTTGTCGCCGTTCTTGTCGCGGAGAAGGCCCTGGATGCCGTTGATGAGGCGGCGCATAAGCTCCCGGTCTTCCTCCCCGGGCTCGGCCAGCTCGTCCAGGCCGTCGAACACCATGAGGAGACGGCGGTCGTCTTGGAAGGGGAGCCAGGAGAGGGGGTTCTCCTCGAACCCGTCGGCGATGCGGGCGCGCAGCACCTCGCCGATGCGCGCCTCGAGATCCGTGATCTTGCCCATGCCCTGGACTTCGACGAAGAGCACGCGCCAGCCCGGATCGTCGGCGAGGCCGGCGCTGAAGGCCCGCGCGAAGCTCGATTTCCCCGAGCCGGGGCCGCCAGAGACGATGCGGAGCGCGTCGCGCCGGTCGTCGCTGGCGAGCCAGTCGGTCACGGCCGTGCGGAGATCGACCACCTCGGCCCGCCGCTCCGCCTTTTCCTCCGCCCCGTAGCCGCGGCCCGCGCCGTCCTTCTTCAGATCGTGGCGGTGGAAGGCGCGGGGGGCGACGTAGAGATCGGCGAGCGTGATGCCGGTCTCCTCCTGCCCCCAGATCGGGATGCGGGCGAAGCGGCGGCGGAGCCAGTCGTTATGGGCCGCCCACTGCCGACGCCGGCGCGCCGCGGTGGACTGCGGCCCGCTGAGCGCGGCCAGGATCGGCTCGTAGAAGGCGTGATCCGCCATCCATTCCCGGTCGAAGGCCCGCTCGAAGGCATGGTCGAGATCGGCGCGGTCCCGCTTGGGTGCGACCCGCCGCTCCGGGTCGAGCTGCTTCAGGAACTTCGGAAAGCCCTTTCGGAGCTTCTGATAGCGGCCATAGGAGATTGGCGTCTCGATCGTCTCGGCGCTGAAATCTTCCTCCCGCTCCGCGAGCAGGGGCGCGAGGAAGGCGTGGGCCCCGCGCGCCGCCTCTTCCTCGTTTACGAAGTCGAACCGGGTGGTGCGCAGGAATTCTTCGAGCGTGAGGGACAGGACATTCTGCCAGAGGATGCTGTGACGCGTCTCGATCGACGCCTCGGGATTGCGCCTCTCGACGAGCGCCTGGTCGATGGAATCGTAGGCGCCGACCAGATCGCCGGTGACCGTTTGAAGGGCAATGCGGGTCCACTGACGGGCGCGGTCCAGCTTTGTACGCATGGTCGAAATACCTCATATTCAATGCTATCCGATGACGCTCACGCAAGGGCATGACGGAGTCAACGCGCCCGTGCCATCTCGCAATCAGACGGGCGCCCTAACGGCCGGAGATCTCGATGACGGCGATTTCCGGGTTTGCGTTCCAGCGGATCGGCAGGCCGGAGCAGCCGATGCCGGCGGTGACGATCAGGTGGTGGTGGTCCCGGTCGCTGCCTTCCACGAAATGGCCGTATGCGTAGCGGGTGCCGTGTTTCGAGGGGACCCAGAGGGTGCGGCCGAAGGGCCTGATCTGACCGGCATGCGTGTGGCCCGAGAGGGTGAGGAAGATCCCCGGCGGCAGGCTTGGGAAGATGTCGGGTTCGTGCGCCAATAGGATGCGTGGTGCGCCGTCCGCCGTGCCGTCGAGCGCGCGGTCGAGATCGTCGGAGCCGAGCCGCACGATCTTCTCGTGCTTGAAGGCCTGCTGCGAGCCGAGGCCGACGAGCCAGAAGGGCCCGCCATGGTCGCGCTTCACGGCGCGGTTCTCGAGCACGGGGATGCCCACAGCCTCGATCGCTGGCCAGAGGGGCGGGCAGCCGTTGCGCATCCGCGGCAGATCGGCCCAGTCATGGTTGCCGAGGATCGACCAGACGCCAAGGGGCGGTGGGTGCTCGAGAAAGGGGCGGAGAAGTTCCGCGATCCCATCCGCGTCGAGCTTTGGTGTGACCATATGCTGATCGGTGACGTAATCTCCGAGCAGAACCAGCAGGTCGCCCTTGAGGGACCGGACGATCTCGACGACCTTCGCGATCTCGCGTGCGCCCATCCAGGGTAGGCCGATATGCAGGTCGCCGACCGCCACGATGCGGAGCGGCTTACGCTCACCCCAGGCGGGCGACTCGATCCGCCAGGTGACGGGCGCGAGCCGCGCCATCCCGGTCATTCGATCCTTGAGCGCCTGCATGGACCGAAGCTATGCGCGACGAATGCGGCGACCAAGGGTCAACGGAAAGATCCGCAAGAAGTACCGACAGATGCAGAACTTACGGCGAAGCGTGGCGGCTTTGCACACAGTCCGGCTCCTTCGCCAAAGCATGCCCGCACGCAGTAATCCACTGCTTGTCCACAGGCCGGCCGGCATTTATGATGATGGCTGTTGATACTCGCGTAGGGACGATGCCATTGGGGCGTCGGCGTGGGCTCGACGGAGGATCGTTCTGGCTGGACAGATCGCGACGGGCGCAGAGAGCGCCCAGACCTTGATGGCAGCACCACAGGGTCAACATGGAACCGGGGATCTGATGTCCCTCGTGCTCCACTCCCTCGATCAGGACGGCGCGCTTGACGTCGTTGAGATCGACCTCGCCGGCAAGTCGGACATGGCCGATTTCATGGTGGTCGCCTCGGGGCGGTCGACGCGGCATGTCTCGGCGGTCGCCGACAAGCTCTTGGAGCGGTTGAAACACGAGGCCGGGATCATCGCCAAGACCGAAGGGCGCGATAGTGCCGACTGGGTGCTGATCGATGCTGGCGACGTGATCGTGCATCTCTTCCGACCTGAAGTGCGTGAATACTATCAGATCGAGAAGATGTGGCTGACCGCACCGGACGCGCTGGCTCGCCGCGCCTGATCAGCCCGGCGTGGAGCTGACGATCGCCGCGGTTGGGCGCCTAAAGGGCAGCCCGGAAGCGGGCATTGTGGATGACTACGCGCAACGCGTGACGCAGACGGGCCGGGGCTTGGCGCTCGGCCCGTTGTCGGTTGTGGAGATCGACGAGCGTCGAGCGAAGCGGGCAGCGGATCAGGTGGCGCGCCTGCGCGAGGCGGCGGAGGGCGCCGTTCGTGTCGTCCTGGATGAGCGTGGGCGGCAGCTTTCGAGCCCGGCATTGGCCGAGAATCTGGCGCGTTGGCGGGACGATGGGCAGCGGCGCGCGGCCTTTTTGATCGGCGGGGCGGACGGCCATGACCGCGCGCTCCGCGACGAGGCCGATCTTCTGCTGTCCTTCGGTCCGATGGTCTGGCCTCATGCGTTGGCGCGCGTGATGCTGGCAGAACAACTCTACCGCGCCGTCTCGATCCTCGCAGGGTTGCCCTACCACCGGGTCTGAGGAGAGGGCGGGTGCTCTTGACCGCGAACGGCCGCCGCGCGACATGACCGCGGGCCGCGAGGGACAATCCATGCAGCAGAAACCTGTGATCCTGGTCATCCTGGATGGCTGGGGCCTGCGCGAGGGCGCGCCGGATAATGCGCCCTTCATGGCGCGCACCCCCAATTTCGACCGGTTGATGGAGAGCTGCCCAAGCGCGAGCCTGGTGGCGAGCGGAGAGGATGTGGGTCTGCCGGCCGGTCAGATCGGCAATTCAGAGGTTGGCCACACCAACATCGGCGCCGGTCGCGTCGTCTGGATGGACCTGCCGCGGATCGACAAGGCGATCGAGGATGGCAGCTTCGCCGCGAACGAAGCGCTCGGTCGATTTGCAGCAAGGCTGCAGGAGACGGGCGGGACGGCGCATCTTCTCTGCCTCGCCTCCGATGGCGGTGTGCATGCCCATCAGCGGCATGTCGTGGCCGGAGCGAAGGTTTTGTCCGAAGCGGGTGTGCCGGTCGCGCTCCATCTCTTCACGGACGGGCGCGATGTGGGGCCCACAACGGCGCGGGCGCAGGTCGGGGTGCTCTTGGACGGGATCGCGGGGCTCGAAGGCGTCGCGGTCGCCACGGTCGTCGGTCGCTTCTACGCCATGGACCGTGACCGGCGTTGGGACAGGGTCGCAGCGGCCTGGGGTGCGATCGCGATCGGCAAAGGACGCCAGGCGGGATCGGCGCTGGAGGCCATCGAGGCCGGGTATGCGCGGGGGGAGACCGACGAGTTCGTCGAGCCGACGATCATCGGCGGGTATACCGGGATCGTGCCCGACAAAGACGGGGTCTTTTGCGAGAACTTCAGGGCCGACCGGGCGAGGGAGATCCTGGGCGCGCTGCTGGATCCGGAGTTCGAGGGCGAGCGCGGGAACTTCGTCCCCGTCGCGGCCGCGCTCGGCATGGTCCGATACTCCGACCGGTTGGAGGCGTTCATGGACGTCATGTTCCCGGACGCCGACATCCCCGAGACGCTGGGCGAGGTGGTCGCGCGGGCGGGGAAGAAGCAGCTTCGCCTCGCTGAGACCGAGAAGTATCCGCATGTCACTTTCTTCCTGAATGGCGGGCGTGAGCAGCCTTGTGAAGGTGAGCGGCGGCACATGGCGCCCTCGCCCAAAGTGCGCACCTACGATCTGGCGCCTGAGATGGCGGCGGCGGAAGTGACCGAGGTTCTGGTCGAAGGGATCCGGGACCGAGTGGATTTGATTGTCGTGAATTACGCCAATCCCGACATGGTCGGCCACACGGGCAGCACGGCGGCCGCGATCGCCGCCTGCGAAGCGGTCGACCGGGGCCTCGGCGCCGTCGTCGCGGCCCTGGACGATGTCGGGGGCGCGATGATCGTGACGGCGGATCACGGCAACTGCGAGCAGATGACCGATCCTGTGACCGGCGGGCCACATACGGCGCATACGCTGAACCGGGTGCCCGTGATCTTGGTCGAGCGGGGCGAGGGTGCAACGGGCGCGGTATTGGCCGATGGCAGGCTCGCAGATCTGGCGCCGACGCTCCTTGAGCTGATGGGTCTGACGCAGCCCTCGGTCATGACGGGGCGAAGCCTCCTGCGCCGGGACCGTTGATGGTGGCCTAGGGGTCCGATGCGGATGGAACGAACCCGATCACGTGATCCTCAGGCTTGACCCCAGGATCCGGAAAAACGGCGGAATTCTCGTGCGCTATTGGTCTGACCGAGACACTTGATACCGTCATTGCCGGACTTGATCCGGCAATGACGGTATCGAGGCCCTGGGCCAGATCACTCGCGGTTCCCTTCGACCTCGGTTGTCCTTGGGTTACCCTTGCAGGGCGGGGCCCATGGGCGCGATGATCGCGCCGATGCGACGCGCTGCAGCCATCGTGATTTCGGGAATGCTGGCTTTCGGTCCGCCGAAGGTCGGGGCAGAGGGAACCTCGCCGCTTCCGCCCGCACAGCCTACGGTGGTTGCGAGTGCGCTTCTCGAAGAAGCGCGCGAGGCGCTCGGCGAAGCGCGGCTGGCGCTCGAGCGGGGAGGGCGGGGGCGTGAGCGGCTTGCGGCCCTCGGCGCCGCGGTCGCTGCGCAAGAGAAGGCGCTCGCCGCCTATCGCGAAGCGGGCCGTGCGCTTTCCCGTCGGGGTGAGGGGCTCGTCGCCGGGATCGCGGCGGAGCGCGCCCGGATCGCCGAGCTTCTCGCGATGCTTCAATCCCTCAGCACAGCACCCGAAAGCGCGCTCTTTGCCTATCCGGGTGGGCCGGTGCGCGCGGCGCGTGCGGCGATGCTTTTGGCGTCGGTGACGCCCGCCCTCGAAGAAAGGCGCGTGGCTCTTGCCGTGGAACTCGAACGCTTGCGCGAGGTTCGGGTTGCCGAGGCGGTGGCGCGCACCGGCGCCACGGCCGCCCTCGCCGAGCTACAGTCCCTCCGCGCGGAAACCGCGATCGCCATCGAGGAGCGGCAGCGCGCGCTCCCGCCGCAGCGCTTGATGGCGGCGCAGGCACGCAACGCCGCGCGCGATGCCGAAACGCTCGCAGCGCTTGCCGAGACGTTGGAACGGGTCTTGGGCGGCGCCCCTGCCGAGCCGGGTTTCGCTGCGGCAAGGGGACGGCTGCCCCTACCGCTCTCGGCAGGGCGGATCGTCGCAGGCTTTGGCGATCGCGACCCTTGGGGCAATCCCGGTGCCGGCCTCACCCTGGCAGCGCCGGCCTTTGCCCAAGTAGCGGCGCCGGTCGATGCGACGCTGCGTTTCGCCGGTCCCTTAGAAGGTTATGGTATCGTTGCGATCCTTGAACCAGAAACAGGGTGGTTGCTAACGCTCGCCGGTCTCGGCACCATTGAGCGGCAGGTGGGGGAGACGGTGCTGAAGGGAGAGCGGCTGGGTGATCTCGGCGGAGACTTGCCCGGAAGTTCGGAAATTTTACTTGCACGTGACGCCAGGGGTGCTCTGATCGACCCTGCACGGTTATATCTCGAACTTAGGCAGGAGGGGGTACCTATCGACCCTGTCCCCTGGTTCGCCACCGAAGGACGCGCTGACGAGCGCCAATGATGCGGAATGTGACACCCATGCGGAAAACCCTGTTGGCGCTGATGGCTGGCGCTGTGATCGGTGCGGCAGCGCCACAGCTTGTGAGCGCCACGAAGGCGCAAGAAGACGCGCGCTCGACCTACGAGTATCTCGACCTCTTCGGCGACATCTTTGAACGGGTGCGCGTCGCCTATGTTGAGGATGTGGACGAGCAGAAGCTGATCGAGAATGCGATCAACGGCATGCTCGCCTCGCTCGACCCGCATTCATCCTATCTGCCACCCGAGAATTTTGCCGATGTGCGGGAGCAGACCAAGGGCGAGTTCGGCGGCCTCGGCATCGAGGTCACCATGGAAAACGGCTTCGTGAAGGTCGTGGCTCCGATCGACGACACCCCGGCCGCCGAGGCTGGCGTCGAGGCGGGTGACTTCATCACCCATATCGACGGGGAGAGCGTACTCGGCCTCAGCCTTTCGGAAGCGGTCGATCAGATGCGTGGGCCGGTCGGCAGCTCCATCATCATCACGGTGAGCCGCGAGGGCGCCGAGGAACCCTTCGATATCGAGATCGTTCGCGACACGATCCGGATCCGCGCTGTGCGCTCGCGCACCGAGGGCAATGTGGGCGTGCTCCGCATCACGACCTTTAATGAGCAGACCTCCAAGAACCTCGCTCAGGGGATCGAGGAGATCAAAGAGGAGCTCGGCGCCAACCTCGAAGGCTTTGTGATCGACCTGCGCAACAACCCGGGCGGGCTGCTGAGCCAGGCGATCGAGGTGTCGGACGCGTTCTTGGAGACGGGCGAGATCGTGTCGACCCGCGGCCGCGATCTGGACGAGGCGGATCGCGTGAATGCGCGGCCGGGCGATCTGGCTGAGGGTAAGCCGCTGGTTGTGCTGATCAACGAGGGGTCGGCCTCGGCTTCTGAGATCGTCGCTGGAGCGCTTCAGGATCATCGCCGCGCGATCGTGGTCGGTGCCAAGTCCTTCGGTAAGGGATCGGTCCAGACGATCATGCGCCTTGGTGAGAATGGGGCGATCAAGCTAACGACCGCGCGCTACTACACGCCGTCGGGTCGGTCGATCCAGGCGCTCGGCATCGAGCCGGATATCCTGGTGGAGGAGCGTCGCGTCGCTTCGGACGAGGAGGAGGCGACGAACCGGCGGACCCGGTCCGAGGCCGATCTGCGCGGCAGCCTCGAGAACGCGCTCTCGGATGCGGAGCGTGAGCAGCTCGAGGAAGAACGGGCGCGCCATGAGGCGACGGCCAAGCTTCGGGCCGAGGACTTCCAGCTTGCCTACGCGCTCGATCTGCTGACCGGCCTCGCCGTCTACGACAAGAGCGCTGAGCGCTAACACCAGCGCATGCTAACCGCGGGCGCGGCCGTTCCCGGCCGCGCCCTAACTCTGTCTGCCCCCGGAGATTGCGATGCCCGCGAGCCGCTCAGCCGCCGATATCGCCGCGCTGCCCTATCGCCCATGCGTCGGCCTCATGGTCCTGAACCGCCAAGGTGAGATCTTTGCCGGACAGCGGCTCGACTCGCATCAGGACGCCTGGCAGATGCCCCAGGGCGGTATCGATGACGGCGAAACACCTCGAGACGCAGCCCTACGAGAGCTGACGGAGGAGACGGGGATCGAGCCTGCGCGGGTCAGCGTCTTGCGTGAGAGTGCGCAGTGGCTGCCCTACGATCTCCCGCATTACCTCGTGCCGAAGCTTTGGAAGGGCCGCTATCGTGGGCAGACGCAGCGCTGGTTCGCCCTGCGCTTCGACGGCGACGATTCTGAGATCGACATCGAAGCGCATGATCGTGAGTTCAGCCGCTGGCGCTGGATGGCGCAGGACGAGCTGGTCTCCCGGATCGTCCCTTTCAAACGCGACACCTATGACGCTGTGTTCACGGAGTTCGCCGATCTGCTCTGCCGATAGCCGTTGAGGCGGGGCGCGGCGTTTCGGTTCCGAGCGCTCTGACCTGCCTGTGCCCAGAATAGGCGCGCAAGATCGGGCATGCTTCCCGCCTCCGTCTTCTGAAAAACGCGCGCGCGGTGGATCTCCACGGTTTTCATGCTGATGCCGAGGATATGGGCGATGACCTTGGAGGCGTGGCCGGCCACCATCAGCTCAGCCACCTCGCGCTCACGCTCCGACAAGCGGTGGAGCGCGCCGTCGCGTTCGCCATCATATGGGCACCGCGTCGCGCCGAAGGGGCACATGCCGACGGTGCGCTGAGAGATCAGACGCAGCCTCGAGGCAATTTCGCTGTCGTCTCCGGGAAGCTCGATATAGTCCAGCACGCCCATGCGGAGTGCGGCCGCGGCGGCCTCGAACGAGCCTTTGGGAACGACCGCGCACAGCCGTGCGTTTTCCGTCCATCGCCGTACAGCCGCGACCAGCTTGCCGGCCTCGACCGCGTCTTCGAAACAGACGCAGGTGACATCGGCGCGCGAGATCATCCTGTGTTTGGGCGCTTTATCGAACCCTCGGGTTCGCAGACTGATGCCGTGTAGTGAGAGGCCCTCCTCGAGAGGGAGCCTCGTACTTTCCTCGCCCGTGAAAAGGAGCACTTCGCGCATGAAAAACCACCCCATTAAGATATTCGTCCCAAACCACAACGCACCCCTACGAAAAATGAGACTCCTGCCAATTCGGGTATTCCCCATGTTTGCGGCAACAATCATGCTGCGGCGCATCAATGTGACGCGCTTTGTGCAGTTCTGAAGCCTAATTTTCTTGCGTGCTGATTTCGGAACCGCTTGGGAAATCAGGAGAAACACCGATGACACCGCACGAGCATGGCAAATCGCGACAGGATTACCGGATCGACCGTAGTATGTTGTGTCGCACCTGACGGAGAGAGCATGCGCGCGCGTTTCGCCTTGGTTTTGCAGATCGTCTTGGCCGTCGCGTTGGTGGTCGGTGTTGCGGAGCTGTGGCCCTATCGTGACCGGCTGGCCACCGCCGTCGGTATTGCCGTTGGTGACGGACGCGCACCGGTCGAGACCCGGCGCCGGTCCGAGGCGGTGCCGGTTGTCACAGCACGGGTCGATGAGCTGGCCGACGACCTGCGGCTTGAAACGGTCGGGACGGGCAGGGCACGCCGCTCGATCACGCTGAAGGCCGACGCGGAAGGCAAGATCCTCGAGATGGATCTCGCCGCGGGCCGTGTCTTTGCCGCGGGCGCCGTGATGCTCAGGCTCGACGATACGAATGAGCGGTTGGCGCTGGAGCTTGCCGAGGCGCAGTTGGCGGAGGCGGAGCGGGTCTTCCTCCGTTTTCAGACGCTCGAGACCCAGGCCTTCACCTCCACCGCGCGCCTGACCGAAAGTCAGACAGCGCGGGAGATCGCACGGATCGAGCGGGACCAGGCGGCCGAAGCGCTGGAGGATCGGGTGCTGCGCGCCCCTTTCGCGGGCGTTGCGGGGCTGCCTCAAGTCGAGGTTGGCGACCGGATCGACACGGATACCGAGATCGCGAGCTTCGACGACCGTGCTGAGATCCTGATCGGCTTCGACCTGCCTGAGGCCTTTGTCGGGCGCATCGCAGAGGACGCGGCGATCGAGGCGCGAACGCCGGCCTATCCGGGGGAGGCCTTTGCGGGCCATGTGGATGCCATCGACAGCCGGATCGACCCGATTTCCCGCGCCGCGCGGGTGCGCGTGGCCGTTCCGAACGAGGGCGACCGGCTGCGCCCAGGCGCGTCCTTCACCGTCACGGTCTCTCTGCCTGGCGAAAGCTATCCCGTGGTGCCGGAACTGGCGCTGCAGTTTGCGCAGGAGGGCCCCTATGTCTGGGCCATCCGCGATGGCGAAAGCCGGAACGTGCCGGTACGCCTGATCCGCCGCCGTGCCGGCCTCGTGCTGGTCGAAGGGGCGCTTTCGCTCGGCGATGCGGTCGCGGTCGAAGGCGTGCAGCGGCTGCGCGAGGGGCGGCAGGTCGACGTCATCGGCTCCGACGATGAGGTGTTGGCCGAGGATGCCGACAGCGCGGCTGGGCGGAGCGCCAGCCAGTGACCGCCGGGACCGGGCTGCCGGGGCTCAGCGTTCGCCGCCCTTGGCTCGCCATCGTGATGAACCTCTTGATCGTGGTCGCGGGCATCGCTGGCCTCATGGGTGCTGAGGTGCGGGAGCTGCCGAATATCGACCGCCCCGTAGTTTCGGTCCGCGCGCTCTATCCGGGCGCCTCGCCCACCACCGTCGATGCGGAGGTCACGCGCCTTGTCGAAGGGGCCGTCGCGCGCGTGAACGGGGCGGTCGCGGTGCAGTCCTCCTCGGAGGAGGGCAATTTCCGCATGCGCATCGAGTTTCGCCCCGATATCGACCTGATCGATGCGGCGAACGATGTGCGCGAGGCGGTGAGCCGGGTGACGCGGGAGCTGCCCGACGGGGTCGAGGATCTCTACGTCGTCAAATCCGATGCGGATGCGCTGCCCGTCGTGCGGCTGGCCGTGGCGAGCGGGGCCTATCAGGTCGACGCGCTGACCCGGATCGCCGAGGACGACATCATCCCCGCACTGACGTCTATCGAGGGCGTCGCCGACGTAACGCTTTTCGGTGAGCGTGAGCGTGTCGTACGCGTCGATGTCCTGCCCGAGCGTTTGGCGGCCTACGGGCTCTCGATCGCGGAGGTAGCGGAGGTTCTGCGCGACGCGCAATTCGATGTGCCAGTGGGCTCGTTCTCGGGCGGCGCGGTCGAGATCCTGGTGCGCGCCGATGCGACCGTTACCGAACCCGTCGCCATCGAGAAGCTGGTGCTGCGCGATGCGGTCCGGCTCGGCGATGTCGCCTCGGTCTATTTCGCGCCGGCCGATGCAGAAAGCGTGGTGCGCCTCGACGGGCGGGAGGTGATCAGCCTCGGCATCGTGCGTCAGGCGCGGGCGAACACCGTCGCGATCTCGGCCGCGGTGGAGCAGGTGATGGCGCGGCTCGACCGCCGGTTCCCCGAGATCGACTTCGCCGTCGTGACCGATGATGCCGTCTTCATCCGGGGCGCGATTGCCGAGGTGCTGACATCACTGGCGCTGGCGCTGGCCATCGTCTCCGGCGTGATCTGGCTGTTTCTGGGTCGGTTGGGCGCGACGCTGGTGCCCATCGTCGCGATCCCCGTCGCGCTTGTGGGGGCGGTCGCTGCGATCTGGCTCCTCGGCTTCTCGATCAATCTCGTCACGCTCCTTGCGCTGGTGTTGGCGACCGGGATCGTCGTCGACGACGCCATCGTCGTGCTCGAGAACATTCAGCGCAAACGGGCCCAGGGGTTGGGTGCGCGGGCTGCGGCTGTGTTGGGCACGCGGGAGGTGTTTTTCGCGGTCATCGCGACGACGGTCACGCTGATCGCGGTCTTTATCCCGATCTCCTTCCTGCCCTCGCAGGCGGGGCGCCTCTTCCGCGAGTTCGGCTTCGTGCTGGCGGTCACGGTGGGTCTTTCGTCCTTCGTCGCGCTCACCCTCGCACCCATGATCGCAGCACGGCTGACGGATTTGGGGGGCAGGGGGATCGTGCTCTTCGAGGGGATCGGCTGGCTCTTTGGCAGGCTCTACGCCATGGCGCTCCGCCCGCTGGTGGCAATGCCGATCGTGACGATCACGGTGGCGGCGCTGATGGCCGCGGCGGCGGTGCCGATCTACCGCGATCTCGGCGCGGAACTTGTGCCGCCCGAGGATCGGGGGCGGGTCACCGTGGCGCTGCAGGGCCCCGACGGCGTCGGCCTCGACGCGACCGACCGCCCGGTCGAGGCGGTCGAGCGGATCATGGCGCCTTGGCTCGAGACCGGTGACGGGAGGGCGATCTACGCCATCACCGGGCGCTTCGACCCGAACCGCGGTTGGATCGACATGCCGCTCGCGCCCTGGGAGAGTCGGGAGACGAGCCAGCAGGAGATCGAGGCCGATATCGCCTCCAAGCTGGGGGGCATCGCCGGTGCGCGGGCGATCCTGCGCCGCGGCAACAGCCTCGGCTTGAGCTCGAACAGCGGCGGGCTCGAGATCGCGATCACCGGGCCCGACTATCCGGGTATCGCGGCGGTCGCCGACGATTTCGCCGTGGCGATGGAGGCGATCCCGGGCCTCGAGGCGATCCGCGTGCAGTACCAGGCGACCCAGCCGCAGCTCTCCATCGCGATCGACCGTGAGGCGGCGGCGGATCTGAACGTGCCGGTCGCGACGCTGTCGACGACGCTGCGGGCGCTGGTCGATGAGGACGAGGTAGCGGAGCTGACCATCGCGGACACGGCAGCGCCCATCCTGCTGCGCTCAGCTTCTGGGACGGTGCGCGATCCGACGGATCTCATGAACCTATATGTGCGGGCGGAGACGGGGCGGCTCGTCGCGCTCTCCCAGGTCGTGACGCTGGAGGAGACCGGGGTCGCGGCAGAGCTCGACCGCCATGCGCAGCGCCGCGCCATCGAGATCGATGCGGGGCTGACGCCCGGCCTGCCGCTCGCCGAGGCGGTGGTCGCGGTCGAGGCACTGGCGGCGGAGCGACTGCCCGATGGCTATGGCCTGCTGCTGTTGGGTGAGGCCGGCACGTTGGACGAGACCACGGGAGCGGTGGCGGCGACTTACGTCATCGCGCTTTTCGTCGTGTTCCTGGTGCTGGTCGCTCAGTTCGAGAGCGTGACGAGCGCGCTGGTGGTGCTCGCGACCGTGCCCTGTGGGATTGCGGCGGCCGTATTGGCGCTTTGGCTCACGGGGGCGACGATCAACATCTACTCGCAGATCGGCGTGCTGATGCTTATCGGGATCATGGCCAAGAACGGGATCCTGATCGTGGAGGTGGCGGACCAGTGGCGCGACCGGGGGCTCTCGGCAGCAGAGGCCGCGCGGCGGGCGGCATCCCAGCGGCTGCGCCCGATCGCCATGACGCTGGCTTCGACAGTGCTGGCGGGGCTGCCGTTGATCCTCGGCAGCGGGGCGGGTGCCGAGGCGCGTGCAGCCATCGGCTGGGTCGTGGTCGGCGGCCTAGGCCTTGCCGCAGCCTTCACGATCTTTCTCACACCTGCGGCCTATGCCCTGATCGCGCCCCTCTCGAAGCCGCGCGGCGACAGCGCTGCTAAGCTGGAGGCAGAACTTGCCGCGGTGACACCGGCCGGGGGCACGCCGGCCGAGTGATCGGATCATGTTCTTCGGGTCGAAGCCGCGTTCGCGGCCCAACACGCATCGTCGGCCGCCCAGCGGGACGCTTGGTATCCAGAAGACCGCCAGGCAGTCTCAAACGTGCTCTATCTCGCGCAGAAAATCGCCGATCAATTCGGCCATCACCTCAGGTTGCTCGATGCAGGGAAGGTGGCCAGCATCGGCGATCTCCTCGTAGCGACAGCCCTCGATCAACCGCGCGGTACCTTTCACGAGCGCAGGCGGCGTGGCCCCGTCCTCGCTGCCGCAGATCGCGAGAGCCGGAAGCGAGAGTGCGCGCGTGGGCTCCGTGTAATCCGTGTCCCGGATCGCTGTGGCTGTGCGCAGATAACCCTCCTTCGGCGTGCGCACGAGCATGCTGCGCCAGAGTGGAAAGCCTGGGTCCTCGTCCCGAAACCGCTTGGTGAACCAGCGTTCAAGCACACCCTCGGCGATGGCCTCGATCCCGCCTGCCTCGACCTTCGCGATCCGGTCGTTCCACATGGCGTCGGTGCCGATCTTGGCGCCGGTATCGCAGAGGATGACTGCCCGTACGAGGTTGGGCCGGCGCGCGGCGAGGCCCTGCGCGATCAGCCCCCCGACCGAAAGCCCGCAGATCACGGCCTTCCGAACCCCGAGCGTGTCGAGCAGCGCTTCGAGATCCGCGACGTGATCCTCGATCCGCCAAGGACCGCCTGGGCTGTCGGGGCAGTCGCTCAAGCCATGGCCGCGCTTGTCGTAGCGGATCACCCGCAGTCCCGCTGGCAGGAGCGGGAGCAGCATGTCCCAGGTCCGGAAATCGGTGCCGAGCGAGTTCGAGAATGCGAGCACCGGCCCGTCCCTCGGCCCCTCGTCTCGTACATGGAGCGAAACCTCGCCTACTTGAACAACCTGCATGGCCTGCCACCCCTCTTCTTTCCCCAAGTACACGCGTGATCGGGCGCGCGATCGGGTCAGCCGACGCCGATCCGCAACACGCTCATAGCTGAGCCACTGGCGAAACGGAATCACCCAAGAGCTCCGCGCCCTCCCACGACAGGTTACGACGCGCACCCTAACAATCGGCGAACGGTGGAGGGGCCCGACACGCAACGTGACTGGTTGCTCTGCCAGTGTTGTTAGCGTTTTGTTCGTGCGACTCAGTCAACCATGTCGTGGGAGGGCGCGAGCGAAAGCGCTCGCGGCGGTTGTAACGACGACTGGTTCCCCTTGCTCAGTGGTCCCTGTGAGGGGCGGTGGCATGGTCACTCCGTTGACCGCCTGCAGCCCAGAGACTAGCACTCCGCCCGTTGCCCGTTCGAAACCCATGCCGGAGCCCGGGATGCCCGATGCGCCCCTCGCCGCCGCGGCCGAGAAGCCGCGTTCGTTCCAGGAGATCCTGCTTCGGCTCGCGCTTTATTGGGGCCGCCAAGGCTGCGCGGTGCTGCAGCCTTATGACATGGAGGTGGGGGCAGGCACCTTCCACCCGGCGACCACACTTCGCGCTCTCGGGCCCAAACACTGGGCTGCGGCCTATGTGCAGCCCTCGCGGCGGCCGACCGATGGGCGCTATGGCGAGAACCCCAACCGTCTGCAGCACTATTACCAGTACCAGGTGCTCATCAAACCCTCGCCGCCGGATCTGCAGGAGCTCTATCTCGGCAGCCTCGAGGCGATCGGCATCGATATGGCGCTCCACGATATTCGCTTCGTTGAGGACGATTGGGAGAGCCCGACGCTCGGCGCCTGGGG
>JBCDFC010000101.1:0-16408 GCA_039178805.1 Pseudomonadota bacterium | reverse complement strand
GCGCCGGCAGCCCGCCGCACAGCCAGCAGGCGGGCCAACGCATCCGAAACACGCTGTCTGCGCAATGCGACGGTCGAAATCCGCCTTCAGCCCTCCGGATCGACCCGACAGGCGTGCCACACGACGTGGCCTTGCCGCGCCACAAACAGACTCGAGCCCAGATCAAGCGTAAGAGCGTGGTGGAGGGGGTTGGATTCGAACCAACGTACCGTTTCCGGGGCGGATTTACAGTCCGCTGCATTTGACCGCTCTGCCACCCCTCCGAGGCGCGCTTGCGGGCATTGCCCGGCGGCGTGTGCGCGTTTAGGACGCGCGCTCTGCAGGTGTCAACACGCGCGCATCATGCGCCGGGCGAAACCGCCTGGGCGCCAGCGTGTACCGGTCGGAGGGCGTCGTGGCGGAAGACGGTGAGCGGAAGTCGCCACGCGCGCCGAGGCGCTCGGGCCCTGGCGGTAGCGGTCGTCGCGGCCGGCCGCAGCCCTCGCCTCCCCGTCGGGGCGGGCGGGCCTCGGCGCGCGGCGGTGGACCGGGGGAGGACGGCCGTAGCTGGCTCTTCGGCATTCATGCCGTGCGCGACGCCCTTGCCAATCCCGCCCGCCGGCTCCATCGCCTCATCGTGACGCCGAACGCCCGACAACGCCTCGCCGAGACACTGGGTGAGACGTTGGGCCCCCATCGCTTGGAGCCGGAGATCGCCGATCCGCGTCGCTTCAGCGCCCCGCTCGACCCGGGCTCGGTGCATCAAGGGGCAGCACTCGAGGCGGAACCGCTCGACTGGCCATCGCTCGAGACGCTCTGCGCGCCCGAACCCGGTGCGCTCGCCGTGGCGCTCGACCGCGTGACTGATCCGCACAATGTGGGTGCCATCCTGCGCTCGGCCGAAGTCTTCGGCGCGCGAGCCGTCATCGCACCCCGCCGCCACGCCGCACCCGAGACGGGCGCCCTGGCGAAGTCCGCTTCGGGTGCGCTGGAGCGGCAGCCCTATTTGCGCGTCCCCAATCTCGGCAACGCGATCGAGGAGATGCAAGGCCTCGGCTGGTTCGTGCTCGGCCTCGACGGAGACGGCGACACAGCGGTCGAAGACGCCGTGCAGGGCGCGGATGACAGGCCGATCCTGCTCGTCATGGGGGCCGAGGGGCCGGGCCTTCGCACGAGAACGCGCACGCTTTGCGACAGGCTCGTTCGGATCGAATCGCAGAAAGGCTTCGCATCGCTGAACGTGAGCAACGCCGCCGCGGTCGCTCTTTATGCGACGTCGCGTCGCTGATTCCCGTCTTGAAGCGCTATCCAAGCAAAAAAACACGCACGAATGCGTGTCCCGGGGTTACAGAACTTTTGCGAAAGACCCATATCTTTACGCGTGAGGCTGGAGCTGAACGACCCGCCTCAACACTCACTGTCCCTCGTTCCGACTTTAAGTCCGCCGGTCGTTGCCCAAAAAGCACAAGCCGGCGGACCTTTTTCCCTTTGACCCGCTGCACGGCCACGGCAAGAACGATCCATCATGCCGATCCATCGCCATAGCGACGACGAGATGCGCGGCCTGCTGGCGCACACAAAGACCATCGCGGCCGTCGGTGTGTCGCTCAACGAGGTGCGGCCCTCATTCTACGTGGCCCGGTATCTGAAGCTGCGGGGCTTCAAGGTGATCCCCGTCAATCCGCGCTACGCGGGTCAAACGGCGTTCGGCGAGACGGTCATCGAAAGCTTGGAGGCGATACCGACTGATCATGGCCCGATCCAAATGGTCGACGTCTTTCGCCGCTCGGAGGAAGCGGGTGGCGTGGTTGACGAAGCGATGCACGCGCTCGGCTCGCGAGGGCTTGAGACGATCTGGATGCAGATCGGCGTGATCGACGAAGCCGCGGCCGAACGCGCCCTCGCCGCAGGGCTGACTGTCGTCATGGACCGCTGCCCCAAGATCGAATACCAGCGGCTTCATGGGGAGCTGAGCTGGGGTGGTTTCAACTCGGGCGTGGTCTCGTCGAAACTGCGCTGACAGCGCATCTTTCCGGGGGCAGCATGCCCGTCGCCCACAGCATCGCTGACCAGACCCAGCATCGGCGCTGCGCAAGTCGGGTCAGCAGATGACCCCGCTCCGACGCAGGATGATCCGCACGGTTCAGCCCTTCACGGCGGCTCGAGCAGCGGAATGGCTGAGCGAGCGCGTGATCTTCTTCCACATCCCCAAGACCGCCGGATCGACGGTCAACGCCCATTTCAAGGGGCTGCTTGGGTCGAGCTGGCAGGGCCAGGCGCTCACCGTCTCCGACCGCTCCACGCCTGAGGATATCGCCATTGCCCGACGCGCGCGCTTCGTCGGGGGGCACTACGGCACAGCACTCCTCAGCGCGCTTGGCCCCGGCCTCCGCATCACCGTGCTGCGCGATCCGCTGGAGCGCCTGGTGAGCGCCTGGCGCTTTCAGCAAACGCTGAAGGCCCCGCTGCCCTTCGAAACCCTCGAAGACGCGCTCGCCGCCGATCATCCGGAGGTGCGCCGCGTCCTCGACAACGTGCAGTCGCGCCATCTGGCAAGCCCGCGCCTCGACGCGCCCCCACCCCGCGAGGAATGGCTAGAGCGGGCACAAGCGACGCTCTCCGGCATCGACGTCATCCTTTGGCAATGGCAGTTCGACGACGCGTTCCGCAGGCTCCTCTCCAACCTCGACCTGCCGGCGCCAGCACAAGTCGGGCGCGCCAACGTCACCGGTGCCATCGGCCGACGCCCGCCACCGAAGGTAAGCGTCGACCAGGCCCTCAAGGAACGCGCTGCCCCATACATCGCACTCGATCAAGCCCTCCTCGCGAAGGTCGCAGGAAAAGCCGATCTGTGAGAATAGCCGCTGACAAGCACGGCTAGGCACCTTAGCGTGCCGGCCGGAATCGCGACAGAGCCACCGGAGGAGATATGGCCGACGATAAGACCTACGGCTTCGACACGCTGCAGATCCATGCCGGCGCGAAGCCCGACCCCGCGACGGGCGCGCGCCAGACCCCGATCTATCAGACCACCGCCTTCTGCTTCCGCGACCACGAGCACGCGGCTGCCCTCTTCAATCTACAGGAAGTGGGCTTCATCTATTCGCGCCTCACCAACCCGACGATCGCAGCACTCCAGGAGCGTGTGGCGGCCCTCGAAGGCGGCGTTGGCGCCACCGCCTGCTCCTCGGGCCACGCAGCCCAGATCATGGCGCTCTTCCCGCTGATGGGCCCGGGCGACAATGTGGTCGTCTCGAACAGGCTCTACGGCGGCTCCGTCACGCAGCTCAGCCAGTCGATCAAGCGCTTCGGCTGGGAGGCGAAGTTCGTCGATATCGACAAGCCGGGCGAGATCTCCAAGGCCTGCACGAAGCGCACCAAGGCGATCTTCTGCGAGTCCATCGCAAACCCGGGCGGCCATATTGCCGACCTGCCCAAGATCGCGGCCATCGCCGACAAGAAGGGCATCCCCCTCATCGTCGACAACACCTCAGCCACCCCTTATCTCTGCCGCCCGATCGAGCATGGCGCGACGCTCGTCACCCATTCGACGACGAAGTTCCTGTCGGGCAACGGCACGGTCATGGGCGGCGTGGTCGTCGACTCGGGCAAGTTCGATTGGACAGCGGCAGGCAAGTTCCCCTCGCTCTCCGAGCCTGAGCCCGCCTATCACGGCCTCAAATTCCACGAGACCTTCGGCCCCCTCTCCTTCACGCTCCACAGCCACGCCGTGGGCCTGCGCGATCTCGGCATGTGCCAGAGCCCGCAGAACGCCTTCATCACGATGCTGGGGATCGAGACGCTGTCGCTCCGCATGGAGCGCCATGTGGCCAACGCCAAGAAGATCGCGGAGTGGCTGGAGAACGATCCGCGGGTCGAGGGTGTGACCTATGCGGGCCTCAAATCCTCGCCCTCCTACCGGCGGATCAAGAAGATCTGCCCCAAGGGCGCAGGCTCGCTCTTCACCGTCGCGATCAAGGGCGGCTACGACGCCTGCATCAGCGTGGTGAACAATGTCGAGATCTTCAGCCATGTAGCCAATCTCGGCGATGCGCGGAGCCTTATCATCCATTCGGCCAGCACCACCCACCGCCAGCTCTCCTCCGAGCAGCGAGCAGCGGCTGGGGCGGCGGATAATGTGATCCGGCTCTCCATCGGCATCGAAGACGCTGACGATCTGATCGCGGATCTCGATCAAGCGCTCTCGAAGGCGACGGATATGCCCCACGCGGCCGAGTAGTCGCCGCAGACCACGAAATCGCCACGGGGGGCCGCGATGCTCCCCGCGGCAGGACTGGAGGCTTCTATGCGCTGGGTCGCGCTCTTGGTGATCATCTGCGCCGTCGCTTTCCTCGGCGCTCTTCTGACGCGCCTACCGGTCCCGCCAGAGCTTCGCGACACGATCCGCGACACCGCCACTGCCGTAGCGGTCGCCACGGCCGAGGAGGATCGGAGCGCCGGACGGCCAGAGCCCGAAGTCTCGTCCGACGCTACCGCGAGCGAAGCCGACCGGCCTGCCACACTCGATTTGCTCCTGGCCCGCCTCGGCGAGTTGACCGGCCTCGACCTTTCTCGCGAGAACGACGCGCCGACCGATGACGAGGTGTCCAGTCGCCCCCCACTCTCCGAAGAAACGATCGATGCCGAGCTCGATGAGGCCGTACGCGAGATGCAAGCGCGCCTCCCAATAGACCTACGAGACGGCGCCATCATCAGCGCTCTGACCCTCGAAGAGCGAAGGCTCGCCATCGATATCGAGGTCGCGTCGTCTCAAGCGCAGGCGAATGTCGATCGCATGCTGGGCCGCGTCATCCAATACTACTGTGAGATCCCTAGAATGGCCGTGATGGCAGGCTTCGGCGTCACACTCGCCCCTCGCTTCGCCTTCTCGGCCGGTGACCCCGTACGCCTTGAAGTCGGCCTCGACGACTGCGGCGCGACGGCGCCGAGCACCACAGCCGCCACGACCGAGCCCGGCGGCCAAGACAGCGCTGCAGACTGATCGGAGACCGATAGAACCTCCGCCGTTGCGCGCGCCGAGCAAGCAGCGTTCGCAGGATCTTAATCTGTTCGAACGTACCCTGTCGTGGGAGGGCGCGGAGCCCTCACACCAAGATCACGCCCCCCCAAAAAAAGATTGCTCAGCGCATCAAACTACCGGTGCCCCCATACAAACATCGGGCCAAGCGCTCAGAAGTTCACAGTGAACATCACTGCGCTCACCCCATCAGCGATGCGGCAGTGGGCCCGACGCCTCAGCGGGCGACGGGCATGGCGTCGTTGATGCCAAGGCGACGGAGTGTTTCGAGTGCTGTGTCGCGCGCTTCCGCCGTCTCGAATGGGCCGAGCCGCACGCGGATCGCTTCTTCGCCTCGGAAGCGGGTTGCAAGGATATCCGCCTCCAGGCCTTCGGCGATAAGGTTATCCTTCAGCCGCTGACCATACGCCGTCGCAACAAAGATCCCCGCCTGCAGATAGGCCGCGCCGCGCAGTGCTGTCGGCGCCTCGATCAGAGCCGCCGCTTCGCTGCGCGCCGGCCCTGCAGGGAGTGCTGGAACCGCAGGCGCCGTCGCGGGCACAGGTGCTTGCGGAAGGGCGGCGACGAGTACGCCAGGGGCCGCGGCGCTCCCAGGACGACCCACCGCCACAGCCGCTGGCAGGGGCGCTGAGGAGGGCTGCGGCAGGGCATCGCCAAGCGCCGCCACCGCACTCGGCCGCTCAACCACTGCCGGGCCCAGACCCGCAGTTGCAGCACCTGTGGGGGCAAAGGCCTGGCTTGTCGCGATCAGCAGCATCTCCCCGACATCCGCCGTGGCAAAGTCGTCGGGGCGTGGAGCCGTGGCCAGCGCGACGCCGATCGAGCCCGCAGAGGGCACCGCCCCACGCTGACTGCCGAGCGCCGTCAGCCGCTCGGTCCTGAGGCGGATGATCTGCGCTTCCGCCTTCGCCAGCCGTTGCTGCAGCCGGTCACGAGCGCGCTCCGCGCTGCGCGCTTCGGCGAGCGCCGCATCGCGCAGCTTCGCTGCCTCGCGACGATCCGCGTCGGAGCCTTCCAAGCGGCGCTCTTGGCGGGCCAGCCGTTCAGCCCTTGCCGCCAGTTCTTTCTCGCGTTCATCGAGCACGCGGCTGCGCGCGACGAGGCGACCTTCTCGCTCGGCATCGACTACGGGCGCAGCAGCAGTTTCTTTCGGCGCAGCATCGCTCGGTACCGCTGCAACCGCAGCCTCCGGCGCGGCATCGGCAACCGGACCGGCCGCCACCGCGCGGCCCGGCGGTTCGATCGCCGCACGAACGCCCAAGGTCACGAGAAAGACGAACGCCAAGAGCGCGATCTGCCGGTGAGGCGTGAGCGTCACGTGCAGCATCTGCCGCCCACCGCAAAGATAGAGTTCCCAGTCCGGTAGCAGCCTCGTCAACCAGCCGCTGTCGTCATTGCCGTACCGCCATTTCGCCATAACGCCGCTCCAGTACCCTGCCCTATGCGACAGATGCTCAGCCTAAGCGACGCCGTCCGAGCGGACGCTCCATACTCACTGTTACCATCTACGCATTTTGGTATGCGGTCCGGCGCACGAGTCCAACAGAATTCTGCGTCTGCAACCATCGGTTGGCGCGACGCCACGAGCAGGTAACGGGGCCGCCTTCCGCCGAAAGCCGGCCTTCGGCGATCAGATCGAATGCGCGCGTGCTTCGCTGAGATAGATTTCGCGAAGCCGCTTCGCGACTGGGCCCGGCGCACCCGCACCGATTGCAGCGCCATCGACCTCCACCACGGGACAGACGAAAGTGCTCGCCGCCGTGATGAAGGCCTCGTCCGCCTCCTGCGCTTCTGAGATCGTGAAGGGGCGCTCCTCCACCTGCATCTGCGCTTCACGCGCAAGCTTCAGGACTGCCGCCCGGGTGATGCCATGCAGGATCTCATGGCCCAAATGCCTGGTGATGATCTTGCCGTCTTTGACGATGTAAGCGTTGTTGGACGTCCCTTCGGTGACGAACCCATCATCGGCCACCATCCAGGCATCATCCGCCCCGTGCTCCTTCGCAGCCATCTTGGCGAAGGAGGGATAGAGAAGCTGCACCGTCTTGATATCGCGCCGCCCCCAGCGGAGATCGGGCTGGCTCATCACCTTGATGCCGGTCTTCGCGGCCGCCGCCTCCTCCAGGTCCTTGACCTGGGTGAAGAGCACGATGCCGGGCGTCGCCTCCTTGGGCCAAGCGAAGTCCCGATCCGCCGCACCGCGCGTGATCTGCAGGTAGACGACGCCTTCTTCGAGGTCGTTGCGCTTCACAAGCTCGCGGTGGATCTCCAAGAGCTCGTCATCGCTCACCGGGCTGTCCATCTTGAGCTCGACGAGCGAGCGATGAAGGCGCGCCCGATGGCCCTCATAGTCGCAGAGCTTCCCGCTCAGCACCGAGGTGACCTCATAGACGCCGTCGGCCATCAGGAATCCCCGATCGAAGACCGAGATCTTCGCGGCTTCCTCAGGCAGGTACTCGCCGTTCACATAGACGATCCGACTCATGGCATTTCTCCGCTACGGAACGGGCATCAGCCCCACAATTCAGGCGTCGGCGGCTGCACGGTGGACCCCTCAACAGCAAGTGCCGGATCCCGATCCTCCGCGAGCAGCATCGGCGGGTCTAGATCGGCAAGCTGAACGCCGGTCGAGAGCAGCACAGCGGGTGCGACCGCGAGGGAGGATGACATCATGCAGCCCACCATGACCCCCATGCCCTGACGCTCTGCCTCGGTTCGAAGCTGCAGGGCCTCCGTCAAACCGCCGGTCTTATCGAGTTTGATGTTGACCATGTCGTAGCGGCCCACGAGGCGGTTCAGCGTCGCACGCGTATGGCAGCTTTCATCCGCACAGATCGGCACGGGGCGGGTGATGGCGCCGAACGGGTCCTCGAAACGCTGCGGCACGGGCTGCTCGATCATCTCGACGCCCATCTCCTTCAGCGTCAGCACCCGCTCGCCATACTCGAAGATCTGCCAGCCTTCGTTCGCATCGATCACGACCCTTGCGTCAGGCGCCCCTTCGCGGACGGCCGCGACGCGTTGCATGTCGTCCTCGCCCGCACCGAGCTTGACCTTGAGGATCGGACGCGCGGCGTTGGCGGCAGCGGCGCGTTTCATCGCCTCGGGCGTGTCGATGGAGAGGGTGTAGCAGGACACGACCGGCCCCGGCGCCTTGCCGCCCAGCACGAGGTAGTCCTTAAGCTCCCAGACGCGGCAGCCGGCACGCTTCGCCTCCAGATCCCAGAAAGCGAGATCGAGCGCGTTGCGCGCGGCACCCGCCTTCATCACGCCCTGCAGACCCTGACGATCTAGGGTGCCGCTCTCGACCCGGCCGCGATAGCCCTCGATCTGCGCCGTCACGCTCTCGACCGTCTCATTGTAGCGGGCATAGGGGACGCACTCGCCGCGCCCCACATGGTCGCCCTCGATCAACCGCACCTCGACCACCGTCGCCTCGGTGCGCGAGCCGCGGCTGATGGTGAAGGCCTCGCGAAGCTTGAAGCTCTTCGCCTCAACCTCGAGCTTCGGCATCAGAGCGCCTCCGCCAGCCGGGCTGCACCCTGACGATACGGATCGACGCAAGGCATTCCGAGGCGGTCCTCGGTCTCCTTGAGATACGCCTCGGCTTCCGCCTCGCTCATCGCTGCCGTGTTGATCGAGGCACCGATCACCCGCACATCCGGGTTCACCACCTTGGCGAGCGGCATGACGAGCGGTTCCAAATCGTCGATCTTGGGGCTGGGGTAATGCGGCAGGCCGCGCATATGCGTCCGGGTCGGCTCATGGCAGAGCACCAGCGCATCGGCCTGCCCGCCGTGAACCAGCGCCATGGTGACGCCGGAGTAGGACGGGTGGAAGAGAGAGCCCTGCCCCTCGATCAAATCCCAATGATCGTCGTCGTTCTCGGGCGTCAGCACCTCGACCGCGCCAGCCATGAAATCGGCGACCACGGCGTCGAGCGGCACACCCTCACCCGTGATCAGGATCCCGGTCTGACCGGTGGCGCGGAAACTCGCCTTCATGCCCTTCTCATGCATCGCTTTCTCGAGCGCGAGGGCCGTGTACATCTTCCCGCAGGAGCAGTCCGTGCCGACGGCGAGGAGCCGCTTGCCTTTGCGCTTGGCCCCGTCGCCGATCGGGTATTTGCGGTCGGGTAGGCGTACATCGTGGAGCTTTGTGCCCGTCCTTGTCGCAGCCTCGACCAGTGCCGGCTGCTCGCGAAGGAGCGTATGGAGGCCAGCGGCGATGTCCATGCCCGCCTCCATCGCCTCGATCAGGACGGATTGCCAGCTATCCGAGATCATGCCGCCACGATTGGCAACGCCGATTACGAGGGTCTGTGCCCCTGCGGCCTTGGCCTCGGCCACCGTCATCTCCGGCAGCTTCATATCTGCCTGGCAACCGGGCAGGCGAAGCTGCCCGACACTCGCATCGGGACGCCAATCGCGGATGCCCTGGGCGACCTTGGCTGAGAGCGGATCCGGGGCGTCGCCAAGGAAGAGGAGATAGGGATGGGCGAGGGACATGGGCCTGGCCTCCGATGAGACGGAAGAACCGGCGCGCCCGTCGCGCGGCCGGGCGGCCCAGCAGGCCGCTTCGGCGTCTTCACAAGGAACGCCGGCCCACGTCAAGCAGGCCAGCGAAACCCTTTGTTATGTCCAGGGTCAGGCGGCCTGCGCCACGGCGGCGTGTCGGGCGCCGGGATCTGCCGGAACATCCATGCCCTCCACCTCCTCCGGTACCGCGCAGAGACCCGTGGCAACGGCCCAACGACCTAGCCGCGGCGCGGCCGACACGACGGTGAAGGGGATAGCGCCGATGAGGCCGAGAAGGAGCGGTCCGGCCCACAGAAGTCCACTGCTCCCCATCGCATAGAGGACCGCGCTGAGGATCGAGAGCCCGAGCAAAAGCTGCGGCCAGAACGCGCGGGCCGCCTCACTCCACCGCACCGCATGCACATCCCGGTTCTGCCCGCCCCAGGTGATCGACCGTCCGAAGAGCAGCCCGACCACGAAGATGCTCACATGAAGTGCGATGATCGGCGAGACGATGATGGAGAAGACCGCCTCCGCAAGACCGCTGAGAAGGAACCGCGGGGTCCCACCATAGGCACGCGTCCCGCCCTTGGTGAGCAGCACATCGATCATGCCGAGGATCTTGGGCACGAGGCTCATCCCGAACATCACGAAAAACATCGCAACACCGAGGGCGAGGTCGAGCCCACCCGGATCGGGCAGAAACGCCTTCGACGCTGCGGCGATCGTCATCACCATCCAGGCGACCGGGCCGACATACATCATCAGCGCGATGAAAACTTGCGCCCGGCTAACCGGCTTCAGTCCGCGCAGCCCCAGGAGCTGCAGATACTGCATGTTGCCCTGGCACCAGCGAAGCTCGCGCTTGATGTGATCGGTCAGCGTCGGCGGCAGTTCCTCCCAGGATCCGCCCTCGACCGGCACGACGCGAACCTCATAGCCCGCGCGGCGCATCAGAACCGCCTCGATCTGGTCATGGCTCATGATGTGGCCGCCGAGGGGCGGCGAGCCCGGCAAGACGGGCAGCCGGCAATTGCGCCGAAACGCATCAGCCCTGATGAGCGCGTTGTGCCCCCAATAGGGCCCGCAATCGCCCTGCCACCAGGCTGCGCCCGTCGTGAAGCTGCGCATGCCGTGACGCATGCCAAAACCGAAGAGGCGGGCGAAGAAGCTCTTGCTCGGCAGCCCTGTGGCAAGTGTCTGCAGGATGCCGATCTTGGGGTAGCCCTCCATGATCCGCACCATGCGCAGGATCGCCTCGGCACTCATCAGGCTGTCGCTGTCGAGCGGGAGATAGAACTCAAAGCCCCGCCCCTCATTCAGAAGGAACTCGCGCACATTACCGGCCTTGAAGCCGGTGTTGCGCGTCCGGCGGCGGTAGTGCGCGCGCGCGCCGCCGAGATCGTCCCTCAGCGCCTCGAACAGCGCCTCCTCCTCGGCCGCGATGGCCGGGTCAGACGTATCGGAGAGGAAGAAGACCTCGAAGAACTGGCCGAAACCGCTGCCATCGAGCCCCCGGCGCATGGCCACCATCTTCTCGAACGAAGCGCGCGGACATTCGTTGCGCAGGGTCATCGCAAGGGCTGTGCGGGTCCGCACCGGCTCACGCGCTTCAGCGGCCGAAAGATGCGGCGCCACGGTGGCGATCCCGTCACGTCGACCATGCAGGAGCCACAGACCGAGGGCTGCGTTGACGATACCCATGGCCGTCCAGGGCACACCGATCGCAAAGGCCGCAACGATCACGATCTCGGTCGCGACCCATCCACCGGCACCGAAAACACCCAATATGCCGGCCGAAAGCACCGCGCAGAGTGCCGCGCACAAGCCCACAAAAATCACCCGGCGCCGGAATAGCACCGAGCGCCGTTGGATGCCGGCGGGCGTCAGGCGTCCTTGCGTGATGCCATCGGCGGCGATCCCCGGCAGGGCGCCAGTGCTCTCGGCATTTGCATGAGCCGCAGTAGGGCGCATCGTCTACCTCTTGCGTTGGGTGCGCGCAGCGGTCCATCTGCGCTGCAGCATTGGGATTTCAACGGGAAGCGGTATGTCAGAGTGGACTGACGCGCTCTGGTACACGGCGCCGGGTGAAGCGGAGATCAGACGGACCTCTCTGCCGCCGCTCGGCCCTGGCATGGTTGAGATCGAAACTGCCGCAAGCCTGATCAGCCGCGGAACCGAACGCCTGGTCTGGCAAGGGAACGTGCCCTTGGGAGAGCGCGATCGGATGCGCGCTCCTCTCCAGGAGGGCGATTTTCCCTTTCCGGTCAAATACGGATACGCTGCTGCGGGGACGATCGTGGCGGGAGATGATGCCCGTTTGGGGCAGCGCGTATTCTGCCTCGCACCCCATCAAAGACGCCTCCGCGTGCCGTCAACGATGGCGCTTACGATCCCGGAAGATGTGCCCTTGGGACGCGCCGTGCTCGCCGCAAATCTGGAGACAGCACTCAATGCGGTGTGGGACGCTTCGCCGCAACCTGGGGCCAAGGTCCTGGTGATCGGATTAGGTCTTGTCGGTCTACTCGTCACACTCACCCTCACGCGCCAACGCGACCTTTCCGTCGCGACCCACGATGTTTTATTGGAACGCCGTGAGAGTGCATTACAGATTTCCGTGAAGTTTCTGAAAGAAAACGAGATTCGTCCTGAGTTCGATACTGTTTTTCACACCAGCGCGTCGCCCGGCGGCCTCGCGACGGCCCTTTCGGCATGCCGGTTCGAGGGCACAGTGATCGAGCTTTCCTGGTACGGGGACCGGATGATCGAGGTTCCGCTCGGGGCCGCGTTCCACTCGCAACGGCTTACGCTGAAATCGAGCCAAGTGGGTCACGTAGCCCCCTCTCGTCGTGCTTCGACAACGCTTAGCGGCCGTCTTTCCAAGGCGTTAGCGCTTGCTTCGGACCCCCGCCTCGACGCCCTCGTGACCGAAGAGATTGCCTTCGACGACGCTCCAGCGACGCTTTCACGCTTGCTGGCGCCCGGCGCTCCCGGTATCGCGACCCGACTGAGCTATTAAGGAAAGCCCATGTACGCAGTTGAGGTCCGCGACCACATCATGATCGCCCACTCGATCCCCGGCGATGTCTTCGGTCCGGCACAGAAGCTTCACGGCGCGACATACGTGATCGATGTCTGCTTCATGCGTGAGGAGCTGACCGAGGACGCCATCGTCGTCGATATCGGTCGCGCCCATGACGCGCTGAAGGCGACGCTGGCACCGTTGAACTACGCCAATCTGGACGAGCTGCCGGCGTTTGCGGGCCAGAAGACGACGACCGAGTTTCTCTGCCGTCATGTCTTCAACGCGATGGCGGCCGCGGCGCGATCCGGCGCGCTCGGCCCCGGCGGCGACGGGATCGAGCGTCTGCGCGTAACACTGAACGAGAGCCACGTTGCCCGTGCCTGGTATGAGGGCGCTGTCGGGAGCACTTCGTGACGAGTGCAATTTTCTGCGTGCCAGGCAAGCTGGAGACGGCGACGGGTGGCTACCGCTACGCACGCAATGTTCTCCGAAAGCTCACCCCAGCACGCACAGCCTTTTCGCTCGTCCACTGGCCCCTGCCAGAGCTTGGGCTCACGCCCTGTCGAAGTGACATCGAGGAGACCGCGCACCGCCTCGGTGCGGCGCCGAGCGGTTGGCCCGTCCTGATCGACGGCCTCGCACTAGGCGCTCTGCCGGTTGAGATACTGCGCGAGGCGCAGGGGCCGCTCGCGGCGCTCATCCATCATCCGCTCGCCTTGGAACATGGTCTCGATGCGGATCAAGCCGGGGCCTTGGCCGTGCAGGAGCGCGCAGCACTCGCCGAGTGCGGCGCAGTGATCACCACAAGCAGCCATACGGCCGAGACGCTCATCGCCGAGTTTGGTGTGAGCCGCGAGGCGATCACCGTGGCACGGCCCGGCATTCCGCGACCTGAACCCTTCGTTGGGCGCGTTGAGGTGAGCGACAACGTCAAGATCCTCAGCGTTGGCACGCTCACCTCGCGAAAGGGTCATGACATTCTGATCGAGGCGCTGGCGCAGCACCGTCATCTGCCCTGGCAGCTCACCATCCTGGGGGATGATACCCGCGAGCCCGACTACACAGCCGATCTGCACCGACGCGTCGATCGGCATGGCCTGAACGAGCGCATCAGCTTCCGAGGGGTCGTAGAGAGCTATAGCCTAGCAAGGTCTTTCGCGACCGCCGATCTCTTTGTCTTGGCCTCGCGCTACGAGGGCTACGGCATGGCATTTGCCGAGGCGATGGCGGCTGGCCTCCCCGTCCTCGGTACGGATGCGGGCGCGGTTTCGGAGGCGACGGCAGGCGGTGCGATGCTCGTTCCACCCGATGACGTTGCAGCACTTTCCGAAGCGCTTGGCCCGCTCCTTGCGGATGCGGGCGCCAGGGCAGCGCTTGCGGCGCGCGGTCGGTCGGCCGCTCGAACACTCGCGACCTGGGACGACACCGCGGCCGCCGTGACGCAGGCGCTGATGCCGCTCACAGCCGCACAAGCGGCAGTTGGCGCTCCACCTCCACCTGCCGACACCGCTCTCGAGACCGGCAGGTGAGCGGTCAATTCGAAGCTCGATGGCTTGCGCTCCGCGAGGACGCCGATGCGCGCGCGCGGTGTCCGCGTGTCGCGGAAAGCCTTGCGTCCTACTTCGGAGGCAAGACACGAGACGCGCCCCTTCGCATCCTCGATATTGGGGCCGGGGCTGGCAACAACCTGCGTGCCACGGCATCTCTCTTGCCGCGACCGCAGCATTGGATTTTGGTCGATAGCGATAGCGGGCTGCTCAACCTCGCGATCAAATCGCTCCCCGACGGCGTGACGGCGGAGGCTGTGACGGCGGATCTTGCGGACGGGATCGAGCCTTGTATCGACACCGAAGCACTGCCCGACCTCGTGACTGCGTCCGCCCTTTTCGATCTCTGCTCGGCGGCCTGGATCGAGCGCTTCGTGGCCGGTATCGCGGCCCACCGGCTCCCGTTTCATACGGTCCTGAGCTATGATGGGCGGCAGGATTGGCGGCCGCCGCATCCGCTCGACCAAGCGGTGATCGCAGCCTTCCAAGACGATCAGCACCGCGACAAGGGCCTCGGCCCAGCCCTCGGCCCCGATGCCCATACCGCCCTGGCGCAGCAACTGCGCGACGCGGGTTACGCCGTGACCGAGGGCGAGAGCGATTGGCGACTGGAAGCACCGCGGGACGCTGCCCTGATCACTGCCCTCGCCGCTGGCACGGCTGCTGCCGTCGCAACGGCTGTCGGGCCCGACGCCTCCGCCTGGGGCGCGGCACGGGCCGCTGCATCGCCGGTCGTGATCGGCCATAAGGACCTGGTCGCGTTCCCACCACCAGGCTGACCACGCCGCGTACCCGTGCCGGAGCGGCGAAGGAGACCGACGGTCGGGCAGGCGCTCGAACCTGAGCGCCGCCCGCCCCCGCAGAGACCAACCTATCGGTCATCCCCGGCCCGACCGGGGTTCCCAACAACATGAAGCTAGACTCAGCACCTTCGATCGCCAGGTCGAGCCCGGCGATATCGGCTAGAGCACCTTCTTACCTCAAGTGTTCACGTCATGCTCGGGATTGACCCGAGCATCCGCGGCCGGTGGCGCTGGATTGCCGGGTCAGGCCCGGCAATGATGCTGTTCCCTTGAACACGTTGGATCTAAAGGCGCTTTGGCGCGGCAACCGCAAGGAAAGCGCTTTAGTTGGACGCTGCAAGCCGGACGGCTGGACGTGCGGTCGCCACCGCCGGTGCTAGGGCACAAACGCAGAGCATATCGCCATCGGCGAAGCGCATCATCTGAACCGCAGGCTTCAGCGCTTCGTCCACTTCCGCGATCGGCCGAAGGTTCAGGCCTGTCTTGCCCGAGCCGAGGATGATCGGCGCCACCATGAGATGCAGCTCATCGAAGAGGCCGGCATCGATGAAGCGGGCCAGCGTCTCCGCGCCCCCCTCGATCAGAAGGCGTCTCAAGCCCCGCCCCGCCAGGGCCGCAACGATTGCCCCGGGCGAGATCCGTCCAGCCTCATCGCCCGGCAGCGCAATCTGCACGACCCCGTTGGGCACTTTCGTATCCGGCAGCGTGATCGCAATCACTGGTGCTGCGTCGTCACGCAGCATGCCGAGATCGGTGGGCATCCGGCCGCGCGGATCTATCACCACGCGCACGGGGTTGGGCCCAGGCACATGCCGGGTCGTAAGCTTCGGATCGTCGGCGATCGCCGTGCCAACGCCCACCACGACAGCATCCACCCGCGCCCTGATCCGGTGCAGATGGCAGAGTGCTTCGGTCCCGTTGATGTATTTCGAGGCACCCGTGGGCGTTGCGATACGCCCATCGAGGGATTGGCCGAGCTGACCGATCACGACGCTCGGCAAAGGACCTGCTGGCCGAGGATGGCGCGGCAGCTCAAGCCGGGCGAGCGCTCGCTCCGGCTCGTATTGGAAGACCGGATCGCTGCCGACCCGGCCCTCTGCGGGCATGAACATTAGGCTTCAGCCTCCCGTTTCGCGCACCCCGCCCCCGCGCCCGGCCGTTCACCGGCTCTCGGCGGTCAGCGCTCCGGCAGGCTGTGATGCACTCGATCCGCCCGCAAGCCCGCTGTCACGCTTTGCAACGCTTGAGGCGCCAGCTTCCGGCGCTCTCGCAGGTGCGGGACCGCGCCAGGGTTGCTTGCGGAACCAGCCGACGACATAGGCGACGGTGATGAGGATCGCACCGCCGCCGATATTGGCAGCCGCGACGGGCAGCATGCTGCGGTCCGTGAGGTCCAGAAGCCAGCCGAGCGTGACGGCGAGGGGGATCGAGACGACGAAGACCGCAAGGCTTTGTGTCCCGACTTTACGGATGATGGGCACGCAGGCCAGGAACCATGG
>JBCDFC010000100.1:0-16469 GCA_039178805.1 Pseudomonadota bacterium | reverse complement strand
GGCGCTAAGCCAGACCCGGCCGCAACCCTCCCGCCGCATCCGGAGGACGCGGCACCCTGCATCGTCTACCGCCATCCGCATCCGGCGGAGGTCGCGGCATGAGCGGGCTGCACAACCGCGAGATCCCGACGCTCGAGACTGAGCGGCTGATCCTGCGCCCCCATCGCGAGGCGGATCTCGCCGACTGGATCGCGTTCTACGCCTCGGACCGGGCCGCGCATGTGGGCGGCTTCAAGGATCGCGACGAGGTCTGGCGCGGGCTCGTCGCGGGGCTCGGCCACTGGATACTGCGCGGCTATGGCATGTGGGCGGTAGAGGAGAAGGCGACGGGGCTTCTGTGCGGCCGGGTCGGCCCCCATTGCCCGGTCGACTGGCCCGAGCCTGAGATCGGTTGGCTCCTGCTGGAGCGGGCCGAGGGCCGGGGCATCGCGCTCGAAGCGGCATTGGCCGCGCGGCGCTATGCCTATGAGACCCTCGGTTGGCACACTGCGATCAGCCTGATCTCGGCCGCGAATACCCGGTCGCTCGCCCTCGCTGAACGCATGGGCGCCCGGCCCGACGGGATCTTCCATCACGGCCGCTATGGCGAGATGCCGATCTACCGCCACCCCTCGCCGGCGGAGCTGGCGGCATGAGCATGCGGTTCGAGATCCCGACGGTGGAGACCGAGCGGCTGATCCTGCGGGCGCCGGCGGAGCGTGACTTCGCGGCCTGGGTCGCGTTCAGCGACACGGACCGTACCCGGTTCGTCGGCGGCCGGCAGACGCCAAACCCGGTCTGGCGCGGGCTCGCCGCCTATCTCGGCCATTGGGCGATCCGCGGCTACGGCATGTGGGCGGTGGACGTGAAGGAGACCGCGGAGTTCTGCGGCAATGTCGGCCCATGGAACCCCCATGGCTGGCCCGAGCCCGAGATCGGCTGGACGCTTCTCGGCAATGCCGAGGGTCGCGGCATCGCCTATGAGGCGGCGATGGCCTCCCGCGCCTGGGCCTATGGCACGCTCGGCTGGACCACTGCGATCAGCCTGATCGATCCGCAGAACGCCCGCTCGATTTCGCTGGCTGAGCGCCTCGGCGCCCGCCGCGACGGGACCTTTGTGCATGACGAGCATGGCGAGATGGGCATCTGGCGCCATCCCTCGCCCGAGGAGCTCGCGGCATGAAGCATATGCTCCAGTTCCCGACGCTCGCGACTGAGCGGCTGACGCTGCGGGCGCCCGAAGCGCGCGACCTCAACGCCTATATGGCCTTCTACACGAATGCCGACGCGTCGAAATGGTATGGCGGGCCGCTTCGCCAGGATCAGGTCTGGCGGCGCTTGGCCGAGGATATCGGGCACTGGCATCTCAAGGGCTTCGGCCTCTGGATGCTGGTTCGGCGCGACGATGGGCAGTCCGTGGGGGCCGTCGGCCTCTTCCACCCCGAGGGCTGGCCCCGCCACGAGATGACCTGGTGGCTCCTCCCCCATTCGCGCGGCACGGGCCTTGCGCGGGAGGCGAGCGAGGCGATCCTGTCCTTCGCCGTCAACTCCCTCGGCTGGCCATCGGTCGAGACGCATATCCGAGACGGCAACGTCCCGGCCCACAGGCTGGCGGTTCGGCTCGGCGGGGAGAAGATCGCGCGAGAGACATTCCCGGACGGGTATGAGCGCGATGTCTATCGCCTCGCCCCGACCAAAGCCGTGCCGATCGGCGAGGAGGTGGGGCGATGAGCGACGATGCCGCGCGGGCGGCCACGGTCCTGCAGGGCCTCCGCCATTCGATCGACAATCTCGACGCGATCCTCGTGCACACGCTCGCCGAGCGGTTCAAATGCACGCAGGAGGTCGGGCGGCTGAAGGCCGAGCACGCGCTGCCGCCGGCTGATCCCACGCGTGAGGCCACGCAGATCGAACGGCTGGAGAGGCTCGCAAGCGAGGCCGATCTCGACCCCGAATTCGCCAAGAAGTTCATGCGGTTCATCGTCGATGAGGTGATCCGCCACCACCGACAGTTCCAGGAATAGGTGCCGACGGCGCCAAGAGACCAAGTCAAGGAGAACAGGATGTCCATCAAGATCAGGCTCGCCCGCGGCGGCTCGAAGAAACGCCCCTTCTATCGCATCGTGGCAGCCGACAGCCGGATGCCGCGCGACGGGCGCTTCATCGAGAAGCTCGGCACCTACAACCCGCTCCTGCCCAAGGACAGCGAGAGCCGGGTGCAGATGAACGTGGAGCGCGTGACGCACTGGCTGGGCCAGGGTGCGCAGCCGACCGACCGGGTCGCCCGTTTCCTAGAAGCCGCCGGCATGCGCGAGAAGGCCGAGCGCGCGAACCCGCAAAAGGCGGAGCCCGGCAAGAAGGCCCAGGAGCGGGCGAAGGAGCGCGAGGAGAAGCGCGCCGCCGCCGAGGAGGCCGCGAAGGAGGCCGCAGCGCCGGCTGAGGCGCCCGCGGCTGAGGAAGCGCCCGCGGAGGAAACACCCGCCGAGGAGTCTGCGGCCGAGGGTGGCGAGAAGAAAGAGGCGGCGGAGTAAGCGCCGCCACTCGGCCCTCTCCCACCTCCGAGCCCGTTCGACGGCAGCACCTGTATGGCCACCGCTCCCCCGGTTTCTCCCCCGGCCTCGTCCCCGGCTTCGTCCACCGAGGCGCGACCCGATGCCGATCCGGGTGGCGGGTCGGATGACGGGTCGGGCGCGCCCTTTTCGGCTGGGTTCCAGGCGGAGCTTGAGCGGCTGATGTGCTGGCGGCGGGATGTCCGGCATTTCCGCCCGGATCCCGTGCCCGAAGCGCTCCTGGCCGAGGCCTTGGCGAGCTTCGCGCTCGCCCCCTCGGTCGGGTTGTCCGAGCCCTGGCGCCTGGTGCGGCTCGGCACGACTGCGGCGCGGCGCGCGATCCAGCAGAACTTCGAGGCGGCGAATGCTGAGGCGCTGGCGGGCTATGCTGGGGAGCGGGCGGCGCTCTATGCGCGGCTGAAGCTCGCGGGGCTCGATGCAGCACCGGTGCAGCTATCCGTTTTCTGCGATGAGGCAACGACGCAGGGGCACGGCCTCGGCGCCGCGACGATGCCCGAGGCGCGCGCCTATTCGGTCGTCGCCGGCATCCAGAACTTTTGGCTCGCAGCACGTGCCCGGGGCCTCGGCGTGGGCTGGGTCTCGATCCTCGATCCCGGCGCACTTTCCGAGGCACTCGCGCTGCCAACGGCCTGGCGCTTCGTCGGCCATCTCTGCATCGGTTGGCCAGCCGCCGAAAGCGAGACGCCCGAGCTTGAGCGCGCCGGCTGGGAGCGCCGCTCGGGCTCGCCGCAGATCCTCGAGCGCTGAGATGACCGCGGCGGGCAAGGACAAAGATCCGAAGGCCACGGTATGCGTCGGCGCCATCGCTGGCGCCTTCGGCGTGCGGGGCGAAGTGCGGCTCAAATCCTTCTGCGCAGTGGCGGAGGATATCGCAGCCTATGGTGCCGTGACGGCCGAGGACGGAGGGCGCAGCTTCACCATCCGCATCACTCGCCCGATCAAGGGCGGGCTCGCAGCCCGGCTCTCGGGCGTGGCGACGCGGGAAGAAGCCGAGGCCCTCCGCGGCACCCGCCTTCATGTCGCGCGGGACCGCCTTCCCCGCCTGCCCGACGACGAATTCTACCACGCCGATCTCGTGGGCCTTGCGGTCCAGGACACGGGCGGCGCGCCACTCGGCCGGGTGCACGCGGTTCACGACCACGGCGCGGGCGACCTCCTGGAAGTGCGCGGCGATGGCTCGACGCTCCTCCTCCCCTTCACGCGCTGGGCGGTCCCGACCGTCGATCTCACCGCCGGCCTCCTCGTCGCCGACCCACCGCCCGAGACCGAAGCCGAGGCAGAGGACACGGATGACAGCGAGGGGGAACGGCCTGATGGCGGATGAGGGTTTCTCGGAGCGCTATGAGGAGATCTTGGCTGCCGTCCGCCGGCGGCTCTGGGAGGAGTGGGATCCGATCGGCGTGCGAAGGCTCGGCGGCCCGTCTGACGAATACGAGAATTATGCGCCCGCAATCGCCAGCATCTTGGCGCGGGGCCGTTCGGCTGAGGCGGTGGTCGACAACCTGATCAGAGCGCTGGGACATATGGGCCTCGATCAGCCGGCAGCGCGGGGTTCGGCTCGCGCATTCGGATTGGCGCTGTGGCGCGATCTTGCCGCGGTCGATGAGGCCTCGAGAAAGCCTCGGTCTGCGGGGATGATCCAGCCGCGGGTGTCCGCGAAGCCTCGGCCGGTGATGGAGGATCGGGCGCGGCCTGAGGCTTGGCGGGCAACCATCGTGACGCTTTTCCCGGAGCTTTTCCCGGGGCCCCTGGGCGCGAGCCTGACGGGCAAGGCGTTGAAGGACGGGCTTTGGTCGCTCGACACCCTCGATATCCGCCGTTTTGGCGAGGGGCGGCATCGCGTCGTCGACGACACGCCGGCGGGGGGTGGTGCCGGGATGGTGATGCGGGCCGATATCCTGGCCCAAGCGCTTGACGCAGCGCGCGTTCCGGGCGATACGCGCCGCCTGATCTACCTCTCGCCCCGCGGCCGGCCTTTTACCCAGGCGCTGGCGGCGGCATGGGCGGCTGAGCCAGGCCTCGTGCTCCTCTGCGGCCGGTACGAAGGGGTGGATCAGCGCGTGATCGACGGTCGGGAGCTCGAAGAGGTCTCGCTCGGCGATTTCGTGCTTTCGGGGGGTGAGATCGCGGCGATGGCGCTCATCGATGCGGTCCTGCGGCTCCGGCCCGGGGTGCTGGGCAATGCCGCCTCGGCGGTGGATGAGAGTTTCGTGCGGGGGCTTCTGGAGCATCCGCAGTATACGCGGCCCCAGGTTTGGGAGGGGCGGGCGATACCGGAGGTGCTACTCTCCGGCGATCATGCTCGCATCGCCCGCTGGCGCCGGGACGAGGCCGAAAGGCTGACGAGAGAACGGCGTCCAGATCTCTGGCGGGCCCAGGCGCGGCTCCAAGCGGATCCAGAGCAATCGGACGCGCACAACGCCGGCCAAGAAGCCGGGCATGAAGAGGATTGAGACGATGAACCTCATCGAGACGCTCGAGGCTGAGCAGATTGCAGAGCTCGGCAAGGAAATACCGGACTTCAAGGCCGGCGACACGGTGCGCGTCGGCTTCAAGGTGACCGAGGGCACCCGGACCCGTGTGCAGAACTACGAAGGGGTCTGCATCTCGCGGCGTGGGGGCAACACGCTCGCCGGCGCCTTCACAGTGCGGAAGATCAGCTTCGGCGAGGGCGTCGAGCGTGTCTTCCCGCTCTATAGCCCGAATATCGACGCGATCACGGTGGTGCGCCGCGGCCAGGTGCGCCGTGCGAAGCTTTACTACCTGCGCTCGCGCCGCGGAAAATCGGCTCGGATCGCCGAGAAGACGAATTACAAGCCAAAGGCGGAGACGCGCGCGCCCGCGACCTGAGGCGCGGGCCTTCAGACAAAAGGGCGCCGCTCACCTGCGGCGCCCTTTTGCGTTTCACTCAGGCATCATCGCGCGGGCGCTTGCGCGCGCAGATCCCGATGCCTGCAACCGCACCGATCAGGAAAAGCGCCGAGGCCGGGAGCGGTACGGCACTGATCGTGCTGCCGTCCCCACCGCCGCCGCTGCCGCCGGACCCACCGGTTCCGCCGGTTCCACCGCTGCCCGCCGCGTCGCCGGTGACGAAGACGTTGTCGAAGGCGAAGTTCACATCCGAACCATCATCGACCGAGGACGCCACGAAGACCGAGAAGGCCGCGGCGGTGCCGATCGACTGCGACAGCGTTCCCGAATTGGCGCCGTTCGCCGTGCCTTCATCTAGGATGTAGTCGAAGAGCACGTTGAAGCTGCCGGCATCATCGAGGAACCCGATCAGCAGATCTTCGCCATCGGCCCAGTCCCGCGAGCCATCGAAGTTGTTCGCGAACCAGTCAGCCTCCAGCATCAAGTTGTCGAAGCCGGTCGGATCGATCAGTGGCGACTGCCAGATCGTGTAGCCGATGCCATTGGGACCCGCGCCCGGTGGCAGCTGTGCCTGCGTGCACCCGGTCGTCGAGCAGCCAAAGTTCAAATCCTGGAACAAGAACTGACCGCCCCGAACGGCGGCAAGGTCGTTCGAAGAACCCGAGCTTGGGAAACCACCGCCACCGGGATCGAGCGACCACGCAGTACCAGGCGAGACGCCGCTACCATTGCCGATTAGGCCCCAGTTCTCCTGACCATCGAAGTCTTCACTATAGAGTTCGACCGCCAATGCTGGGCGAGCCGAAAGAGCGCATGCTGCAAGCAACACCGCACCGTAGAGGATACGCATGTCAACCTCCGTGTAACCACCACGGCGTCAACTTGCGTAACGATGGTTGCCGAAGAATTAATTGACATCGTAAGTTTCAAAGAGCACTTTATTATCCAACACGCGAGAGATCGTCCGAATTTTACTTGTCTTCAATCTTTCTCGCCTCGTCGATCAACATGATCGGGATGCCTGAACGGATCGGGAAGGCCAATCCGGCAGAGCGGCTGATGAGCTCGCCTTGGCCAGCATCGTAGATCAGCATCGAGCCGCTCACGGGGCAGACCAGGGCCTCGAGCATCTTGGGTGAGAAGCCTCGCGGCGGCTCGACAGCGGCAAGCCGACCGCTGCCATCGCGGACCTCCGAGGCGAGCCTTCCCGTGCCAGCCTGCGGCGGTCGCGCGGCCGTTCCCTTCATGCTGTCGTCTCCCTCACGCCGATCTTGGGGCGCGTTACCGTCGGGCGCGCCATTCTCCCCGTCATCATCGGGGTCGCCACCTGTGCCCGAGGACGCAGGCGTCACTGGATCTGATCGTTGCCCTCGCCAGAGGAGGCGATGGCAAAGCGCATCAGGGCCGTCAGCGTCTCGTACCGGTCCGAAAGACGCGGCGCCTCCAACAGCGCCTGACGCTCCTCGACACTGAACGGGCACATCATGGAGAGCGAGTTTACCAGCAACTCCTCCTCCGCCTCACGCATCGCGTCCCAATCCGAAGAGAGGCGCGCGGAGGTGAAGTAGCGCCGGAGGAGATCCATGAAGTCGTCGCGATCGAAGGCCTCGGTCTTCTCGGTCTGGCCGAGATCCGGGGCGAAATCGGCCCAATCCGCCTTGATCCGGCGATAGGGCGTGAAGCCGTCGAGCTCCGATCGCATCCGGAACCGGCTGATCCCCGTGAGAGCGATGAGGTAACGCCCATCCTCGGTCTCGGATAGCGACGTCACCCGCCCGGCGCAGCCGATCCGGTGCAGCTTGGGCGGCTGCCCGCTGTCGACGAAGGGTTGGATCATCCCGATCAGCCGGTGATCGGAGCGCATCGCATCGTCGAGCATCGCGAGGTAGCGCGGCTCGAAGATGTTCAGCGGCAGTCGGGCGCGTGGAAGCAACAGCGCCCCCGGTAGCGGGAAGACAGGTATGACTTCCGGCAAATCGGCGGGGGAAAAGCGGCGGGCCATCGGTCCTCGTCTCGGTCGTCACTCAGCGCGCGCTAGCAGAGGGCTGCACACGCTTACGAGAAGATCAGAGAACTAAGGCGCCGCCGGCCCTTGGCCACCACTGGATCGTTCGGCGCGAGGCTTTCGAAGAGTTTCAGAAGGCGATCCTTCGCCGCACCCTCCTGCCATTCGCGATCCCGACGGAAGAGTTCGAGCAATTCATCCACCGCGCCGGCGGTGTCGCCCTTGGCGATGAGCGCGTTGGCGAGGTCGAACCGCGCCGCGTGATCGGCCGGATCCGCGGCGAGGCGCGCGCGGAGACCGGCCTCTTCGCCCGCATCCGCCGCCTCGGCCGCAAGCTCGATGGCCGCGCGTGCACCGGTGATGGCGGGATCGTCCGCGATCTCGGCGGGTGCGTTGTCGAGAGTCTGGCGTGCCTCCTCGGGCTTGTCGAGCGCGAGGAGCGTACGGGCGAGCCCCGCGATGGCCCGCGCGCTCGGCGCCTCGGCCGCGATGGCGGCGAAGGTCTGCAGCGCATCCTGCAGCTTGCCCTCGGCCAGCATCTCCTCGGCCATATCGAGCGCTTGTTCGAGGCTGCCGGCCTCCTCGCCCCCGCCCTGTCCCGCGACCTGCATCACGCGCTGGATGAACTCGCGGATCTGCGTGGGGCTCGCAAAGCCCTGGAAGCCGTCGAGGCCCTGGCGCTGGTAGAAGGCGATGGCCGCCGGCACGGCCTGAAGGCGGAGCTGCTCCGCCACCATCACGTTCTGGTCGATATCAACGCGGGCAAGCTTCACCTTGCCGCCCGTGGCCGCGACTTCCTTCTCGAGCTCCTTGCCGAGCGCCTGGCTCTGCGGGTCCATGCGGCTCCAGAAGAGGGCGACGATGGGTTGCGTCGCCGAAGCCTCGACCACATCGGCCATGAAGGCCGCATCGGTGGTGTCGGTCGCGCCCGCGCCGGGGCTTGCCGCTGCCTTGCCAAGCTCGATCATTTCACCGCCCTCACAACGTCGTGTGCCGTCCGCGGGCCGGACATAGACCCAAGGGACGGATGGTGCAATTGCAAGCGCGTACTGTTGAGCGGCAATCGCGTCAGCAGCGTGGCTCGGGGCAGGTTTTCGCCAGTGGCGACGGCTGTGGCTAGCTGCCCCCGCCCGCACTCTCGCCCGCACCCCCGCCCGCACCCCCGCCCGCGCCCTTGTGCGCATCCTCGGCTGCCGCGCGCGCTGCGGCATGGGCCCGGGCAGCCTCCTCCAGCGGTGCGAAATCGAGCATCTGCGGCGCGTGCCCCGTATGCGCGAGGAAAGGCTCAAGATCGGCCGTCGCGATGGCCACCGTCGCCTCGTTGTGGAGGGGATGGGCGTTCACCACCTCCTGCGCCATGATCTCGGCATCGAGGACAAACCGCACCCCACCAGCACCCGGATTGGCGAGCGCGAAGGGCGTGACGGCACCGGGGAGCACGCCCAGCACCTCCCACAAGAGATCGGGCTTGCCGAAGGAGCAGTCCTTAGCCCCCATAGCCTTCTCGAGGTCCTTGATGCGGACGTGACGATCCTCGAGGCAGGTGACGAGCCAGACCCCGCCCTTGCGCGCTTTCAGGAACATGTTCTTCACATGCGCGCCCGGCATCTCGCCCCTGAGCTCCCGGCTCTCCTCGACCGTGTGGAGGGGCGGGTGGGTGAAGTGGCGATACCCGATGCCCAGAGCGTCGAAGAGCGCGTAGAGCCCGGCCTCGCCGATGGTGCCATCCGTTGCGGTCATCGCCTGCTCCCTGCCGCGCATGCTGGCGCAGCACTGACCCATCCCGCCGCCCCTGTCGAGGGCGCCGCGGGGAGGGCCCGGGCGATCAGGTGGGGCTTCAAGCGGGGTCGTGGAGCGCGGTGGCGGTCGCCAAGAGCCAGCGGGCGAGATCGAGGAGCGCGCCACCCAGCTGCGGATAGGTCCAGACGATGCCCTGCCAGGCATACCACCCGGCGAAGACCGGCAGGGCGATAGTAGCCGTCGCATAGCTCGTGACGCCGAACCAAAGCCAGAACGCCTCGATCGCATCCTCCGAGAAATACGGCGCCCGCCCCGCCAGCCACGCTCCGGTGCGCCGCGGCACCCCCCCCCCAACCGACCAAAGCATCACGAAGAAATGTGCGAATGTCGGCAACAGCGTCGTCAAAAACCCGAGATACAGCCACCAATAGACCTGCGGGTCCGCTTCGATGTCTTCGAGCAACAGTGGCAGATCCACGAGGCCCGCCGCCGGCCCGGCGCCGGCCGCGGCATTCAGCCCCACCACGACCACGACCGCCGTCACCTTGAGCCCGATGACCCGCACCGCCGCGGCGACCAGACCCGAGAGCGCAATACCCCATGCCCACCCCAACGTCCGAACCGAATGCCTCAGGAGGTATCGCACACACCCCAAAGCAAAAAAGTCGAATGTTGCAGACAGAACTGGAAGCACCACAAAGAAGAAAATTACGTTCTTACTGAAGGCATGATCACTCCCCAGGAGTGCGAGGGCAATGTATTGAGAAGCCAAACAAAACACCATCAAAGATACCAAAAGTGTCCCACTGAGAGCCCTTTCGGAACGCTTAACAAAGAACACTGATAAATCTGCACCAATTATCGCAGCAGCACTTGAAAAAACAACAAAACTCTCAGCGCTATTAAGGAAAAATGCAGCGATCTGACCTGCTAAACCTGAAACGGTCAGAACGAGAAGTGTAGCGAGACCAATGGCAGAAACTGATTGTCTTGATACACTCACCGCGATAGCACTTGCTGCGGCTATACCAAACGTAGTGACAACCAGATACGATGGCGTACCTTCTTCTTTCCCAACTAAAAATACCACTGCGAAAAGGGCCAATATTTTCAGAGCACTGACACCACGAGCGATTCTGCTTCCAAATCGATGAGAGATGTATTCAGAGAAGATGGTCGAAAAGAAGGATAGAGCTAAGAGTAACACCGCGGCAACTCGGTGCAATATTGAAGCTCCCTCTGGAAAGATTCTCCGGTCATCGATCCCAGCTTCCACACCGGCTATCATCCAACCGAACAGAAATAGCGCAAACGGATAACATGAAGCGAAGAGGAGGCAGCGGTCGTAGAGTTTCCAGGTCCAGGCGCGGCGGGCGGCGGTGAGGGGGGCGTCTTCCCGTTCCGGGGGGACGACCCAGTGGTCGGTGGTGTCGAGGGCGCGCTCCAGCAGGTAGCGGTAGTTGCGGCCATAGGCGTCGTGGCGGAGCCAGGCTGCGACGCGCTCTCGGCTGCGTGGTAGTTTGAGGCAGGCCCAGACCACGGCGCCGAGGACCGGGAACAGGATCACGAGAAACTCGACCTGCCAGTAGGTCGTGAGGGTCTCCCATAGGGACAGGATCAATGACTGGGGGCTCTCGGCCCCGGTGCCCTCGTCGTCCACGCCTCAAATCCCCTCAACGCGCAATCCCGAAACATGCTGCCTCGCGCGGGCGGTGAGGTCAAAGCGGTTGGCCTGCGCGCCGGGCGGGCGGTTGTGGCCGTCATTGCCGGGCCTGACCCGGCAATCCAGGACGGTGGTGGGCGTCGGGAGATGGATCCCCCGGTCGAGCCGGGGGATGACGGTCTCGGCGCCGGGGGATAACGGTCTCGGCGCCGGGGATGACGGCTTCGGTCTGGGGGATGACGCGGTTGGCGCGGGCCGCTGTGGTTGTCATTGCCGGGCTTGACCCGGCAATCCAGCGCGGTCGTCGGCCGCGGGAGATGGATCCCCCGGTCGAGCCGGGGGATGACGGTCTCGGCGCCGGGGGATGACGGACTGCGGCCAGGGGATGACGGCCTGGCCGGGGGATGGGGGTCGTAGGGTCGGGGTGCGGGCCTAGTAGCGTTGGGGGACGTAGAGGTGGTCGGGGAGGGTTTTGCGGTCGTAGTCGGCGCTGTAGACGCGGTCGGGCAGCGCGATCTCTTCGCCCGGGACCTCCTCGTAAGGGATCTGGTCGAGGAGGTGGCCGATGCAGTTCAGCCGCGCGCGCTTTTTGTCGTTGCCCTCGACGATGAACCAGGGCGCCTCGGCGATGTTGGTGCGCTCGAACATCTCCTCCTTGGCCTTGGTGTATTGCTCCCAGCGCACGCGGGACTGCAGGTCCATGGGGCTCAGCTTCCACTGCTTCATGGGATCGTGGATGCGCATGAGGAACCGCATCTGCTGCTCCTCATCGGTGATGGAGAACCAGTATTTGACGAGCGTGACCCCGGACCGGACCAGCATGCGCTCGAACTCCGGCACGTCCTGGAAGAACTGCTCGACCTCCTCGGCGCTGGCGAAGCCCATCACCCGCTCGACGCCCGCGCGGTTGTACCAGGAGCGGTCGAAGAGCACGATCTCGCCCGCCGCCGGCAGATGCGGCACGTAGCGCTGGAAATACCACTGCGACTGCTCGCGGGGGGAGGGTTTCGGCAGGGCCACGACGCGGGCGACGCGGGGGTTAAGGCGCTGGGTGATGCGCTTGATGGCACCCCCCTTGCCCGCGCTGTCCCGCCCCTCGAAGAGCACGCAGACCTTGGCGCCCGTATGCTCGACCCAGTGATGCATCTTGATGAGCTCGGCCTGGAGGCGGAAGAGCGCGGGGAAGTACTCGTCGCGGCGCATGCGGTGGACGTGTCGATCCTTGTAGATGCGCTTGATCTCGAGCGAGAGGGCCGCGTCGCCGAATTCGAGCTCGAGATCCTCGTCGAAACCCTCCTCAAGCTCGGCGCGGAGCCAATCCGGCTGCCCTTCGCTGTCGTCTGCGCTCATGCTCGCCTCCCTGCTCGCCACGACGCGCGACCATTCTGCCCGCGTGCCTGGCCGATGCGTCCTTCCTAGCATGCGGGGCGGGGCGGGATCTTGGGTTTTCGCGCCGCCAAGGTCCCCAAGGCGCATCCCTCGGGCTTATGCACGCTTGCATTTCACGGCGTCTGCGGCAGAGTTGCGGCCAGCCCGCAATCAAAACAACCACGAGCGGGACGGACACGACACCGGAGGAAGAACATGCCGATCAAACAACTTTCCACGCTGGCCATCGCCGGCGCCCTTCTACTTGGCGCGGCACCCGCGGCTATTGCGGCCTGCGATCCGGGCGAGGAAGTGATTAAGTTCAGCCATGTGGCGAATGCGGACCGGCACCCGAAGGGCATCGCTGCGAGCCTGCTTGCAAGCCGCGTGAACGAGGAGATGAATGGGACCGCCTGCATGGAGGTCTTCCCGAACTCGCAGCTCTATAACGACGACAAAGTGCTGGAGGCGATGCTTCAGGGCGACGTGCAGATGGCCGCCCCCTCGCTCTCGAAATTCGAGAAGTTCACTAAGAAGTTCCGCATCTTCGATCTGCCCTTCATGTTCGCCGACGTGAACGCGGTCGACCGTTTCCAGGCCTCGCCCGCGGGCCAGGCGATGAAGGAGAGCATGAAGCGTCGCGGTCTTCTCGGCCTCGCCTTCTGGCATAACGGCATGAAGCAGATGTCGGCCAACAAGCCGCTGATCGAGCCGAGCGATGCCAACGGGCTGAAGTTCCGCGTGCAGCAGTCGGACGTGCTGGTGGCGCAGATGGAGGCGATCGGCGGCAACCCGCAGAAGATGGCGTTCTCCGAGGTCTATGGCGCGCTACAGCAGGGCGTTGTCGACGGTCAGGAGAACACCTGGTCGAACATCTACGGCCAGAAGTTCTTCGAAGTGCAGGACGGCATCACCGAGACGAACCACGGCATTATCGACTATCTCGTCGTGGTCTCGACCGATTGGTGGGACGGTCTGGAGCCTGGCATGCGCGATCAGCTCGCCGAGATCCTGGACGGTGTGACCGAGACGCGGAACTCGGAATCGAGCCAGGTCAACCAGGAAGCCAAGGCGGCCATCGTTGAGGCTGGCGGCGAAGTGCGGCAGCTGACGCCCGAGCAGCGTCAGAAGTGGGTCGATACGATGAAGCCCGTCTGGGACAAGTTCAAAGGCGATGTGGGCCAGGACAATATCGACGCGGCACAGGCGGCGAACAGCGCGAGCTGAGGCCCGCCACGCATCGGGGTCTCGCGCGAGACCCCGGTGATTTTCCGGTGGCGTTCCGGTAGTGCCCTGGCCGCATCTCGCGATGCGCCCATCGATCCTGCGCCGGGCGTCGGCTTTGCCGCGATGACCTTGGATCATCGTTTGTAAGTCGGCACCCCGCTCGCTTCACTGTTCGCTTTCCCGCCCACCTCCCCGCCCAGGCCGGATGCCGATCCGCGGCGGGCCCGACCGAAGGCGCCGCCCCTCATGAGCTCCTACCAGCCGAAGACGCCAGCAGGGCGCATCATCCACGAGATCGAGGAGACGCTGATCGCCGTCATCCTCGGCGCGATGACGCTCATCACCTTCGCCAATGTCATCGCGCGCTACGTGTTCAACGCGAACATCCTCTGGGCGCTCGAAGTGACGGTGTTCCTCTTCGCCTGGCTGGTGCTGCTCGGCGCCTCCTACTGCGTGAAGATCACGGCGCATCTGGGCGTCGACGTGATGATCAACATGTTCGGGTCGGGTGGGCGCAGGGTGCTGGCGCTCCTCGCGTTCCTCTGCTGCTTCATCTTCGCGCTGCTGCTCTTCATCGGCTCCTGGAACTACTGGGCGCCCTTCGCCAACTTGCCAGAGTTCGACGGCACCTGGCGCGACCAGATCTGGTACGAGGTGAACGACACGCCGATGCCGGGCTTCCTCGCCGAGTGGGGACGGGCCATCAACCAGGGCGAGGCGTATGAGAAGATGCCCCGCTTCATCCCCTACTTCATCCTGCCGCTCGGCTCGTTCCTGCTGCTGCTGCGGTTCATGGAGGCCGGGTGGAAGCTTTGGACCGGGCGGTCCAAGGCCCTGATCGTGAGCCACGAGGTCGAGGAAGAGCTCGCCGCCCTCGAGCAGCGGAGCTGATGCGATGACCGTCGTCCTCCTCTTCGCTCTCGTCATCGGGCTCTTGATGATCGGCGTGCCGGTGGCGATCAGCCTCGGCCTCGCTTCGACGATCTTCCTGCTGGCGTTCTCGGACACGACGCTGGCTTCGATCGCGGGCACGCTCTTCAACGCCTTCGACGGGCACGCGACGCTGCTGGCCATCCCGTTCTTCATCCTCGCCTCGTCCTTCATGTCGACGGGGGGCGTGGCGCGGCGGATCATCCGTTTCGCCATCGCCTGCGTCGGGCATTTGCGGGGCGGGCTCGCCATCGCGGGCGTCTTCGCCTGCATGATGTTCGCGGCGCTCTCCGGCTCCTCGCCCGCCACGGTCGTCGCCATCGGGACGATCGTGATCGGGGCGATGCGCCAGGTCGGCTATTCGAAGGAGTTCGCGGCGGGTGTGATCTGTAATGCCGGCACCCTCGGCATCCTTATCCCGCCCTCCATCGTGATGGTCGTTTATGCGACCGCGACCGACACATCGGTCGGGCGCATGTTCCTCGCCGGGATCCTGCCAGGGCTGATCGCAGGCCTCATGCTGATGATCGGCATCTATATCGCCGCCCGCATCAAGAACATGCCGGCCCAGCGCTTCGCCGGGATCGCTGAGATCTGGGACAGCTTCCGCGACGCCTTCTGGGGCCTCTTCCTGATCGCGATCATCATGATCGGCATCTACGGCATCCCCGGCCTCACGCCCGCGATCTTCACGCCGACCGAGGCCGCCGCCGTCTCCGCCGTCTACGCCTTCCTGGTCGCGAACTTCGTCTATCGCGATATGGGGCCGCTCCGCGCACCCGAGGGCGAGGAATACCCCCTGCCCCTCCGCCGCAAGCCCTACTCCCTCGTCACCGCTTGGGTGCATCCGGACACGAAGCAGACGCTGCTCGAGGGCGGGAAGCTCACTGTGATGCTGATGTTCATCATCGCGAACGCGCTGATCCTGAAGCACGTGCTGACCGATGAGCAAATCCCGCAGGACATCGCGCGGGCGCTGCTCGAAGCAGGGCTCGGCCCGATCATGTTCCTGGTGATCGTGAACGTGATCCTGCTGATCGGCGGTCAGTTCATGGAGCCATCGGGGCTTCTGATCATCGTCGCACCCCTCGTCTTCCCCATCGCCATCGAGCTCGGCATCGATCCGATCCATCTCGGCATCATCATGGTCGTGAACATGGAGATCGGGATGATCACGCCGCCCGTGGGCCTCAACCTCTTCGTGACCTCGGGCGTGGCGAAGATGCCGGTCTTCGACGTGGTCAAGGCGGCGCTGCCCTGGCTCGGCATCCTCTTCATCTTCCTGATCCTGGTCACCTATGTCCCCTGGATCAGCCTAGCGATCCCCCACGCCATCATGGGACCAGAGGTGATCATCAAATAGACGCGGCCGCCGACGCGCTGGCGGCCCGCCCCAACCCTTCCGTACTCCAGAGCGCCTCTCGACCTAACGCGCTCACGCGAACTGTGTCATTGCCGGGGTCGACCAGGTAATCCAGGGCCATGGACGCCCGGATCAGGCCCGAGCTTGACATGGGCGCGCCAAATCAGAAGGCGCCCCAACGCTGACGAAACCAACACGTGCATTCGCTGCGTCTGTGCTTACGTGTGGTTCGCGGCGGTGGGTGATCCCGTCTCGTTGCGATCGCTTGGTGAGCGGAGGAGCCGGAGATGTACACATCCGTCAACGGGGCGCGCCTCTATTTCGACGTCGATGGCGAAGGGCTAACGCCCGACGGCGCCGCCATGCGGGAGAAACCGACCGTCGTCATGGTTCATGGCGGGCCCGGCGCAGATCATTCGGTGTCAAAGCCCTTGTTCGGGCAACTCACCGATATCGCGCAGGTGGTTTTCTACGATCATCGCGGGAACGGGCGTAGTTCCGGGGACGACCCAAAGGAGTGGACCCTCGCGCAATGGGGCGACGATCTGCGCGGCCTGTGCGATGCGTTGGGGATCGAGCGGCCGATTGTTATTGGAACGTCCTTCGGCGGCTTCGTTTCGCTCGCCTATGCCACCCGTCATCCCGATCACGCTGCCGGTCTCGTGCTGATCTCGACAGCGGCGAAGATGGATTTTCAGGAGGTTTACCGGGCATTCGAGCGCCTCGGCGGCGCGGAAGTCGCCAGGATCGCGC
>JBCDFC010000099.1:0-16969 GCA_039178805.1 Pseudomonadota bacterium | reverse complement strand
GCAGCGCCAAGTTGCTCCGATTTTCGAAATCGGTTGCAACAACCTGGCGCTGCAGCGTTGTCATAAGCGATATAGGTTCGGCCATTCAGCTCCGCGTGCCGCTTCGGCGCGCGGGCGGGGTGATAGCGGCGCCTTGCCGGTGGCGCAAGGGCTCATGGCGACCTTTCAGGGCATCTGTGCGCAGGGATGCAGTGCGCCTGACTTGACTTTGTCGGCGCGCCGCATCATTACCCGCGCTCCGCTCGGCCTGTGTCGGGCACCTGGATCTGTCCGGGTTTTCTGGCCCTCGAAGGCGAGGGTGCGCAGCTTGAGGCGCGGCATCGGCCGCTAAGTGCTCTCTAAGGAGCCGCCGTAGGGCGCGAGATGTGAGGACGAGAGATGTTCGCTGTCATCAAGACAGGCGGCAAGCAGTATAAGGTCGCCGCCGGAGACGAGATTACGATCGAGAAGCTGGAGGCCGCGGCCGGCGACAGCGTCGATTTCCCCGATGTGCTCATGTTGGGGGGAGAGAGCGTTACGGTCGGCACGCCCATGGTGGCCGGCGCCTCGGTTAAGGGCGAGGTTGTGGAGCAGGGGCGGGGCCCCAAGGTCTATACGTTCCACAAGCGGCGCCGGAAAAGCAGCTCCAAGCGCCTGCGCGGACATCGTCAGTATCTGACGACCGTGCGCGTGACCGAGATCGTTACCGGCTGAACCGAGAGAGGACGAACGCATGGCACATAAGAAAGCAGGCGGCTCCTCGCGCAATGGACGCGACAGCGCCGGGCGCCGGTTGGGCGTGAAGAAGTATGGCGGCGAGGCGGTCCTTGCGGGCAACATCCTCGTGCGTCAGCGCGGGACGAAGTGGTGGCCGGGTGACAATGTCGGCCTCGGCAAGGACCACACGATCTTCGCGACCGAGCCAGGACACGTAAAGTTCCATAAGGGCATCAAGGGCCGCACCTTCGTATCGGTCATCCCGAACACGGAGGCGGCGGAGTAGGCCGACCTCCCCAAGGACGACGACAAAGGGGGATCGGTCCGAGGGCCGGTCCCCTTTCTCATTCCAAGAGCCGCGAAGCACGGCTCTGCCATCCGGGAGGAAGCGATGGCGAACATGGCTGATATCGAGGCGCTCGGCGATGAGCGGCACGGGATCAACGCGACTTTCGGGACGGGCAGGCTGCTCATGCGCCCGCTGCGCCCATCGGATGCGGGCCCGCTCGACCTCTATGCCGGCGATCGGCGTGTCGCTCGGATGACGACGTCCATCCCGCACCCCTATCCCCCCGGCGCTGCCGCCGCTTTCATCGAGCGCGGCGGACGACCGGGAGCCTTGGAGCGCGTTTGGGTGATCGACGGGTCCCCGTCCGAGGCGGCGGAGATGATCGGGCTTGTATCGCTGAAGCGAGCCTCGGATGAGATCGGCTATTGGGTCGGCCCGCCTTTCTGGAACACCGGCTATGCGTCCGAGGCGGTGGAAGGGGTCGTGGCGACGCTCTTCTCTGAGGGCATGACCGTGATCAAAGCGACCGTCTTCGCAGACAATCCGGCTTCCGCTCATGTGCTCGAAAAGCTCGGTTTCGCAGAGGGGCCCGCGACCGCGCAGTTCTCGGTTGCCCGGCAGGAAATGGTGCCGACCCGCAGCTTCACGGTTCACGCGGCGGCATTCGAAGCGGCACGGGCCGGACGGTGAGGCGATGCGGTTCCTAGACCAGGCCAAGGTCTATGTGCGTTCGGGCTCAGGCGGTCCCGGCTGCATCAGCTTTCGTCGCGAGAAGTTCATCGAATATGGCGGCCCCGATGGCGGCGATGGCGGTCGGGGCGGCGATGTCTGGATCGAAGCGGTCGACGGGCTGAACACCCTGATCGACTTCCGCTACCAGCAGCACTTTTTCGCCGAGAACGGCGAACATGGGATGGGCAAGCAGCGCACGGGCCGGTCGGGTGGGGACAAGGTCCTGCGCGTGCCGGCTGGCACCGTTGTGATCGACGAGGATGAGGAGACCGCGCTCGCCGATCTGACCGCCGTGGGGGAGCGGTTCTGCATCGCCAAGGGCGGCAATGGCGGCTTCGGCAACCTCCATTTCAAGACCTCCACGAACCAGGCGCCGCGCCATGCCAATCCGGGTCAGCAGGGGGTGGAGCGAACGATCTGGCTGCGCTTGAAGCTCATCGCCGATGGCGGGCTCGTGGGGCTGCCGAACGCTGGGAAGTCGACTTTCCTCGCAGCCGTCTCGAACGCGCGGCCCAAAATCGCGGCCTACCCCTTCACGACGCTGCATCCCAATCTGGGCGTCGCCTATGTGGACGGGCATGAGTTCGTGCTGGCGGATATCCCGGGCCTGATCGAGGGCGCGCATGAGGGGCGGGGCATCGGCGACCGGTTCCTCGGCCATATCGAACGCTGTGCTGTCCTTCTCCATCTGGTCGATGCGACGGCCGAGGATCCACTCCGCGACCTTCGGATCGTGGAGGGAGAGCTTGAGGCTTACGGCGCGGGCCTCGCCGAGAAGCCGAGACTGATAGCGCTCTCCAAGATCGACGCGCTTCCCGCCGAGGATCTCGTAGCACTTGTCGCGCTGCTGGCGGAGGAAGGGGTCGAGGTGGCGCACAGCCTCTCGGCCGTGAGCGGCGAAGGGATCGAGACCGCACTCCGCGCCCTCCGCGCCAAGATCGTGGCGGCGCGTACGGTGGGCGTGCCGTCCGAGGCTGCGCCATGGACACCCTGAACGCCGTGAGCGGCCCTCCAACCGACCGCCTCGCAGTGTGCAAGCGCGTCGTCGTCAAGGTCGGCTCCGCAATGCTTGTCGACGATGAGGGACTGCTTCGGGAGGCGTGGCTCGGTGGCCTCGCAGCCGATCTTGCCGTTCTCGCGGCCCAAGGCGTACGCCCGCTCGTCGTCTCTTCCGGTGCCATCGCGCTCGGTCGTGGGGTCCTGGGGCTCGGCCGCCGCGTCCTGCCGCTTGAAGCCAGTCAGGCCGCCGCCGCCGTCGGGCAGACCCGGCTTGCGAGGGCTTGGGAGGGGGCCTTGGCCGCCGAAGGGCTCCTAGGCGCGCAGGTCCTGCTGACGCTTGAGGACACGCAGAAGCGTCGCCGCTACCTCAACGGCCGCGCGACGATCGAGGCGTTGATCGGCCATGGCGCCGTGCCCGTCGTCAACGAGAATGACACGGTCGCGACTGACGAGATCCGCTATGGCGACAATGACCGTCTGGCCGCCCGCGTCGCGCTGATGGCCGGGGCCGATGCGCTCGTGCTCCTTTCCGATGTCGATGGCCTCTACACCGCCAACCCGAAGAACGACGCAGGCGCCCGCCACATCGCCGAGGTTGAGACCATCACGCCCGAGATCGAAGCGATGGCGGGGGAGGCTGGGTCGGGTCTCTCGCGGGGCGGCATGCGCACCAAGATCCTGGCGGCCAAGACGGCGACGCAGGGCGGCTGCGCCATGGCGATCGCGCGGGGCGATGTGGACCGGCCGCTCTCGGCCATGCGGCGCGGCGCCCGCCAGACCTGGTTCGCGGCTCAGGCGAGCCCTGCTGCGGCCCGCAAGGCCTGGATCGCGGGTATGAAGCCGCTCGGCCGGTTGATCGTCGATGCGGGCGCCGCGGCCGCCCTCCGCCGGGGCAAATCGCTCCTCCCCGCGGGCCTGCGCCGGGTCGAGGGCAGTTTCGTCCGCGGGGACCCGGTCATCATCGCGGGCGAGGACGGGGCCGCTGTCGGCGCCGCGCTCGCCGGGTACAGCGCAGCGGAGGCGGCGCGCCTGATCGGCGTCCATTCCGATCGCATCGTCGAGGTCCTGGGGTACCCAGGACGATCCGCGCTCGCCCATGCGGACGACTTGGTGATATGGGGAACACGAGGCGCGCCTTTGGCGGCGGAGCCGGGAGAGAAGCCATGAATGAGCGCTTTGACGACATTCCCGCCCTGATCGAGGGTATGGGTCAGCGAGCGCGGGCGGCCGGCGCCGTCTTGGCTGAGGCGCCGGGCGAGACACGCAATGCTGCACTCCGTGCCGCCGCCACAGCGATCCGCGACCGGCGCGCCGCCATCGCCGAGGCCAACGCCGCCGACATGGCGCAGGCGCGGGAAAAGGGCATCTCGGGCGCCTTCCTCGACCGCCTTGCGCTCGATGATGGGCGGATCGAGGGCATGGCAGTGGGGCTTGAAGCAGTCGCGGCACAGATCGATCCGGTCGGTCGCGTTCTCGCGGATTGGACCGTACCCTCGGGCCTGCGCATCCGCCGTGTGGCCACGCCCCTCGGCGTCGTCGGCGTGATCTACGAGAGCCGGCCGAACGTCACTGCCGATGCAGGCGGGCTCTGCCTCAAGGCCGGAAATGCCGCGATCCTGCGCGGCGGGTCCGAAAGCTTCGAGAGTGCTGGCGCCATCCATACTTGCTTGGTTGCGGGGCTCGAGACGGCGGGCCTGCCGGCCGATGCGGTACAGCGCGTGCCTGTGCGCGACCGGGCCGCGGTCGGCGCGCTCCTGCGGCTCACTCAGCATGTAGATGTGATCGTGCCCCGTGGTGGGCGCAGCCTTGTGGAGCTCGTCCAGACCGAGGCACGCGTGCCGGTCTTCGCGCATCTCGAGGGCATCTGCCACGTCTATCTCGACCGGGCAGCCGACCCTGCGACCGCCATTGAGGTTGTCCTGAACGCCAAGACCCGCCGCACCGGCATCTGCGGTGCTGCCGAATGCCTGTTGATCGACCGTGGGGCTGGCGAGCTTGGCACGGCGGCGGTTCAGGCCCTGCTCGCGGCGGGTGTGCGCGTGCATGGCGATGCGTCGGTCCAGGCGATGGACCCCGCGGTGATCCCTGCGACGGACGAGGATTGGGGGCGCGAATATCTCGACATGGATATCGCAGCACGCGTCGTCGACGGGGTGGAAGAGGCGATCTCGCATATCCGCCGCTACGGCTCGCAGCATACGGAGGCGATCCTGACCGAGGATGACGCCGCCGCCGATCGCTTCTTTGGTGGGCTCGACAGCGCGATCCTGATGCGCAACGCCTCGACCCAGTTCGCCGATGGCGGGGAATTCGGTATGGGCGCCGAGATCGGGATCGCCACCGGCAAGATGCACGCCCGCGGCCCTGTCGGCGCAGATCAGCTCACCAGCTTCAAGTATCTGGTGGAGGGGTCCGGTACAGTCCGTCCATAGGAGCGTGCCCTCCGACGAAATTCGTCTGGCCGCGACATCTAACACCGTCATTGCCGGACTTGATCAGGTCCAGCGCCAGTGTCCTTAGATGCCCGGGTCAAGCCTGAGCATCACGTTGGTACGTGGGGTCGACGGGATCTCTGGCCCGAAGAGCAAATCGGGTCAGCATCGGCGGTAGTGACACGGTCGGTAGGCCGGGGTCGACAGACAGCTTTCTTGGCCGGCCCTTAGCGACCCCAATCGCGCACGGGACCGCTGTCGAGATGAACGAAGCTCGCCCGGCTGTAGCGCCCGACACCGCCCGCGTTGAGCGAGGCTCCTGCGCGCGCGATCTCCCAAACACTCCGAGATTTCAGTGCAATATCGACTGCCATCCCTTTGACATGGTACGATTTCTTGGCGACCCCACGGCTCCGCCGCCTAAGCTTCGCGTTCGTGCTCGCCGTGCGGAAACCAGACACGATCTCGAATGGCTCCGACGTGTCCAGCAGGCTGTGCGTGGCCGAAAGGATATCGATCACGCCCCTGTCCATGTGCGTCGTCTGCTCGGCCCGCCAATCCCGCAGGATATAGTCGAAGGCTTGCAAAGCCTCGGGGATGTAGTCCCCGTCGACCCAGTAAACCGAGCTCACCTTTTCTCCGGTCCGCCAATTCACGAGCCTCAAGGACCGGAAATCGCCGAGCCCACGATTGTAGGCCGCAAGGGCGGGAGTTGTGGTGAGGGCGGCTGAACCAAGCGCCGCGAGACTTCCAAGCAGTTTACGACGGGAGAGCCCGCCGGATGTCGCGCTCCGGATGCCCAATCTTCTGCCCCTTGTTCCGTTCTGTGAACTTCTTCACCGACGGCGTTCTTGTCGGAACCTATGGCATACTCAAAAAAACCTTCCAAGTTGCAAACATGCTGCATGCCTGTTGCACAAGCGCCGCTATTGCAGGCGTGGGGCGTTGCTGGGGGGACGCGTGCAAAGACAAATCGCGGGATTGTGATCGCGGAGGGTCTCGTTGCGGCAATTTTCACACGTAGTAGGCGAAACGGTGTCGTGCGGTCGGGCGCGGCCTGACGTCCGGGCGACGGCGTCGCGCGCGTCATGTTACACGATGCGCAGTTAGAGCATGCATGCGGTGATCACGATGACTTCATATCTCCGATCAGCGGCCTTTGCCCGGTTTGGTGCCCCACTCGCTTTAGCGGGTGTGATCTTCGCGGGCGATGCCTTGGCGACGGAGACGAAGCCGATCGAGGTGGATGGGGTCGCGGCCGTTGCGGATGCGAGCCCCGAACTTGGCCCCGAACTCAGCCCCAAGCTCAGCCCGCGGGCGCTGCCTGGCCTGCTTGAGCTGTTGAAGTCGACCGAGGAAGACGCCGAGACGCTGGATTGGTTCTATGCAGCGCGCGGCTATGAGCCGATCTGGTCCAAGGGCCGCGGCGTCATCTCCCCGGGCGCGGCGCGGGCGCTGATTGCTGCGGTCGAAGGGGCTGAAGCGCATGCTTTGCCGTCTTCGGCCTATGATTTGGCTGCACTCGAGGACACCCTCAAACGCCCGTGGGATGCGTCCGCGGAAATTTTGTTCGCCAAGACCTACCTGCAGCTCGCCCGTGATCTGAATTCCGGCATGCTGGAGCCGCGCCGTCTGTCGCGGAACATGGATGTGCGTCCGGTGCGGCCCGATCCGCTGACGCTTCTCAAGACGCTTGAGAATGCCCGCGATGTCGACTCCGCCCTCAATCAACTCGGCCCACAGGACGCGGACTACCGCGCGCTTGTCGCCGTCTACGCCGAGATGCGGGTGCTGGCAGAGACGCCGGAGATCTGGGGCCCGAAGGTCGCGGAAGGGCGTACGCTGCGCATCGGCGACCACGGCCGCCGTGTTCTCGCGCTCAGGGAGCGACTGCGCGCCATGGGCGATCTGCCGAGCGCTCTCAGCGTTGAGAACGAAACCCGGCTTGAGATCGCTGCAGCGGATGTGACCGCAGATGTGCCTATCGATACCGGTGCGCCCGATGCAGCCCGTTTCGATTTGGTGCTGGAGGACGCGGTGAAGCGCTTCCAGGCACGCCACGGCCTGAACGAGGACGGCGTGGTGGGGCCAGCGACGCTCGGCGCGCTCAACGCCTCACCTGCGTTCCGCGCGAAGCAAATTGCGGTCAACCTTGAGCGTGCACGCTGGAACCACACCCGGATGAACGGGCCCCGCATTGTCTCGAACCTGCCGGACTATCGGGCAAAGCTTTATCGCGAGGGGCCGGAGCCCGTGTTCGAAACGCGGGTCGTGATTGGCAAGTACCGCCATCAGACCGTCGAGTTCTCGGACGAGATGGACCACATGGTGGTGAACCCGACCTGGTTCGTGCCGTCCTCCATCGCGCGGAACGAGATCCTGCCGAAGCTGCGGGAGAACCCGAACTATCTGGCGGAGCGGAATATGCGCCTCGTTGGTGCCGATCCGGCCGAAATCCTGTGGGAGTTTGTGGAGCCCGAGGACTTCCCCGGCCGCGTGCGTCAGGCGCCTGGGCCTGGTAACGCCCTTGGTCGGGTGAAGTTCATGTTCCCGAACCACCACGCAATCTATCTTCACGACACGCCACAGCGGAGCCTCTTCCGCCGTGACAACCGCGCCTACAGCCATGGCTGCGTTCGGGTGGAGCAACCGGCGGAGCTTGCCGCTCATTTGTTGGAAGGTCAGGTCGACGATCCTGCGGGCAGCTTCGAGACTTGGGTGCGCCGTGGGCGGGAGCGGCATGTGTCGCTCGACCAGAAGCTGCCCGTCCATCTCGTCTATCGCACGGCTTGGCAGGACGCAGACGGCGCGATGCATTTCCGGCGCGATGTCTATCGTCGGGACGCGCTCGTGGCTTCGGCGCTGGAGAAGCGCGGCCTGACGCTCCCCGGGAGCTGAACGCACCCCAACCGATCGATGCTTTGAGCGTGCGAGGCACATACCCTTGCGCGCTCAAGCTCACGGACTGGGTCAGATCGCCTTGCATCGCCAACGGCGCCCCGATAACACCCGCGGGCGACTTCCCAGGCGGGGTGCTATGACCCATTCCATCGCCGATATCGCTGCTGCGACAGGGCTTGAGGCTGCGGGCGATCTAGCGATCGCGATCCGTCGGCCTGCCGAACCTGCGGCGGCCGGGGCGGAGGATTTGGCGCTCGCCATGTCGCCGAAATACGAGGCTGCCCTGCGGGCCTCGTCAGCCCGCGCTGCGGTCGTTTGGCCCGATGCCGATTGGCGTGGCTTGGGGCTGCAAGCGGCGCTTTTCGCGCCGCGAGCTCGGCTGGCGCTCGCTGGCATCACCGGGGCCTTCGCGCCACCCCCGGATATGGATCCTGGCATTCACCCAACTGCCGTGATCGATCCCGGCGCGTCACTGGGCGATGATGTGTGGATCGGCCCCTTCACAACGGTCCGAGCCGGTGCGCAGATCGGGGCCGGCGCGCGGATCGCCGCTCAGGTCAGCATCGGATCCGATGTCGAAATCGGAGAGCACTCGGTCATCCTTCCGGGGGTCAGGCTTTCGCGCGGCGTGCGCCTTGGTGCCCGCTGCCTCATCCAAGCGAATGCCTGCATCGGTGGGGACGGCTTTTCCTACGTCACGCCCGAGCGCGGGGCGGTAGAGTCCGCCAAAGAGACTGGCCGCGTCGATGACAGCGCGCGCAACACGGCGCTTCGCCGGATCGCCTCCCTCGGCACAGTCGTCATCGGCGACGATGTGGAGATCGGGGCCGCCACCTGCATCGATCGCGGTACGGTCGCCGACACGATGGTGGGCAGCGGCACGAAGATCGATAACCAGGTCATGCTGGGCCACAATGTGCGCATCGGCAGCAATGCGATGCTGTGCGGTCAGGTCGGTATCGCTGGGTCCTGTACCATCGGCGACCGCTGTGTCCTCGGCGGGCGGGCCGGCGTTGGCGATCACATTCGCATCGGCGACGATTGTGTGCTGGCCGGCGGGACCTTGGTTGGGAGCGATGTTCGAGCAGGCAGCGTGATGATGGGCGTACCAGCGATGCCGCGTGAGCAGGCCTATGGGCAGATCATGGCGCTCAAGCGACTGCCGAAAGCGATTGAGCAGCTGCGGGAAATCCGTGCCAAGCTCGGACTTTGATCCGGGCCGGGCGCGGGATAGAGAGAGGGCCGTTAGGGCCACGGGAGGGACGGATGAGCGATGAGGTGAGCGCGCGTGTGGTGGAGATCATCGCCGAACAGGCGATGGTTGAGGCCGATACGATCACGCACGAGACCACGCTCGAAGATCTCGGCCTCGACAGCCTGGCGCTGGTCGAGGTGGTGTTCGGTATCGAGGAAGCCTTCGACATCTCAGTGCCCTACAATGCGAACGAACCGCAGGAGAGCGACTTCGACATTGGAAATGTGGGCAAGATCGTCGAGGGCGTGAAAGCGCTCATCGCCGAGAAGGGCTGACCCGTTGACCAATGGGGTGCGCGTTGGCGACCGGCGAAGGGTCGTCGTTACCGGGCTTGGCATCGTCTCGGCGCTTGGGGTCGGGCGGGAAGCGCATCTCGAGGGTTTGGCCGAGGGGCGCCAGGGGATCGGCCCCATCGAGCTGATCGATCCATCGCGCCTGATGATCAAGATCGCGGCCGAGGCGAAGGGCTATGTCGGCGCCGACCGCTGGGATCGCCAGCAACTCACCCTCTATGACCGCATCACGCAGATGGCGCTGACGGCAACTGAGGAGGCCATCGCGCAGTCCGGAATCGTCTTTTCCGATGAGCTCGCAGAACGGACGGCCGTCATCGTCGCGACGGCGATGGGCGGGCTGCATACCCAGGACGAGAACTACCGCATCGTCTATGAGGAGCAGAAGAACCGGGTCCACCCCTTCATCATTCCCCGGCTCATGGCGAATGCGCCGGTCAGCCAAGTGTCGATGGCGCATGGGCTGAAGGGCCCGTCCTGGTCCGTCGCGACCGCCTGCGCCTCCTCGAACCACGCTATCGGTCAGGCCTATCAATTGGTGCGCTCGGGTGCTGCGGATGCAGCGGTTACCGGCGGCACGGAGAGCGTGCTTTGCTTCGGCGGCATCAAGGCCTGGGAGGGCCTGCGCGTGATGTCCAAGGACGGATGCAGGCCGTTCTCGAAGAACCGAAACGGCATGGTGCTGGGTGAGGGGTGCGCGATCCTCGTGCTAGAGGAGATGGAGGCTGCGAAGGCCCGCGGCGCCGTCATCCTGGCCGAAATCGCGGGCGCAGGCGCGACGGCGGATGCCGCGGACATCGTGGCGCCCGCCGTCGAGGGTGCGGCGAGGGCGATGCGGATCGCGCTCTCTGACGCCGGAATGGACGTCTCCGAGGTCGCCTACATCAACGCCCACGGCACGGCGACGGCGCTCAATGACCGGACCGAGGCTTCGGCGATCAGGATGGTGCTGGGTGAGCATGCGGGTTCGGTGATGGTCTCATCGTCCAAGTCTATGCATGGTCACGCGATCGGTGCTGCGGGGGCGTTGGAGGCTGCCGCCTGCCTTATGGCCCTTGAGCGCGGGGTGGTGCCCCCCACGATCAACCACGAGGAAGATGATCCCGAAATCGCCCTCGACGTGGTTCCGAACACCGCGCGAGAAGTACAGGTGGATGCAGCCCTCTCGAACGCGTTCGCCTTCGGAGGGCTGAACGCCGTCCTCGCCTTCAGGGCCTGGCGCGGCTAGCGCGCCTCTCGAACTCACCCGCGCATATCATGCTTGGGCTTGACCCTCCGGTCCACGCCCAATGGCGCTGGGCCACCAAGTCATGCCCGGCAAAGGTGCTGCGCCCGCTCAGGGCTCGATATTGTTGAAGGCGCGCGTGAAGCCGGTCAGCGAAATCGACACCGCAACCTCGGTCTGTGGCACCGCGATGAGCGTCACTTTGGCGGTGCTGCCCGCGCGCATTTCGTCGAGGAAGTCCTGGCTCATCGGCTGACGCACGACGCAGCCGCCCTGCTGGCACTGTTCGAAGGGGGCAGAACGCACCTCGTTCCCGTCCACCTGCACGCGGACACCGGCCGGCAAGAAGACGCCGAGCGGCGCGAGGATCTGGATCGCGGCAGGGATCGCCTCGCCCTGGTCGGTGTTGACGCCCGACAGCTTGCGAATGCGCATCTCAAGCACGTCGTTTCCATTGTTACCCTGACCCACTTGCTGGATCACGCAGGTCTCGGTCCCAGTGGCACAGCGCACCGTCCAATCGCCATGCCGGTCACGTACCTCTTCGGCCTGCTGTTGCTGGGCCGTGGCGAGGGCGGGCAGGGCGAGCACCGCGGCGAGCGTTGCGGCGGCGAGACGGCCGGTACGACGCGCTGGGTTGCCGGCGGAAGCGATGGTGGTCATGGCGATCCTTCTTGCAGCCGCTGTGGGGGCGACAGGGGCGTGTTGCCAGTGGGCAGGGTCGAAATCAAGACGGTGCGGTGAAGTGAGCTCACGCCTTGTGTCTGGCGCATGGGACACAAAAACGACTCGGTCCTGAAAAGGAGTAGGGGCGCCCCCTCGGACGCCCCCACTTGCAGCTCGTTGGCCACACTCGTGATATTCTCACTTCCCTGTCGAACCGGCCGCAGCCGTTTCAGCTGCGCTACCATTGCCATCGATTCTGCGGGGGTCAACAGGGAAAAAGTCTTTTCCAGGGCATTTCTTTCTCGGTTTACCCCGTTCTCGCCCAGCTTTGCCGCGCATGCGCAATGACTTCGCTGTCGCGAAAAAAAAGGCCGCGCACGAGGCGCGGCCGAGTCGACAGGGAGGAGAAAACACGAGAGCCGGACCACCAGCCGCCTCTCGCATGTCAACAGTCCCACATGACCGTTAACGATACATGTTTAACTCGAAAATTCGTTCATTTCGCGGCAGCGATGAGCAGCGCGCGCACAGGCGCGAATTCACGCAACGGCTGTTGCGCCGATGCACCTTGTCGCAGATGCCCGGAAGACGCATGGAAAACGCCGATAGGGCACAGGGGCGCGAGGCGATGATGGGCTATCACGAAAGGCTTCAAGCCCGGAAGTCGAAGCGGTGGTTAATGCTGTGACTGGATCGGAGTTGCGCCTCCCCCTCGATACCGTGGCCCTCACGCGGTACCTGGAAACGATGCTGCCGGGTTTTGTCGGCCCGATTGCGGTGCGCCAGTTCAGCGGTGGGCAGTCCAACCCAACCTACCGGCTCGACGCGCAATCGGGCGCTTTTGTGTTGCGACGGAAGCCACCGGGCCCGCTTTTGCCCTCGGCGCATGCGATCGATCGAGAGTATCAGGTGATGGCAGCCCTCGGCCAGGCCGGTCTGCCCGTGCCGCCCGTTGTCCACTACTGCGCTGATTCTGCCGTGATCGATGCTGAGTTCTACGTGATGGCCTTCGTCGAGGGCCGGATTCTCTATGACACACGTCTGCCCGAGATGGCGCTGGCTGAGCGGCAGGCGGTCTATGAGGCGCTGATCGATACGCTCGCCGCGCTCCACCGTGTGGACATCGCCACTGCGGGCCTCGCGGACTTCGGACGGACGGGTGGCTATCTCACCCGCCAGGTCGCGCGCTGGTCCAAGCAGTACCTGGCCTCGACCGATGGCGACGGTGGCGGCCCATTGCCGGAGATGGCCCGCTTGATGGACTGGCTACCGGAGGCCGTGGCGCGGGTGCCTGACGAGACGTGCCTCGTGCATGGCGACTTCCGCCTCGACAACGTCATGCTCGCGCCCGACGCAGCCCGGCCCGTCGCTGTGCTCGATTGGGAGCTTGCAACCCTCGGCCATCCGCTGGCCGACCTCTCGTACTTTCTGATGACATGGGCCTTCCCGCCCGATCTTCGTTGGGGGCTTGCAGGGGTGGATCTCGACGCCCTCGGCATTCCCACGATGCAAGCACTGGCCGAGCGTTATGCGGGGGCGACGGGGCGTGACGGGATCGCAGATCTCGATCTTCTCATCGCCTACAACGCGTTCCGGCTCGCAGCGATCCTCCAGGGGGTCTATGCGCGCGGGCTTGCCGGGAATGCGGCGGATGAGGCGGCGCTATCGATGGGGGCCGATGTTCCCCGCCTCGCTCGGATCGCGCTCGATTTCGCCGAACGGTCCGGAGCGTGAGGGGCGCCCGTGAGGCGTCCCTGACGCGTTCTTGGCAAGGATCAGAAGTGGAAGACCGCGTCGGCGATGAAGCGGAAGCCGTAGATCGAGTCTTCGCGGTTGGTGACGTTGGCTTCTGCGCCAACGCCCAGGATTGCGTGGTCCGTTAGCCGGTAGCGCACGCCTCCACCGAGAAGGACGAGCGTACGGGGATCCGACGCGCCGGTATCCGCAAGATCCGCGCCCGTGAGATTAACGAGCCCGAGATCATTCACGACCGAGTCTCCGCCATCGACGGGGGCGAGCACGTTGGCCTCGAGGAAGGGAAAGAGGTTGTCGACCACCTCGTAGTCCACATGCGCCGAGGCATGGATGAACGACCAGTTGTCGTCGGAGAGCGCGATCTGACCGCCGACAGAGGCCTGCACGCTGACCGGCCCGGTCTGATAAAGCGCGGTGACAAACGGGTTGATGAAGCCCGCGCCCGTGCCGTTGAGATCGATATCGCTGCCGTCGAGGCCGATGACATTGGTGTCGAGATTGCCGATGGGTGCCTGATAGCGCAGCCCGGCAGTCGCGATCACGCCAGCCTGCGGATCGAGGATGAAGGCGTATTTCGCGCCGAAGCCGAGATCGTTGAAACCGCCGTCGTCAGCCAGCACTTCGTCGAAGCCGACATCGGTGTAGCCGTCGAGCGTCGCAATCAGCCCAAAGCGCTCGGTGATCGCCGCGCGGAGCTGCAAACCGGCCGCGAGCACACGGCCGCCACCCGAGATGAAGTCGTCGGGGATATCATGATAGGCGAGGAACGGCTTCGCCTCGGTCGTGATATGCGGTGTCTCGTTGAAGACTGGGTTCAAGAGAGGCGGGACGTAACGGTTGAAGCCGTTCTCCCCGAGCGAGCCCTCCAATTCCAATCCAAAGAACCCGCTATCCGCCGATGCTTGGATGGGGACCAACGTCGCTGTCAGGGCGATCGCGATCAACCGTTTCATCTCACTTACTCCTCTCGCTGCCTATGCACCTGCCGGTGCCAACTCGGTGCGGTCAGAGAAGCGAAACGGCGCGCGACGCCCTTGATGTACGTCACCCATGCCGCCTGATCAGTGGGATGTTGCAGTGCAGCAACGCCAGATGCAGCGGTGGAACGAGTGGACGTGGCGCATCTCGATCGGGAGGAGCGTTTCGTAAGGCGCGCCAAAGCACGGCGTTCTGCGCGGCATTCGGCGAGGCGCTGGGGGGCTGCTCAGTCGGGCGGATCGACGGGGATCGTCGCTTCGGCCTCGGCTCCGGTGAAGAACACCGCGAGGACGCGGGCGGGTACTGTGCCCTCATTGCCGCCCTGGTGCGTCACATGCATTGCCTCGAGAAAGCCTGAGCCCGCGGTGAAGTGCTTAACCCCGATGCCCTCGTAGTCGACCGTCAACGCGCCCTCGAGCACATAGCCGAAGAGGGGTGTGCCGTGGCGATGCCAAGCGGTGCGCTCTCCGGGCAGCAGGGTGACGACGATGGCTTTCACGCCCGGCTCTTCGCTGGGAAAGACCAGTGGCTCGCCCGCGATCGTCGTGTTGCCCTCGAAGATCTCGACGATCTTCTTGTAGGGCTCGAGCGCGAAGGATGCTGGTGCAAAGCCCAGGAATGCGATGCAAGCGAGGGCGATAAGGCTGCTGCGGGCGGTCGTTGCGGGCATTGGCGGCTCCTCTGATGCTGCGAGGTCTCTTCCTGCAACAATTGCGACGATCTGACTGCAGGCTATGCCCCATGCCGCATACACCGCCAGTCCCGTCGGACCGCCGGCATCGGATCCGCGCGGTTCGGGCGTTCTGTCGGTTTGGCTAAGACACTTGATACCGTCATTGCCGGACATGATCCGGCAATCCATCTTTCCTGCAGGCGGTTGAATTCATTCGGCCTTCTGGATCCCCGGGTCGAGCCCGGGGATGACCTGGATGGGTGCGTTCCGTCAGAGTCGGACCGCTAGCGATTGGTTCCCTTTCATCTAGCGGGCCGGGCGCTCTTGATCTTGGGCCGCGAATAAGGGGATCACGGGCCAACGGCGGAGATCAGCCGCTGCCCATGCCCGGCGAGGCCCCCAGGGAGGAAGACATGACCACCGAACTCACCCACTTCATCGGCGGCAAGCATGTGAAGGGCCAGTCGGGCCGTTTCGCGGATGTGTTCAACCCGGCGACGGGCGAGGTGCAGGCGCGGGTGCCGCTGGCGAGCGGGGCGGAGCTGGCGGCGGCTGTCGAGAACGCCAAGGCCGCGCAGCCGGCTTGGGCCGCGACCAACCCGCAGAAGCGCGCGCGGGTGATGATGAAGTTCGTCGATCTCCTGCACGCGAACATGGACCGGCTGGCCGAGAGCATTAGCCGCGAGCATGGCAAGACCCTGCCTGATGCGAAGGGAGACGTGATCCGGGGGCTGGAGGTCGCTGAGTTCTGCATCGGCGCTCCGCATCTTTTGAAGGGCGAGTATACCGAAGGCGCTGGGCCCGGCATCGACATGTACTCGATGCGTCAGCCCATCGGGATCGCGGCGGGTATCACGCCGTTCAACTTCCCGGCCATGATCCCGATGTGGAAATTCTGCCCGGCGATCGCTTGCGGCAACGCCTTTATTCTGAAGCCGTCGGAGCGCGACCCGTCCTGCCCGATGCTGCTGGCGGAGCTGATGCTGGAGGCGGGGGCGCCTGCGGGCATCCTAAACGTCGTGAACGGCGACAAGGACGCGGTGGACGCGATCCTCGACCATGAGGATATCGGGGCGGTCGGCTTCGTCGGCTCGACGCCCATCGCGCAGTATGTCTATTCGCGCGGGACGGCGGCGGGGAAGCGGGTACAGTGCTTCGGCGGCGCCAAGAACCACATGATCGTCATGCCGGATGCCGATCTCGACCAGGCCGTCGATGCGCTGGTGGGGGCGGGCTATGGTGCTGCGGGTGAGCGCTGCATGGCGGTCTCGGTCGCGGTGCCGGTCGGCGAGGAGACGGCCGACAAGCTGGTGAGCAAGCTCGCGCCTCGCGTCGAGAGCCTCAAGATCGCGCCCTATACCGCCGGCGACGATGTGGATTTCGGGCCGCTGGTCACGCGTGAGGCGCTCGGCCGGGTCAAGGGCCTGGTCGATCGCGGGGTCGAAGAGGGCGCGGAGCTCGTCGTCGACGGGCGCGGTTTCTCGATGCAGGGCTATGAGGGCGGCAACTTCATGGGCGGCTGCCTCTTTGATCGGGTCACGAAGGACATGGACATCTACAAGACCGAGATCTTCGGCCCGGTGCTCTCGACCGTGCGCGCCAAGACATATGAGGAGGCGATCAGCCTCGCCATGGACCATGAATACGGCAATGGCGCTGCGATCTTTACGCGGGACGGAGATACGGCGCGGGACTTCGCGAACCGGATCAATATCGGGATGGTTGGGGTAAACGTGCCGATCCCGGTGCCGCTTGCCTATCACACGTTTGGCGGTTGGAAGAAATCGGCCTTCGGTGACCTCAACCAGCACGGGCCGGACGCGTTCAAGTTCTACACCCGCACGAAGACGGTGACGGCGCGCTGGCCGTCAGGTGTGAAAGAAGGGGCGGATTTCTCGATCCCGACCATGGGGTGAGTTCCGCCGCAGGCCTGTGGCCTGCGCCGTCCATGCCGCCGCGTCTACCACCCGGCCCGTGGGACCGCAGGCGCCCGCGGCGGAGGAGATAACTTGGCGCCCGTAGGACTGCCGCGGGCGATCGGTGCAGACACATGGAGAGAAAACGCTCAGTCGATG
>JBCDFC010000098.1:0-17005 GCA_039178805.1 Pseudomonadota bacterium | reverse complement strand
CGTTGCCGTACTCGGCCCGCTTCACCACGCCGTTGATGATCTCGCCCACGCGGTCCTTGTATTCCTCGTACTGCCGCTCACGCTCCGCATCGCGCACCTTCTGCACGATGACCTGCTTCGCCGTCTGGGCGGCGATGCGGCCAAATTCCATGGTCGGCAGCGACTCAGTGATAAAATCGCCGACCTGCGCCTCGGGGTTCTTGAGGCGCGCCTCCTCGATCGAGATCTCGGTGAAGTAGTTCTCCACCTCCTCGACCACCTCCATGGCGCGCGACATCTGGATCTCGCCCGACTTGCGGTCGATGAAGGCGCGGATGTCGTATTCGGCGCCATAGCGGGAGCGCGCCGCCTTGCCGAGGCTGTCCTCCATCGCCTCGAGCACCAGCTCGCGCTCGATCAGCTTCTCGCGCGCAACCGCGTCGGCGATCTGCAGGAGTTCAAGTTTGTTCGCGCTGACCATGTTCAGGCGTCTCCATTCACACGCGCGGGTCTTTCGTCCGCGCCCAGGTCCTCGTCGTCGATGTCGCTCTGGATGATCTCGTCGAAAGCGCCTTCGTCGAACTCCGGCTGACCCGCTTTACCACCGCGGCGCAGGCTCTCGGTTACGAGGTCGTCTGTCAGGATCAGCTTCGCGTCCGACAGCCAGTCGAACTCGAGGCCGATGGTGCCCTCCTCAATCTCGATCAGCACTTCCGAGCCATCGATACCCGCGAGGATGCCTTTGAAGCGTTTGCGGCCCTCGATCATCTCCTCGGTCTCGAGCTTCGCCTCAAACCCCTCCCAGCGGTCGAAATCCTCAAGCCGCGTGAGCGGCCGGTCGATGCCGGAGGAGGAGACCTCGAGCACGTATTCGCCCTCGATCGGATCCTCCACGTCCAGCACCGCGGACAGCGCGCGCGAGAGCTTCGCGCATTCTTCCACATGCATCGTGCCGTCGGGCCGTTCGGCCATGATCTGGATGGTGATCCGCTTGCCGCCCATCAGCCGCAACCGCACTAGACCGAATCCCATACCCTCGATCGTGGGGCGCACGATCTCGGCCAGTCTCTGGTCGATCGGTGCCTTGGCGACGTGGTTCGGCATTTACCCTCCCGAGCCCGCTTCGGACCCGTCCGGCGAAAACGAAAACGGCGCGCCTCACGGCCCGCCGACGAGATCCCGGGGGCGGGACCGCGCCGGATGGCGAGGCCACCGCGATGTCGAGCGCTAACTACGCCTTCATTGCCGAAAGCGCAAGGGCAGCCGCACTTGGTTTAGACGCTGAGTGCCTTCGCCTGGCTGTAAAGGCGGAGCCGAGCGCCAGTCGCGTCAGTCTCGACCAGATAGTGCCCGGGAACGAGGCCCGCGGCCGCCATCGCTGCGCTCATGGCCGGGGAGGCCGGCAAGCCGTTCACCACATAAGTCGCCTCGGCGCCGCGAAGCGTCGGTTGCGGCGATGCTTCTGCGACCCCTGAGAGACCGGCAGCAAAACCGATCAAGAAGGCACCAGCCAGGATCAGCCGTGTCGAACGGGGAAACGAGATTAGGCGAGCCATGTCACACTCCTTAGCAGAGCATACGACATGGCGTGTTCGACGCCCCGGCTCTGTGACGGCTGTCACGCGCGCAAAGCGGATCTGAGCAAAACGCATCGCTCGCAGTCTATTTAAGTCAGCAAATGTGACCTATCTTGCTGCGCATAAGCAGCCCACCGGAATCAACGAATATGTACCGCAAGCAAGCCGCACTCGTCCTGGCCGTGTTCGCCACCGTCTATCCCACAATCACGCTCGCCCTGTTTGTGTTGGGTGAGATTGCGCCCATGATGGCCATGCCGCTGCGCACCGCCCTCATGTCGGCGATCATGGTGCCGGTCATGACGCTGATCGTGATCCCGGCCATCCGGCGCGGTATCGACCGCCACTTCGCCTGATCACTCGGCGGTCAGCCCGCCGTCCAGCACGATCTCGGCTCCAGTCGTGAAGGCGCTCGCCGGAGAAAGCAGGCCCATGATCGTCGTGGCGATCTCGGCCGGCTCGGCAAACCGGCCGAGCGGCACCATGCTCCGCATCTTCTCATGGCCCTTGGCGGGCTCGCGCATCTTCGCGGCGATCCCATCGACCATCTCGCCTTCGACAAAGGCCGGGTGAACGGAGTTTGCCCTGATCGCCGGCTGTTCCCGCGCCCCCGACAGCGCCATGGATTTCGTCAGCAACCGTACAGCGCCCTTGGACGCGTTGTAGGCTGCGAACTTCGCCCCGCCGACGATGCCGGAGACCGAGGACACCGTCACGATCGACGGCGCGCTGCTCCGCTGCAAGAGGGGCCACATCGCCTTGCAGGCGAGGAACGTGCCATCGACATTGATCGACATAACCCGCCGAAAATCCGCGTAGGTCGTGTCCTGCAGGCTCGCCACATGGATGATCCCAGCCGCGGTCACAAGCCCATCGAGTTGGCCGTGTTCAGCCTCGATCCCTTCGACAACCCGCGCCCATTCGGCCTCGCTCGTGACATCCACGAGGTAGTCGACCCAAGCCGTCTGAGCGATGTCTGCGCCGATCGGCGTGCCGCCTTCAGCCGCAACCGCGGACACCACCGCCCGCCCGATCGTGCCGGCCGCGCCGGTGACGAGGATGCGATGTCCCGCGAGAAGCCCCGACATGACCGTCGCTAGCCGGGCAGCGCGCAGCAGCAGTCCGAAATCCGTTCCGCCAGTGCCAGCACGGCGGGTGAGGGATCTGCACCGAGCCTGAGCGCAATGCGCGTATTGCCGAGACCATCGAACCCTTCGGACGGCCGAAGCTGTCGCATCCCGGGCAAAAGCGCGCTCCGCGGCATCGGAGAGACCGCAAGATCCGCCATCACCGCCGCCTGCTGCGGCACGATAAAGTCCGACTGATAGGCAACGCGATAGGGTGTGTTGGTCCGCTCCAAGGTCTCAAGCGTCATGCGCCGCCAGCTACAGCTGCTCGTCGCGACGGCGACGGGAACCGGCCGCTGCCGCCAGGCCGAGCCCCCCTCCTTTGCGGCCCAAACAATCGGCTCCTCATGCACGACACGATCCGCCGGCTGCCAGCTTGTGCCCGAGCCCGGCGTGATCAGCGCCAGATCCAACTCATCGGCCTCGATCATCGGCACGAGCATGGTTGTCCGCCCCATGATCGTGTCGACGATCACTTCCGGGTGCGAGCGCGCGAAACCCGAAAGGACCTCCGCCATCCGCCCGCCCGTATAGTCGTCGATCAGTCCCAGCCGGACGGTGCCGGACAGCGACGGGTAACGGAACGCATCGATCGCTTCCCTATGCGCCTCGATCAAACGCCGGGCATGGGGCAGCAGGCGCTCTCCTGCAGCTGAAGGCACCATCCCCTGACGTTCACGCTCAAAGAGCCGTTCGCCGAGCAGATCCTCAAGCTTCTTCAACTGCATCGAGAGCGCCGCCGGCGTGCGGCCGACCCTTTGCGCCGCATGCGTCAACGCACCGGTCTCCGCGATAGCCAGAACGCTCCGCATCACGTCGATGTCGAGCGTGGCGCTTGGTGGAAGTGCGGCGGGGCGCGCTGCTGCAATCGGGCTCTGATCCATCCCAAGAATTAAGCAACGCTGAAGTCTGATGTCAATGGAATCAGTTTGGCTGAATCGGGGTCAGTCGCCACCTTCCCTCCATCGCCGGGCCAGTTCGGCCCCATTGAAATGGGAGACGACCGATGCTGACGCTTCTCGTGAACTGGATCACGCAACTCATCGAAGAACGCCGCCAGCGGGAGATCCTGCGCGGCCTACTACAGAAAGACGATCGTCTGCTCGACGATATCGGCATCAACCGACAAGATGTCATCGATGCCCTCGGATACCGTGTGACGATCGACCGGCCGAGGCATGCAATCACGCTCTCCGAGCACTTCCTCGGCATGCACCGCACCTTCTAGGCCCAAGCCCGATTAGAGCAGACCGACACTGTGATCGCCGGGCTGGCCCCGGCGATCTCGGGCTTCGAGTGGGATGCATAGGAAGAAACCCGGTGGCGCACGATTGCGGGGCCTATCCGATGGGAAACGGCCATGCACCGATGCCGCGGCCTGTCACCTTTTGGCCAAGTCGAGGCGGAGGATGAAATTCACGGTGGAAACCGCGCGCATTCCAGCGCATTTTACGTCCCGGCTGCGCTGAGTCCTGCGGCGAGCTTTGGTAGCGAGGAAGCCGTCCGAGCCATCTGCGGGCGGCAAAGGCGGCGGGGGCCGTGCTACGATAAGGGGGCATTGGAATGCTGGGCGAAACACTCCTCCTGCTGGGCGGCGGCCTCGGCGGTCTCGGATTCGGCGTTCCGGGCGGCGTAACCGACGCGCTTGAAGGCGCCCTCGACGGTGCCGATGGCCCGTTCGGCTCCGGCGGAAGCGCTGATGACGATGCCGCAGACGACGGCCCGCCCCCCGATGAGGACCCGACGACCGATGACGACGGTGGTGACGGCGACGGCACCTCGACCGGTTTCGGGGTTGTCGGCATCGCAGTCGATCCGACGAAGCCGATCGCCAGCAACCCCAACGTCGCTGACGATGCGCCGATCATGAACAACCCGGTGAGCGATCCTGACTCGCCGATCGAAAACAACCCTCGTCCGAACTTCAGCTTCCCTGCGAACTTCCTCGGCACGAGCGTCTTTGGAACGTCTGTGTCATCGGGCGATGACCTGGCCGATCCGGACGACGCCATCTTCAGCATCACCATCGACTTTCCGGTCAGCGTCACCAGTGCGCCGGCTTTCCCCAACGATATCGACCCGGGGGAGACGGTGACCGGCGTCATCGGTTCTGACGTCGATGTGGATTTCTTCGAGATCGAGCTCGATGCTGGCGACACGATCATCATCGATGCCATAGCGCCCGAGGGCAGCATCCTCGACAGCCTCTTGGCGGTGATCGACAGCAGTGGCGAGACGCTGGTCGAGAACGACGACTTCAACATTCTCGAAAGCCTCGACGCCAAGATCCTCTTCCAAGCGCCGACTTCGGGTGACTTCCTGATCGCGGTGGGCGGCTTCTTCTCCAGCACTGGTGCCTATGAGGTGACCGTCACCAACTTCTTCGATGCGGTCACGCCGGTCCAACAGATCGCGCTGCTTTATGAAGGTGCCTTCGGCCGGAATGCTGATCTCGCTGGCCTCAACTTCTGGCTGGACGGCTTCGACGCGGGCCTCTCGGTCACGGATATCGCGGCAGAGTTCATCGCTTCGACCGAGTTCCAGCTTCTCTTCGGCGATGTCGATACGCTGACGGACGAGGCTTTCATCGACATCGTCTTCCAGAACGTGCTCGGCCGACCGCCCGATGCGGAAGGGCTGCAGTTCTACCTCGACGCCCTCGCCGATCCGGCCGTGGACGAGGCGGATGTCCTCGCCGCCGTTTCGATCAGCCCTGAGAATGCGTTCAACGAGCAGGAGGTGTTTCTGCTCGAGCTCGACGGCAGCGGAAACGTTCCGTTCGACAACGACTTCTTCCTGTTTGGCGACTTCTTCACTTTCGTCTAGGGCGCGCTGTCGCTTAACCGGCTGCTTCGTCCTCGCGGGCCCCGCGCCCGCGCCAGTCGCCGATGGCGCTCAGCAGCAGGCTGCGCGCGCGCGGCGGTTGTTGAGTGTGGAAGGGCAGGGGTCGGCAAACCGCGATGGCCGCTGTCCCGACGCGCGCTGTCAGCGCGGCGTTGACCGCAGCCTCGCCAAATCTGCGCGACAAGCGCCCGACGATCCCGTGACCCACAAATGGTCCGAGCAGATCGTCTGTGGCCGAGATTGCGCCCGTGGCGACGAGATGCGCCGCGACCGCCTTCAAGAGCCGCCAGGACCCGAACCACCCTGACCGGCCGCCATAGACCTCCGCGACCCGGCGCAGCATCCGAAGGTTGGACCACAGAACCAGCAGCACATCTAGCGCGGGCATTGGAACGATCGCCGTCGCCGCCGCAACCTCGCGCGCGCCCTGCTCGACGACGCGTCCCGCGCGCGCATCCAGCGGTGCAAGCAGCACCTTCTCAGCGATCTCCAGGCGTTCCCGGGGCTCCGGCACATCGCCGGCCGCCACGCGCAGCGCCTCGATCCCCGCGGCTGCGTCGTCGCGACCCGCGTAGAACCGCTCGAGCATCGAAAGCGCTTGGCCCGCCGCTTCGCGCGTTGGCCCGTCGCCTGCCACGCCAGCGAACGCGGTCTCGGCCCGCGCGCGCAGCACGTCGATCCGACCAAGCCGTGCTACGCCGGCCAATTCCCGCAACGCGAGCGTTAGCAGCGCAAGGGCCAATAGCCCGATCAGAGCGGTGCCGATCCAGCCGAGCGCTGCGGCCTGAACGAAAAGCCCGTCGATGAAGGTGCTGAGCGAGGTTGCCAACCACAATGCGACGAGCCCGCCGAGAGACCACCAAAGGAGGCGTATCGCGGTGTCTCGACCGCCGCCGGCCCGGCGCGCGGCGCGGGTCAGCATCGCGGCACCTGCGCTGTCGCGCGCAGCCGGCAGATCTTCGACGGGCGGCGCATCCGCTGGGGACGGCGCGGGGGGCAATGCCTCCCCCGTCACCTCGAAAACGACCGGGCCCGGTGCATGCTCCTGCTCCCTGCGCGTCACAACCGATCTCCGATCAGCCAGTCGAGGGCCGCATCGAGCCGGATATGCGGCGGTCCACCACTCCCCCATTCCGGCGGGCGGAAGCTCACGCGGGCGAAGCTCGCGCCCGCGTCGGGCCGCCATCCGCCCCGCAAGAGCTCCCCCGGATCCTCCGGCAGCGTGCCTGGGAAGAGCGCCATCTCGCGCCCCGTGGCATCATGCCCGCGAACGAGCGCGAGCGTCTGTCCGCCGCGATCCACGTCCTGCTCCGACGTCGCACGGATCGCCGCCACCGCCATCCCGCGCACCGACGCGCCGCCGAACGACGCGCGCTGCGCCGCCTCGGCCAGCATCGCCTCCACCAGCGCCGTCAACCGCGGATGCTGCGCGTGGTGCAAGAGATCCGCCTTCGATGCCGCGAAGAGCACGCGATCGATCTTCCGCCCGCCCATCAGGCGATCGAGCCAGGACGAGCGGCCGTGGCGGAAGCAGGCGAGCGTCTCGGCCATCGCCGACGTCATGTCCGCGAGCGCCTCCGGTCCCAGCTCCAGCGCCTGCAGCGCATCGACCAGCACCACTTGGCGATCCAGCCTCGCGAAATGGTTGCGGAAGAAGGGCTTCGCGATCAGGCGCTTATAGGCCTCGAACCGCGCCCGCATCTGGCCCCACAACGTGCTCGACCGCCGGCCTGCGCCGCTTTCGGGCCGCGGCAGGGGCGCAAAGCTGAGCGCGGGCGAGCCATCATAATCCCCAGGCATGAGGAACCGACCCGGCGCGAGAGCAGAGAGCCCGGCCTTCCGACAACGCACAAGATAGTCTCGATACCCCGCGGCCAGTCGGGCTGCGACCGCTTCGTCATGGGCCGCACCCGCCTCGACCCCGCTCAGCATCTGCTGCCAATCGGCGGCGTGGGGCGCACGCGCCGCCTTCGTCGTCGCCGCGAGCGCTTCGGCCGCCCATTGCTCATAGTCCTGCTCGATGAGCGGCAGATCGAGAAGCCACTCCCCGGGATAGTCCGTGACATCGAGATTGAGGGTCCGCGGGCCGAGCAGCGGCTCGGACAACATGCCGAACAGCGCATCGGCAAACCCCGTGGGTCGGACCCGAAGGGCAATGCGCACCTGGCTCACCGCACGCGTCGAGACCGGCCATTCGGGCGGGCGACCCTGCAAGAGGGCGCGATGGGTCTCGTAGGGAAAGCGGGGCACATTCGGATCGGGCTGAGGGCGCAAGACGGCACCGGTGATCCGTCCCTCCGCCGCCGCCGGCATGCGGCGCAGCCGCTCACGGGACAGGAGGCTCGCGACAAGGGCCGTGATGAAGACGCTCTTGCCCGCGCCCGAAAGCCCGGTGACGCCCAGTCGCAGTGTTGGCTCGAACGCGTCACCGGCAGCGTTCCGGATCCGGTCGATGCCGTCGAGCACGTCGTCGGCGAGCGTCTCGACGAAGCCCGGGCCGCGCGGCAGCGCCGGCTTGTTGCCGCTTTGCTCCCGATCCTCGCCGTCCCGTGCCAACACGCATACCCTCCGATGCCGCCGCGCTCCCGCGGCTCCCCTACATCGGTGCTTCGGGGGCGCGAGGCAATGACGCACGCCGCATCGGCACGGCGGGTTGCGCGCCAGGGCGGTGAGGGTCATGAGACCGCGATGCCCCGCTTCCGTCTCACCATCGAGTATCACGGCGCGCCCTTCGTCGGCTGGCAGCGTCAAGCGTCCGGCCTTTCGGTGCAGGGCGTGCTGGAGGCAGCACTCCTCGCTCTTGGCGCAGAACCGCCCGATGGATCGGGGCCGCTCGTCCAAGGGGCAGGGCGGACGGATGCGGGCGTGCATGCCGTGGGTCAGGTCGCTCATGCCGATCTTGGCGTCGACTGGGATCCTTTCCGGCTGGCAGGGGCCCTCAACCACCATCTTCGGCCGCATCCCGTCGCCGTGCTCAAAGCGGCCCGCGTTAATGACGATTTCCATGCGCGGTTCTCGGCCGTCCGCCGGCATTACAGCTACCGGATCGTCAATCGCCGGGCGCCGCTTGCGCTCGATGCGGGCCTCGCCTGGCGGGTGGCGCGCCCGCTCGACGTCGATGCCATGGCGGTAGCCGCCGAGATGCTGATCGGCCAGCACGACTTCACGACCTTTCGCTCCGCTCAGTGCCAAGCGGCGTCGCCCGTGAAGACGCTCGACCATTTTTCGGTCAGGCGTGAGGGGTGTTGCGTCATCTGCGACCTGAACGCGCGCTCTTTTCTCCACAACCAGGTGCGCAGCCTTGTCGGTACGCTCGAGCGCGTGGGCGCGGGCGCTTGGCGGCCGGAGCGGGTGCGTTCGGCGCTTGAAGCGCGGGACCGGGCGGCCTGCGGGCCTGTCGCACCGGCCGAGGGCCTGACACTGATGCGCGTCGATTATCCTGAAGTGGCCTCGCCGCGAGACGAGACCGTGGCCTAAGCGCAGAACCGCGCCGGTCGCGGACGCGCTTCCCCGGTCACGCCTTTTCCTGCTAGCCGTCGCACCAAACGCGTGAGCTGCTGCGGGGCGGCCAGGCGGTTGGGAGTGGTTATGGGCATCTATCGTCACATCAGTTTTATCTATCGATATCTCCCGGCGGAGGCGATCTACGCACTCGCGATCCTAGGCGTGCTGGCCGGCGCGCTCATGATCCTCTTCGCAGCGCTCGGGAACCGAGAGCGTGACTTCGGCATCTTCCTGATGCCGTTCCTCTTCCCACTTCTCCGCATCGGCATGGTGGTTGCCGCCATCTTCGGCGTGGCCGCCTCGGGCATCGTCGTCTACCCGTTGGCCAAGCGCGACATTGCCGAGGCCCTCGCCACGCCGCCTGAGCCGCCGCAGCGCGTGGTCGGTGAATGCTTGGGCGAGCGGAAATTCATCAACAATCTCGCCTCCGACCATCCCTTTGAGGAACTCGGAGAGCTGGCCGCGCTCCCAGCCTCTACCCGCGGCGGCGAGAGCCTGAAGCTGCAGCTCAACCTCGCTGAGAACCGCGATTTCATGCGGCTTTCCTGCATGCGGACTCAGCTCTGCCGGATCGAGAGTGAGCGGCTCTGCGCAGGCACGATCGCAATCAACTTCCCGCTTGAGGAGCCCGTTGCGTCGGGGACGATCCCGCTGCCGGACGACTTGGAGAGTGGCCAGTACCGTCTCCACCTCGTTGTCTTCGAGGCCGAGCATCCGACGTTTCTCGTGCCAAGAGCCGATGGCGACCTGCCGAAGTCCGATCTCAAGCGCTACCGCTACATCCACGCCTTCGAGGTGCAGCAATAGCCGCAGGCGCCGCGTCCATGCGTCACCTCCCATCTCGTCGGCGCGCACCCCTTCTCTGTCATGCAGTGATGTATGCGGAGGGCGCATGGAGCTCGGGCTCGAACGGCATGACGACCGACTGCAGACCGACTGGCCCGCAACCCGTGACGAGGGTTTGCGCCGGCTGGACGCGTTCGCACAGCGGATGGGCAGCCATTACCGCGGCTACCGCAATCGCGACAGCGGACCGGGACGCAGGGACAACGTCTCCTTGCTGTCACCCTATATCGCGCGACGCCTGGTGACAGAGGCCGAGGCGGTCGACGCGGCACTTGCTCGGCACCGGCCCTCGACCTGTGAGAAGTTCGTGCAAGAGGTCGTGTGGCGGACCTACTTCAAGGGTTGGCTGGAGATCCGCCCCTCGGTCTGGCTGGACTACCGCACCGGGCTCGATCGCGATCTTTCGATGCTGAAGGCGGATGAGGCGCTCGCTGTCGATATCGAGCGGGCGGAGACCGGGCAGACCGGCATCGAAGCCTTCGATGTTTGGGCGCGCGAGCTTGTGGAGACCGGGTATCTGCACAACCACGCCCGCATGTGGTTTGCCTCGATCTGGTGCTTCACGTTGGGTCTACCCTGGCGGATCGGCGCCGATTTCTTCCTGCGGCACCTGCTGGACGGGGATGCTGCGTCCAATACACTCGGATGGCGCTGGGTTGCGGGGTTGCATACGCAGGGCAAGAACTATGCGGCCACGGCTTCCAACATCGCGAAATACACCGACGATCGGCTGGGTGGGCCGCTGACGGCGACGGGCCTCGCCCGCAATCCCGTACCGCTCGACGAAGGTCCGCTGCCGCCGCGTGGCACACTCCGCCATGTCCCACCTCTGCGCGTGAACGAAGGCGTGGCGGTGCTGCTCACGACCGAGGATTTGGGTGTCGAGAGCTTAGGCCTGCCCAGCACGGTGCGGGACGTCGCGACGCTGCAACTTACGCATCGACGCTCGCCGCGAGCTGTCTCCGACATGGTGGCAGCCTTCGACCGCATCGCTCTCGATGACGCCGCTGCGCGCGTCGGCACCAATAGTACGGTGCAGCTTGCCGACGAGGATCTGCCGCAAGCGCTGGTCAAATGGGCTCAGCGCGTGGGCGCTTCGACCGTGGTGACCGGGTACCTCAATACGGGCTGGGTACGCGATAGGCTGCTCGACGCTGCTCCAGCGCTCGCAGCCGCAAATATCGATTTTCGCGAAGTACAAAGGCCTTGGGATGCGGTCTTTCACCCGTATTGCACGGCAGGTTTCTTCAAAGTGAAGAAAGAGATCCCCGCAATCCTTGCCAGCCTCGGCCATGCGTGCTGAAGCGTAGGTGACCTTGCTGTAGGTTTTTTCGCGAGACGAGTCTTCAGATTAGGACGATTGAGAGCAGAAAGGCGCTCAAATTTACTTGATTTACAAGTGAGCTGCGACATTCTGCCCTCGCTTACGTTTTTTTCTGCAAGGCTTGTGAACCGATCAGGCCGAGCATCCGTATCTCCCTCATCACCGCACAAGACGGTCGCTGTGAACGACAGTGGAGAGAACGGAATGAGCGCTGCCTACGCCCCCTCGAATGGAGACGTCGCCCGCCAGGCCATGTCTGCCGAACTGCTCGACGCCGAGACCGAACTTGATCTTGCGCGCCGCTGGCGCGACGACAAGGACGAGGCGGCGCTGCACCGTCTCGTAACCGCCTATCTCCGGCTCGCGATCTCGATGGCTGCGAAGTATCGCCGCTATGGCGCGCCGATGTCCGACCTCATCCAAGAAGCGGGTGTCGGTTTGATGAAGGCGGCCTCGAAATTCGATCCCGACCGCGGCGTGCGCTTCTCGACTTATGCTGTCTGGTGGATCAAGGCGTCGATCCAGGACTATGTGATGCGCAACTGGTCGCTGGTGCGGACCGGGTCGACCTCCTCGCAGAAAGCGCTCTTCTTCAACATGCGCCGGGTCCGCGCGAAGCTTGAGAACGAACGCTCGGCCGACGGTCTCTCGCCGAACGCAGCTGAGATCCAGCGCGAGATCGCGGAGGAACTCGGCGTACCGCTGCGCGATGTGGAGATGATGGAGGCGCGCCTTGCGGGCTCCGACTTCTCGCTGAACGCGCAGCAGGCGGGCGAGGATGGGCGCGAATGGGTCGAGACGCTGGAAGACGACGGCCCTCAGGCATCCGAGACCGTGAGCCGCGACCGCGATATCGACACGGCCCGCGGTTGGCTGACTGACGCGTTCAAAGCGCTTACCGACCGCGAGAAGATGATCATTGCGGCGCGCAAGCTCTCCGATACGCCAGAGACGCTTGAGAGCCTCGGGAACAAGCTTGGCCTCTCGAAAGAGCGCGTGCGCCAGCTCGAAGCCCAAGCTCTGCGCAAAATGCGCGTTCGTCTCGAAAACACGCACGGTTATGCGGTTACGGAACTGGCAGCGACCCTCTGACGCGTGCGCTCGTTCCGAAATCCTATCTGATCGTTCTCCCAGGCGGTCAGCATCCTGGCCCGACCGGTCCCTCGGTCGGGCCTTTTTCGTTCTAAAGCGCTGAGTGCCACCAGATGCTTAGCAGAGGAGCGCAGTCAAAGATGGCATCTGGCAAAGCGGCAACCGAGGAGCCGCTCGTCTCGAAAGATACCGGCTGGGTCAGGTCGGTATCTGTGAGCGCGGAGCGCTTCGGCCGAGCCCCCCACGACAGGTTAGCGATGCAACTGTGAAGAAACACCGAACGCAGCCCCGCCCATGCGCGCAACATGCCAGAGCGCTGATTTACGGTCGGTTTAGGCGACTCAGTTTACCATATCGTGGGAGGGCGCGGCCGCGGGCATGTTTCGAGGAGGCTGGAGCAAGGCGTTCTGCCAGGCCCTTGCTGCTCAACCGCCGTCCAGGCTTTGGAAAAACTGCTCGATCTCCTTCGTGGCCGAGATATCGCGGTTGGTCGCCCCAACGATCCGCGCCCCAAGGCCGGAGCTAGGGCCGCCTGGCCAAGTGTGGCCGCCGCCGTCGACGATGTAGTGGAGAAGCGGTGCCGCGCAGTTCTCGTAGCGGCGCAAGCGCACGCTCGAGTCGTCGCTTGTCGAGCTGTTCGGCAACGCACGCTCCTCGAAGCCGGAACAGCCATTCCGCCGGGCCAGAACTGCCATGGTATCGTCTACCGGTCGAACACGGCCGCGCTCGCGCACGAGCGGGTTCCAGCCGCCGATCCGACCGCCGTCTGGTGGGACCAGTTCATCCTCCGTGCCGTGGAGGAACAGGATCGGGCGAGCGGGCCCGGACTGGCACTCGAAGCGCTCGGGGAAGCTCGCGATCGCGACCGCGGCGCCTGCGACCAGATCCGGCGCATCGCAGAGAAGGCGCAGGACCATGATGCCGCCGATCGAAGGGCCTGCGAAATAGACACGCTCGGGATCCACCATCCCGCGCTCGGCGAGCGAGGAGATCAGCCGGCGCAGAAAGCCGATATCGTCAGCCGTATCGAAGGGTTCGCCCCAGAAATCCGTGCGCCCGTCGTTCCAGTCGCTGATGGCGTAGGGCCAGAGCACAGCCCAGCCGTCTCGTGCGAGCGTGACACTTGCGCGCCTGCGCACACTTCGCGGCCCTGCAAGGCCACCGTGCAGCGCCACGAGAACCGGCGCGCGGCGCAGATCGGGGGCGGCATCCAGGATCGCTCTGCGCTCCACCCCGTCATGCTCGATCGTCATGATGCGGGTCTCGAAGGCGGCCGCCGACGACATGGCGAGAACCGAGACGAAGAGGGCGAAGAGGAGGGGCATCGGCTCTCTTTCAAATCCAATGGACGCGATGGGCGTTCCACGTATCTCGACCCCAATCCAGTCACGCTGTCGTGCATGGCGCGCCGCGACCTGGTGCCGCGGGCGCGCTATTGGATGAGCTTTACCCGTCCGCCTGCCTGCAACGCAGTGTTCGGGCCAAGGTCGTTCAGAACGCGAAAGCGGTCGAGCGCGCTCTCATCTACCGCCATGCGCTGGGCTAGTGAACGCTCGGTATCGCCGCCAGCGACGCGCACCACTGCGATACGGCGTTGCGTGGCCGCGCGCCGTTCGGTGGGGCTCAGCGCACGGAAACTCTCGGTGACCTCGACCACGATACCGGCTGAGGCCGCCCCGCGCGGGACGATACCGGTGAAGCGGAAATAGCGGTCGTCGCGCCTGATCGCCACGAGGACGGCCACGAAGGTGTCGTCGCCGAGTTGCACCGGCATCAGGCCCCGCGCAGCCGGCGCGCCGCCGATGCGCAGCCGCTCGACACGTTGCAAACTCCCCGTCTCCACCGCGCTCGCAACGGTCGGCGCCCAGACTTCTGTGAGATAGGCGCGCGGGTCGGTGGCCGTGGCGCGGGCGCTGTCGAAGATCACGCGGGTCCTGTCGCGCGAAGCGAGGAGCACGGCTTCTGGTCTGTTCGACACGGCCCAGCCTTCGGGGATGTCGAAAGCGAAGTCCAAAACGGGGTGGAGGAAGCTTCCCTCACGCACGAAGCCTTGGGCGGCGGAAGGGCCCCAGGCAAGGCCGTCGATCGCGGCGAGGTGACGGTCGCGCCCGCGCTCACCATCCGCGACGCCAGTTGCGCGTGCTGTCTCGCGCGCCTCGCGGCTGCGCCCGGCGGTCGCCGGGTGGGTCGCGAAGAAGCCTGTCGCTTCCGGATCATAGGCCTGCCCGGCGATCTCCGCATCAAGCTTCGCGTTGCGGGTGAGGGCTTCGAGGAAATCCGCCTGCGCCTCCGGATCATAGCCCGAGGCCGCGAGATAGGCGATGCCGATGCGGTCCGCTTCGCGCTCATCCTCGCGGCTGTAGCTTGCCAAAGTGCCGCCGAGCGCGGTTTGCAGGATGTCACTCACAACGGGCGGCTCGATGCCCAAGACCGCGAGCCCGAGGGTTCCGAGCAGGATGCCGGCGCCTGCGGCCCGGTTCCTTGTCTGACGCCTCGCGCCGTGGCGCGCTGTGACATGGGCGATCTCATGGGCGACGACACCGGCAAGCTCTGCCTCGTCCTCCGCCAGCGCCACCAAACCCCGAGTGACGTAGACATAGCCGCCCGGGATCGCGAAGGCGTTGACGCTCGGCGTGTCGAGCACGGTGAAGGTCCAGGGCTCGGCCGCCTCCGGTGTGACTTTGATCAGCCTGCGCCCGATACCGTCGACATAACGCGCCACGCGCGCGTCGTCATAGGCGCCGCCGAAGCGCGCCAAAACCTGCGGATGCAGCTTGTCGCCGCGTTCTTGGGATGCGTCATCGCGCGCGACGGCGACAGAGGTGCCGTCGGCCGTCGGTACCGGCGGGGGTGGCGCTGCGCAGGCGGTAAGGAGAACGGCCAAGAGGGCCACACAACCAACCTTCCAGCGAGCCATGTGCCGGAGCGCCTTACTCACGCCTTGCCGATGCATTGCACCCTCTCGGTCGATCTTGCCTGACGGCGGCAAAGTAGCGGATCGTCGCGGTCAGGAGCAGGCCCAAGCGCGAGGGTTTGATGTCGCTCCGTTTGGTGGGAGTGTTCCGAGCGCCAGCTCAGCGCCAACGAGACAGGCTGGTGTGGAAGGTTGGGAGTGGGACGATGCGGAGCTCGATCGATGCGCTAGGCTATGGGGCCGGTCACGGCGCGCCCATCTGTCTGCGTCGGCGCGATCTGTTGAAGGGCGCTCTCGCGACGGGGCTCGCAGCCGGTACTCCAGGCTTCGCAGGGGCCGCATCGGACGCCATTGCGGCGCCGATCCGAGCTAAGGCCGAGAGCTTCTCGCAGCTCCACGCGATTGTCGTCGTTCATCGCGGTGAGACGGTCCTGGCGGAAGCGTTCCGTGGCCCTGCGATCTCGCGTCTGGCTAATGTGAAGTCCGTCTCGAAGACGCTGGTCGCGACCCTCGCGGGGATCGCGATCTCGCGCGGTGCGCTCGAGGGCACCGAGCAGCCGGTGGCGCCTTTCCTTGCACCCTTCATGCCGCAAGGGGGCGATCGGCGGCTTCAGGCGATCACCGTCGGCGACCTGCTGACGATGCGGGCGGGCCTGGCGCGGACCTCGGGCGCTGCCTATGGCGCGTTCGTCGAGAGCCCGAACTGGCTGGCGCATGCCCTCTCGCGCCCGTTTACGGCGGATCCTGGTTCGCGGTTTCAGTATTCGACCGGGAGCTACCACCTGATGGGGGCGGTGCTGACGCGGGCCACGGGGCAGAGCCTGCATGCGCTCGCGAGGACCTGGCTTGCCGGCCCTCTCGACATCGCCATGCCGCCCTGGACCCGCGATCCGCAGGGCTACTACCTCGGCGGCAACAACATGGCGCTTTCTCCCATCGGGCTTGCTCGTTTTGGCGAGGCGTGGCGGCAGGGCGGGCGCCTCGATGGGGACGAGATCGTGCCGGCGGCCTGGGTCGAGGCGGCCTGGATCCCGCGCACTCGTTCTCCATTCTCGGGCGACGACTATGGCTATGGCTGGTTCCTCACCCGGCTCGGCGGCAGCCCAGCGGCCTATGCCCGGGGCTATGGCGGCCAGATGCTTTATGTCGTGCCGGAGCGTGAGCTGACCGTCGCGATCACTTCCGATCCGACGCGGCCCGCGCGATCCGCCGGGTATGCCGGTGCGCTGAAGCGGTTCGTGTCGAACGACATCATCCCCGCGGTCGAGCAACGTTGACGGGGCCGCTGCCCTTGACGTTGCCCTTGGCGTTGACCCCGCCCGGGCGCTGCCGTACCTCGGGCATGGGGCCTCGTAGCTCAGCCGGATAGAGCGGCCGCCTCCTAAGCGGCAGGTCGCAGGTTCGAATCCTGCCGGGGTCACCACTTACTCAGCGCAAATCGCCGTCCTTGCGCTCGCCCCGTATCCTCGCCACTTTCAGGGCCATGGCGGAAGAAACGCGGGACGACGCATCGGGATGCAGGACTTCGGCGCTGCCTTCGCGCTTGCCTTCGAGCTGATTGCCAGCTTCGACGCGGATCTGACCGAGATCGTGGGGCTGTCGCTCGAGGTCAGTTTGGCGGCGACGCTGATTGCTTGCGTCATTGGCATGCCGCTCGGCGCGCTCTTGGCGATTGCGCGGGTCCGCGGGCGGGGTGCGGTCTTGGTGGGGGTGAATGCGCTCATGGGGCTGCCACCGGTTGTGGTGGGGCTGCTCGTCTATCTCGCCCTCTCGCGCGCGGGGCCGCTCGGCGTCTTCG
>JBCDFC010000097.1:0-17022 GCA_039178805.1 Pseudomonadota bacterium | reverse complement strand
TTGGCGTGGGTCAGGCCCGCCATGAAGATGATGCCGGCTTCCTGGCAGTAGGACTGCACGGCCACGGCCACGCCCGAAGAGGAGCCGCCGGTGACCATCACCGCGCCATCCGCCTCGACCATGCGCTTAGCGCTGGCGCGCGCGGCGTCGGACTTCGTTTGCGTGTCGCCGGTGACGAACTCGACCTTCTTGCCGAGGATGCCGTTGCCCTGCAGCGCCTTCGAGCTGAAGGTATTCATCATGCCGCCGTCGCCCTCGCCGTTGAGGTGCTTGACTGCGAGCTGCTGCGCGCGGAGCTCGTCGGCGCCCTCCTCGGCATAAGGACCGGTCTGCGGCACGTTAAAGCCGAGGGTCACGGTCGAACCGGTCGGCGCGTTCGTGAAAGCATGCGCATTCCGTACGAAGAAATGCGGCGTCGCGAGGCCGGCGCCGAGCGCGGCACCGCCCTTGAGAATACCGCGGCGGTTAAGCTTGAAGTCGGTCATTCTATCCTCCCGGATCGATATAAGGCAGGCCGTTGAGCGGCGCTTACCCGCAAGGAGGCACGCGTTCGTCGACGCTGCCCTGGCGCGCACAGTGGGCCTGCGGTGTCAATTCTTCAACAAGTAATTGACTTCGCTTACTTTTCTTGTAAATATTTTGCCGTGCTGCATTGCAAAAATGTAAAGAAGTGACATTGCAGTGCGGTAAGTTGTGGTGTCGGAAGGGTTTCACCCATGGCGCGAACGCCACAGGGAGGTATCGTCGGCGCCCGCATCCGTGCGCGTAGGCGGGAGCTTGGCCTCACTCAAGCAGAGCTCGCGCGCCGCGTCGGGATCTCGCCCAGCTACCTGAACCTCATCGAGCGCAACAAGCGTGCGATCGCCGGCCGATTGTTGAGCGATATCGCGGCGGAGATCGGGATCCGGCGCGAGGAGTTGGACGGCGAAACGGAGCGCAGGCTTGCAGCGGAGCTTGCAGAGGTCGCCGCCGATCCACGCTTGACCGGCGCCGCCATGGCCGCTGCCGATGCTGGCGAGATCATCGGCAGGTTTCCCGGCTGGGCCCGCGCGCTTGTGATGCTCGCCCGGTCGGAGCGAGAGCTTTCGACGGTGACGCGGGCGCTCTCCGACAGGCTTACGCATGACCCGTTCCTGAGCGACGCTGTGCACAGCATGCTGACGCACACCTCTGCCCTTCGCGCTGCATCCGAGATCTTGCGCGACGTTGAGGATATCGACGCCGCCGACCGCGCCCGCTTTGTCGAGATCATGGCGGAGGAAAGCGGGCGGCTGTCGGAGGTGGGCACGGCCCTGGCCGGCTACTTCGATCAGGCCGATGCGGCGCGCCAGGCGGTCGGTCCGGAGGATGAAGTCGAGGCGTTGTTCGCGAACCGCGACAATCATTTTGCCGAACTCGAGGAGGCCACGTCAGCGGGCCACGACACGGCCCCGGTGATCGAGGCCATTCTCGATGCGGCACCGATGATCGGCTCGCAACCCGCGCGCCGTGCTGGGGCCGCCCGGCTGGCGCGCTACGCCGCCGATGCCGGATGCGCGCCGCTCGATGCTTTGCTCGAAGCCGCCATTGCATCCCGCTACGATGCCGAGATCGTCGCCGCACGCCTGGGCGCACCGGTCGAAGTGGTATTTCGCCGTTTCGCCTGCCTGCCAGCGCCCGAACCCGGAAGGCGCTCGCCGCGGTTCGGCTACATCGAGACCAATGCCGCAGGTGTGGCGACCGAGTTCTACGGCATGCCCGGCCTCACCCCGCCGAGGGCGTCGATGGCATGTCCGCTCTGGCTCCATTATCGCAGCACCGCCCAACCTGGGCAGATCCTGCGCCAACGCGCGATGTTTCCCACGGATCTTGCCTTCGTCTTCGTCGCGCGCTCGCGAACGGTGAAGGCTCCGGGTTTCGGCGCGGTCGCGGTGCCGGTTTCGGACCTTCTGGTGCTGATGCCTCAGGACGCGGCGCTGACGGTTTACGGTGACGGGATCGAGAGCTTGCCGCAGGAGCCGGTGGGACAAAGCTGTAGGATCTGCCCCCGAAAGGACTGCACCCACCGCACCGTGCCTGCCTTCGAAGCGTGATCTCCGCTCAATCGCCGACGGTCCGCCAAAGCGCATTGGCGTTGCGCCGGCGGGGCCCAGCAGGCATCCTCAATTGAGAGGCGCCGCCCCGACCGGGTAGAAATCGCGCCCGCCAATGCACCGGTGGTGAGAGAACGACCGGTGGGAGGAAGTCGCCGATGAGTGTGAGCCCTGGTGCCCGCATCCTGCTTGCCGAAGACGAACCCAGCATCGTTGCCTCGCTCAGCTTCTTGCTTGGTCGTGCGGGTTTCGAAGTGGTGGTCGAGAGCGATGGCGCGCGCGCCGTGGAACGGATCTTCGAGGAAGCGCCCGCTCTCGTACTGCTCGATGTGATGATGCCGGGCATGAACGGCTTTGAGGCGCTCCGCCGCCTGCGCGAAGATCCCCGCACGCGCGATATGCCCGTTGTTATGCTGACAGCGAAAGGTCAGCGCGAGGATCGCGAAACGGCGATGCGCCTCGGCGCGAGCGCCTTTATCACCAAACCTTTCGCCAATGCGGAGGTCGTCGACGCGGTCTGCAGCCTCGCGCCCTCCCCCGTGGATGCGGGCAACGAGGCTCGAAAGGGATGAGCCTTGAGCAGGGTGAGCGCGCCGAAGAGAGCGATCGGCCGCCCCATCTCTCCCCCGAAGACATTGCGGTCGGACGGAGGCGCCAGCGCGATGCTGCGATGGCGCTCCCGGTGGCGGGTGCGATCCTCCTCGCATCCCCACTGTCCTTCGTCTTCGCCGTCGATGCGAGGGTCCTCGGCATCCCAATCGTGGTTGCCTATGTCTTCGTCGCTTGGGCAGCGCTGATCTTTGCGGCATGGGCCGTCGGACGGCGTGTGCTGGCCGATACGGGCCCGCAAGCGGATGCGGCCCCAACGCGAACCTCTGCCATGCCCGCAAGGGGAACTGGGCGATCGGGCGCGAACGCGCAACACACACCGTAGGCGCGCCCGGTGCTTTCGCAGAACCTCATCCTCGCTGTTGCCTTGGGCTATGTGGTGCTGCTCTTCGGCGTCGCGTTCCTTGGCGACAGGCGCGCCCGTCTCGCCCGCGGGCGTTGGTTGCAGTCGCCGCTTATCTACACGCTCTCGATATCGGTCTACTGCACGTCCTGGACATTCTACGGCGCGGTTGGTTCGGCCGCGCGATCGGGCCTCGAATTTGCGACGATCTACATCGGCCCAACGCTCGTCTTCATCGGATGGTGGTGGACGCTTCGCAAACTCGTTCGGATCGGCAGCGTGCATCGCATCACCTCAATCGCCGACCTCGTCAGTTCGCGCTATGGCAAATCGACGACCCTAGCCGTGATCGTGACGCTGATCGCCGTCACCGCAACGACGCCCTACATCGCCCTTCAGCTCCAATCGATCACCTCGAGCTTCGAGGCGATCAGCGGCACGACACAGCAGACGCGCACGGCTTTCTGGGTGGCTTCAGGCCTCGCCGCCTTTACGATTCTGTTCGGCACGCGAACGATCAACGCCAATGAGCGCCATCACGGGGTTGTCGCGGCCATTGCGGTCGAGGCGGTCGTCAAGCTCGCGGCGTTGCTGGCGGTCGGCATCTTCGCCGTCTGGGGCGTTGCCGGCGGCATCGGTGCTGTCTTCGAGCAGATGCCCGACGACATGATCGAGCCGGAAGAGGTGTTCGGGCCTCGCTGGTTCACCATGACACTGCTGGCCGGTGCAGCGGTCCTTTGCCTGCCGAGGCAGTTTCAAGTGACGGTAGTGGAGAACACGGATGAACGGCACCTGGTGACCGCGTCATGGATGTTCCCGTTCTACATGTTTCTCATGAGCCTCTTCGTGCTGCCGATAGCGATCGTCGGGGCGTTCTACCTACCCGCAGGCGCGAACCCGGATCTTTACGTTATCGAACTGCCGCTCGCTTTCGACCAAAAGGCCCTCGCGCTCCTCGTGTTTATCGGTGGCTTCTCCTCTGCGACCTCTATGGTCATCGTTGCTGCGATCGCGCTCTCGACCATGGTGTCCAACCACATGGTGGCGCCCTTGGCGCTGCGATCTCTCATGCGCTCGAACGCCGCGTCGGGCGATGTGAGGGAAGTGCTGATTGCCAGCAGGCGGATCGCTATCGGTGTCATTCTCGGCCTCGGGTTTCTTTACCTGACAGTATCCGAGGGGACGGCCGCACTGGCTGCCATGGGGCTCACGGCCTTTGTCGGTGCGGCGCAAGTCCTGCCGGCGATGATCGGGGGGATCGTCTGGCGTGGGGCGACGCGGGCGGGCGCGCTGGCGGGGCTGTCGGCGGGCGGTCTCCTATGGTTCTATACGCTGTTCCTGCCGACGCTCGCCCATGGGTCGGACTGGATCGCTACGGGGCCTTTCGAGATCGCGCTGCTGCGGCCGCAAGCGCTGCTCGGCCTCGCCGATCATGATCCGCTGGTACATGCGACGATCTGGTCGCTTGGGATCAACACGCTCCTCTTCATCAGCGTCTCGCTCCTCGCACCGATGCGCCCGCTCGAGCTCTTGCAGGGCGCGCTTTTCGTCGATGTCTTCCGGCTTGGCGGAGGAGGGGACACGCCGCGCTTCACGCATCGGGAGACAGCGGCGGAGGAGCTGTTCGTCCTCGCGCAGCGCATTCTGGGCGCCGATACGGCAAGGCGTCTGTTCGACGACATCGCCCGCAGCCAGGGGCTTGATGGGACCCTGCCGCTCCCGGACGATGTGATGATATCGCGGCTCGAGCGTGAGCTTGCAGGCTCGATCGGGGCCGCATCCGCCCACGCCATGGTGATGCGTGCAACTGGCGGCGAAATCACCTCGCTCGATGAGCTGCTCGACATCGCTGACGAGACACAGAGGCTGATGGAGACGACGCAGCGCCTCGCCGAGAAGACGGATGAGCTGGAGCAGACCGCCAGTGCCTTGCGGCGCGCGAACGAGCGGCTTCGGAGGCTCGACCGACAGAAGGATGACTTCCTAAGCCAAGTCAGCCACGAGCTTAGGACGCCAATGACGTCGGTGCGCTCCTTCGCCGAGATTTTGCTGACAGAGCCCGATATCGACACCGCGGATCGGGCGCGTTTCATCGACATCATTCATGGCGAGAGTATCAGGCTCACGCGACTGCTCGACGAGATTCTAGACATCAGCCGGCTTGAGAGCGGTACCTCGGACATTCCGGTAACGGCGCTCCCGGTCGAGGAAGCGATCGGTGCTGCGGTCGACAGCGTGACCGGCTTGGCGCGCGCCGGCGGTGTCAGCATTGAGGTCGAGCCCATGGCGACTGAGATCGCGGTCGATGCCAACTCGGACCGTCTCCGCCAAGTGCTGATCAACCTTCTCTCAAACGCCATCAACTACAACGGGTCAACAACGCCGCGCATCACGGTGTCGGGAATGCTGCGTGGCGCGTTCTTCGACGTCGACATCGCGGATAATGGCGGCGGTGTAACGCGCGAGGAGGCGGAAGAGATTTTCTCGAAATTCGCACGCGGTCGACGCGCCAGCGCCGGTCAGGGCGCAGGGCTAGGCCTGCCCATCAGCCGGGCGATCATGCGCCGAATGGCTGGAGACCTGACCGTCGTTTTCCGGAAGGATGGGACGAGCTTCTTCCGCACCAGCCTTCGGATCTCGCAGGACAACACACACCCACGACTGGGCGACGCGGGATCAGAGGCTGCTGCAGAGTAGTCTTTGCGGCGCCGGTCCATGGCGCCGCAAGGCAATCATCGGCCAAAGGGCCGCATCAGCAGAAATCGGCAAATGCCTGTGGGTCGTTCGCTGCGGCCCAACTACAGCTATGAAAATGGCTGCAGATGTAACGGGGCGAGCCACCGATCACTGTCCAAAGGTCGTACTGGACCGTGAAGGGCGCGCCGGGATCTGCTTTGCAGACGAGGGTCCCGCCAGTGGGTCCAACACGGTCGATGAAGGGTGTCTTTTCACCACAGCGGCTCTGCGCCGGCAGAACCCCACCCGAACAAGAGGCATGTGCGGCGTAGACGATCTGTGGTGTAACAAGAGCGCTGGCAGCGAGAGCGGCAGCAGTGAGAGCGGAAATCAAGCGCAAATCGAGCCTCCCAACTAATTGTGACATCATCACTCCGATGAGTCTTGATGGTTACCGGGACAGAAACCGTTTTCAAGCTGCTTTCCCGAATGCGGAACCCTCAGTTTCAGAACCCCACAACAACGCGTCCGATCACGGCGATCTCGCGCGCGAAACGCGGTTCGGCGAAGTTGGAGCTCGACTGCAAAGGACGGTCTTCGAAGCGCACAGTGCTGTCTGTCAGGTTCTGGATGTCGACCGAGACGATCCCGCGCTGATCGGGCAGTCGATACCCTGCTGACAGCCCGACGACTGGGAACGTGTCGCTGCCGGTCTGATCGTTGCCTTCGAACTCATGAAAGACGACGCCGGCGGAAACCGATGCAAAGAAGCCTTCGGGGTGGAACCAGCCGAGCCTTGCTTTCACCTCGGTGTACTCGAATTGCTCAAGGTCGCTGAAGACATCGCCGGACTCTGTATCCACGTAGCGGACATCTAGGCCTGCGGCGAACTGGTTCGCCAATGTCGCGTCCAAGCTGCCACGTATCTCGAACTCTTCCGTGTCCTCAAACGCGTCTGAGACTGCTGGGGTCTCGATGCGTCGCCGCGTGCCTTCCGCTGTGGCGGTCAGCCATGGTGCGATGCGGGCATCGAACCCGACGCCGATCGTGCTGACGCGGCTTCCCACTTCCTGGTCCGCGCCCTGTACAAAGCCGGCGACCGTCGTCGGCTCAAGGCGCTGCTGCGTGATCGAGGCCGGCACGACCGTTCGGGTCCAAGCACCGCGGATCGAGAGCCAATCAGTCGGCGAGTACCGCACGCCCACCTTAGGATTGAAGAAGGTCTGATCCTCAGAGACCGATGGATCGAGGTCTTCGATCGAGACGTGGTCGACACTACCGCCCAAGGTCACTTCAGCCCTGCCTAGGTCGAAAGGAAGCGCGTCGCGATATGTCGCGTAAGTGTAGACCGTGACCTGCTCTGTATCGACTTCGAGCGGCATCTCGAACGGAAAGCCAAAACCAGTGTCCACGAGTGCGGCACCATCGAAATCTGCATCTGCGTAGGTGAAACCGCTGACGATGGTAACCGGACCAAAGCGCCCAATGTGTTGTCCCTGCACATCGGTCGCTTCACCATCGGTTTCAGTGACAGTCTGACCAAATCCAAGGCTTAAGGGCTGCACGATTTCCGTGTCTTCGACCGTGTGCGTCACGACGATCGCAGCGTCCTGATCGGCGCCGATCCTGGCATGTGCGCCGAAGCGGAAGAGGTTACGTTCGAGTTCGGTGCTCAGGTCTTCGATGACGGTGTCGAGATCGAACTCAAGCGTCCGGTCGCCAGCGTCGGTGAACCGGTAGCGGTACTCGCCAAAGAAATCGAGCCAGGGCAGTGCCTGCGCGCGCAACTCGACGCCTAGGATGTCGTGGCGAATGTCGTTGTTGACCCGGAAGCCTTCAGTCTCGCTGTGGAACTGGGAGACGGCCGCTGAGAACCCTTCTTGTCGCGCTTGGAGGTTGAAGGTGTTGCCGATTGTGCCTTGCGTGCCGCCGAAGGCTGAACCGCCGCCGCGCCACCCATCCTGCTCGAAATAGGGGCTGAGCTCGGCAAAGCTCGGCCGCCCGGCGCCTGTGCCTTGCAAGAGTGTTAGGTCACTTTCCGAGCCGACGGGATCGATCGGTACGGTAGATGGGCCGCGATAGACTTGCTCCGCGAACGCTGCCGACACGGACGCGATCGCTTGCCCCTCGCCTGCGCGCAGCACATCCGCAAGCACACCCTGCGCGGCGGCGTTGCTCGGATCTTCCTCTGCAGCGCGAGCCGCCGCGTTCATCGCCTGCTGCTCGAAACCCAGCGTTTCGAAGAGGCGGCCGAGCGCGGCCGCGCGGACGGCCCGATCTTCCGTGAGCCCGCGCTCATTCCGAAGGACGGAACGACCGTCGCTGCGTTCCTCGGCGGCTACCACCTCGCGCACGGCCTCGACCGGCCGGTTCTGCAGGAACAGCGTTTCGGCCGACAGAAGCCAGGGCGCCGGATCGTCGGGATCGGCCTCCTTCGCGAGATCGTATTGCGCCAGTGCCTTTTCCGGCAGCTCCTCCGCCGCATAGGCGCGACCAAGCCAAGTGCGCAGAACCGCGCGCCGCGGATCGAGCGCTGCGGCCGTCTCTAGCTCGCGCCGCCCCTCCGTCGTGCGCCCCTGCCGGATCAGGAGCAGACCTTTGCCGAGACGCGGCAGCGGATCTTCGCTGTCGGCCTGAATGCCAAGCTGGAAGGCAATGGTCGCCTCGGAATAGTCGTTCGCTGCAAGTCGGGCGAGGCCGAGCACCGCATGTGCGAGGGAGACGGGTGCGATGGCGATCGCGGCGCGCGCTTCGCGCTCGGCCCCTACGGCATCGCCGGCTACGAAGTCGAGCTCCGCCACTCGGGCACGCGCGAAGGCATCCCCGGGTGCACGGGCAACCGCCTCGCGCGCAGCGCGCCTCGCCCCACGCACATCGCCTGCGGCCTGTTCGGCATAGCTGGTCGCGAGCCAGGAGGAGGCGAGATCGGGGGCGGCGTTACGGGCGTTCGCGGCCCTCTCCGCGCCCTCCGCCACCCGGCCGCGCGCAATGGCGATGACGGCGCCCAGCGCATCCGCCTCTGGGCCAGCGACCCCAGCCAGAAGTGCTTCGGCCCGATCCGGGTCGCCCGCAGAAAGCGCCTCTGCCGCCGCTGCAACGGGGGCTGGTGGGTTGCTGCCGGCGAGCAGGATTGGAGGGTAGTAGATCGCCCAATCCGTGGCGCCCGCCGGATCGATCGCGAGCGCGCGGAACTGCGATGGCAGCGCGGCCGCTTCGGTCGCATCAAGGGCCTGGGCCCCGCCACCCCCTGCCAAGGCCACGCTGCCCGCTTGTACGGCGAGTTCCGCGTTCGCGGCCGCAAGTGCCACCACGCCTTCGCGAACGACGACGAGGGTCTGCGCACTGTCCGTCGCGATCACGGCCTCGGTGCCGTCGATGCCTGCATTGGCGTGGACGGTCACGACGGAGAAGCTCTCACGAACCGAGCTCAGGAACCGCAGGATGCCGCTTCCAAGCGTGACCGTATCGCCCGCCCGCCCGGCCGCCGTGTCGGGGATGAAGAGCGCGGCGTTCGGTGCCAGTCCAAGCGTCGTTTCCGACCCAGTCAGTCTGAGTTCGGCCCGCCCCGCTGGCCCGCTCTCCACTGTCTCGCCCGCGCAAACCCGGTCGCCGACCATCAGGGCCCGGCGATTACCATCCGTCGCGATCGCGATGACCTCTCCATCGATCGCAACGACCTGGGCGGGCGCGCCACCGACACAGGCAATCGCCGCTGCAGGAGCGCAAGCGAAGACGGTGCCAAGCAGGAGCCGCCGCAAGGTGACCCTGACGCCGATCGGACCGAGGTCGCCCCTGAAAGCTGACCAGGTGCGGTGCGCCATGAGCTTCAATCCCTGGTTGTAATTTCAATCGGCCCTGAGAAAACGTTTTCACGCGTGGGAGGTCAATCAGCGGTACGAATGCGGTTAAATTTCGGCGTTGACGCTGCGGATACGCATCACTTCGACCGAGGCGTGTTTTCCGGGCAACCGATGCTGGCCCAGCGGCTCGAGCACAACGCCCGACAAGGTCTTCGTCGCAGTTTTTGCAGTCACGGAAGACGCTAACGCAACGCAATCGTCGCCGCGTTGGTAGATCCGTGCAAGCTGCTGAAGCCTTGCGGCGGTGTTCACCGTGTCGCCGATGATCCTGAAGTTGAAGCGCTCCCCGGCTCGGACTTCGCCCACTGAAACCGAGCCAGAGTGGAGCCCGAGGCGGAGGCCGATTGCAGCACCGTCAGCGCCTGCACCGGCCGCCTCGATAATCGAGAGCGCCGCCCGGCATGCCGCAGCCGGATGGGCGCGCCCGGCCCCCGCTTCGGCGAAGACGGCGAGCATGCTGTCGCCTTCGAACTCGACGACCTCGCCGCCGCCGCGTTCGACCGCAGCAGCCGACGCGTTCTGAAAGTTCACGAGGCGCCGCGTATAGCTAGAAACACCCAGCGCTTCGCCAATCCCCACGGAGCCGACGATGTCGACGAACAGGACCGTGCCCGGAACCTCGGTCATGCCGAGTGGGCGATCTTCGAAGGCGTCGAGCACAGCACCGATGACCGGCCGCGCCAGACGTCGGCGCAGGACACTCCGGGCCTGGGCATAGCGCCAGGCTGTGCCAAGGAGCGCGAGGGCCGGAAGCCCGACGAGGAACGGTACGGCCACCGGCAGCCAGAGGCGCCCGATGGCGAACGCGGCGGCCGTCCCGGCGGCCATGACGAACCCGCCGATGATGAGCACGCGGACCCCGCGCCACCCCCCGACGAAGCGCAGGGAAGCCGCGCCGAGAAAGCCGACAATCGCGACCCAAATCCCCATTCCGATGTCATCGGGGCGATGCATCAGATGACCATGGAGCCGGTTCAGCATCGCGGTCGCCGCGATCTCCACACCGCCGATCGCTTCGGCGGGCCCTCCGCTCATCGCCGTTCGAAAATGGTCGGTTTCGCCATAGCGCGCCGGGTCCGAGATGCCGACGAATATCGCAGTGTGCTCGAGCCTCTCGGGAAGCAATGGACGGCTGCGATCGAAAACGGCCCGCAGCGGCACCGTCGGTACTGTCTTGGCCGGGCCGTAGAGCCAGAAATGGCGAAAGTCGGCCGCACTCGATACCAGCCGTCCCTTTGCCGTTCTGCTATGCCGCGCGAGCACAGCCTCGGGCATCGAGGTGAGATCGGTGAACCCGGCGAGCCCTGTCACAAAGCCGTCGACGAGACTTCCCGTAGCACTTCCGACCAAGAAGAAAGCCGTGTCCGAGGCAGCATCGCGGAGTGCGGGCAAAGGTCGTTCTCGCTTGAGGGCGCCTTGGAGCACTGCCTCCTGCCGCCGATCGATCGTCTCGAGCAGGATTGCCGTCGGACCGTCGCGGAGTGCGCTGGCGAGGGCGAAGTCATCGGGTCGCGGCTTGTGAAAGAGGATGTCGAAGGCGACGACCGGCGCACCCCGCGCTGCCATCACGTTGAGCAGGCAGGCATGCACGCCGCGCGGCAGCTCCAGAATGTTGCGCATATCGAGGAGTGCCTGCCGCGTCTCCTCCGTCAAACAGGACGGCAGAACGTCGGAAACGCGAGCTGGATCGGCGGCGTGGAAGGACAGCCACTCAGCGCTCGCCTCGTCGAGGCCGATGACCAGTGCGCCCGGCGGCGCCGGTAGCGGCCCCCGGACCAGGTAGAGCGCGCCGAGCCCCCAAGAGCGTTCCAGTTTTTGGCCGAGCGGGCTGAGGAAGAGTGCGCCGAGCGCGATCCCCACAGCCAGGCACTGCGCCAGATGACGCGGCCATCGGGACAAACCACCCCGCCCTCGATCAAGAGCGACCCCTTCGTGCCCGGCCGTGCTCAGAGCGCCCTGCCATAGATCTCGAGCGCTGCCTCGGTCGTCATCTCACGCGGATTGTTCACGAGGAGACGCGTCTGCTTCATCGCGTCATCTGCCAGCATCGGCAGATGATTATGACTGACCCCAACAGAGCGGAGACGGATGTCCAGACCCAATGCAGGGCCAAGGCCGGTGAGCTCCTCGATGAACCCGTCGACGCGGCCTGAACGATCATGCTTCTCAAGTTCCGGGAAAACGATCGGGGCGAGTTCTGCGTAGGCCGACTCTGCAGAGGCCTCCTCTCGATTGAAGGACAACACATAGGGCAGGACCATCGCATTCGAGAGGCCATGCGGTACCTTGAAATGTCCGCCCAACGGATAGGCCAGGGCATGAACCGCCGCGACGGGCGCGTTGGCGAAGGACATGCCCGCAAGACAGGCCCCCAGTAGCATGGCACCACGCGCGTCGAGATCGTCTGGCGTCGTACAGGCCGTCCGGATGCTACCGCCGAGAAGCGCCAGAGCCTCCCGCGCAAGCACATCGGAAAGTGCATTCTTCTTGTGTCGGGACGTATAGGCCTCGATGGCGTGAACCATCGCATCGATGCCCGTGGCCGCCGTCACGGGGGCCGGCAGTCCCGTGGTCAACGTCGCATCCAGGATCGCCGCATCGGGAATGAGCTGCGGTGCGACAACGCCCTTCTTCTCGTTTTCGCCGGTCGTGACGATGGCGATTGGCGTCACCTCGGATCCCGTCCCGGCGGTCGTTGGGACAAGGACCAACGGCACCCGCCCGCCGCGCGCATTGCCGACGCCATAGGCGTCGGCAATCGGCTGATCCGTACCGAGGAGAAGGGCGACGAGCTTCGCCGTATCCATGGGTGAGCCGCCGCCGAGCCCCAGAACAGCGTCGCATCCAGCCTCCCGCGCGGCCACGACGGCCTCCAAGATCTCGGCCTCCGGCGGATCAGCGCGGACCCTGTCCCAGATGTCGAAAGAAAGCCCCGCCGCCTTCAGTGACGCTTGTGCCGCATCGGCCAGGCCCGCCGCGAGCACCCCAGGATCGGAGACGAGGAACACCCGCGAGGCGCCGAGCGCCCGCATATGTTCGCCCGTGCCCTCGGTCTTACCGGCACCTGAGATGATCACAGGCGTGGTTCGAAACTCGAACGGCTGCATTCCGCCCTCCCATAGACCGGCATAGAGAAGCCGAGCATGTGGGAGGATGCAACGGTGCAGTCAGCGACGCCCGGGTTGGGAACGCGCGGCGCTACTCCGCGGCGATTGGCCGAACCGGCGCGATGGGCGTCGCGACCCCGTCACGCGTCTGCGGCAGCTTCAGCCCAAGGATGGAAGACGCGACCTGGGTGCGCAGGACCTGCGCCGTGCCGCCGCCGATGGTGAACATACGCGCGTCACGCACCATGCGCTCGATCGGGTTGTCGCGGCTGTAGCCCGCGGCGCCGTGGAGCTGCAGAGCGTCGTTGGTAACCTTCACCGCGGTCTCCGCCGCCAAGATCTTCGCTTGCGCAGCCTCGGCCATGTCCGGGAAACCACCCGGCCGCTCCTTGGCGTTTATGGTCGCCTTGGTGATCAGCGCCTCGGACGCCGCAAGGCCTATGCTCATATCCGTCAGCATCCACTGCAGTCCCTGGAACTCGGCAATCGGTCGGCCGAATTGCTCGCGTTCGAGCAGGTAATCTCGCGCCTGCGAAAAAGCGCCTTGCCCGATCCCGAGTGCGACTGCCGCGGCACCGCAGCGCTGTGCATTGTAGGCTGTCATGAGTTTGGCAAAACCGCGCGCCGGGTCGCCATCGGGGATCAGCGCCATGTCGTCTGGGACAAACATGTCCTGAAAGTGGATCTCTCGCTCAGGAACGGCCCGAAGGCCCATGGTCGGAATGCGCCTTCCGATCACCAAACCTTCCGTCTCATCCCGGATGGCAAGAAACCCAGCTATCCCTTGGTCCTTCTCGTTCTCCATGATACGTGCGAAAATGAGATGAATCCGGGACACGCCACCACCGGTGATCCAATGTTTGGTACCGTTGAGCACATAGCCGCCCCGCACACGCCGCGCCGTGGTCGTCATCTCGGTCGCGGCAGAACCTGCGTTCGGCTCGCTGATGCAGATCGCCGGTTTGTCGCCCGCGAGGACGAGATCGCTGGCAAGGCGCTGCTGCTGCTCAGTGCCATGGGCGAAGATCGCGCCGACCGCACCCATATTGCTTTCGACGACGATGCGCGCAGTTGCAGCACAAACCTGCGCCACTTCGCACACGGCTGCGACCGCAGCGCTGAGCGGCAGGCCCCGGCCGCCGAAGCGTTCCGGAATGGTCATGCCCATCAAGCCCGCCTCGGCCATGATGGCCACGGTTTCCAAAGGATAACGCTCTTCCCGATCGATCGTCGCGGCAAGCGGCGCTGCGACAGACCCCGCAAACTCACGGGCCTCTGCCGCGATCCGTGCCTCGACGCCCGGCCCCCTCCAAGATGCAACCATTTCGTGCTCCTTCACGCGATTGTGAAGAGCCTACATCGTTCACGATACGCACGGAAGCGAGTTATTCTCAACAGGGATGCAAGAAAAGCTAACGATGCTACCCAATATCAGCCTTCGACAGCTCTCGATCCTGATCGCGTTTGCCGAAAGAGGCGGCATGACCGCGGCAGGGCTCTCCATAGGTCTAAGTCACAGCGCCGTCAGCCTGCAGCTTAAGGCGCTGGAAGAAGGGCTCGGCGCGTCGCTCATCGATCGCTCGTCACGCCCGCCTCGACTGACTGAAGAAGGTCGGGCGGTACTGGCGCAGGCGCGCCAGGTCGTCGCGTTGCTCGAAGAGATGGCCGCGAACGCTGCCGTCGGTGCCGAGGGCGGGCCCCGCGGTACGCTCACCCTCGGTGTCGTGCCGTCTGCGCTCATCCATCTTGCAGCGCCTGCCCTCGCGCATCTGCGCGCATCGGCGCCTTCTATCGCCGTCCGCATCAAGGGCGGTCTGTCCGGCGACTTGGCCGAGGGCGTGCGCAGCGGCGATTTGGACGCAGCACTCCTCACGCGCCCTGCGGGCGATGCGGTCCCTGCCGGCCTCACGATGCGGCCACTTGCCGAGGAGCCTTTGGAGCTCATCGCGAACGCGTCCTTCGCCGAGACGCTAAAGGACGCTCCGCCGAGCAAGTGCATCGCCCGGCTCGTTTCCGAGAGGCCCTACATCTGGTTCAGCCGCCGGACATGGGCTGGGCGTCAGATCGAGCAGGCACTCGCTGCGCGCGGGCTCGCCCCGTCCGAAGCGATGGAGGTCGATGCGCTCGAGGCGATCGAGTCCCTTGTTCGGCACGGGCTGGGCGTCTCTGTCGTGCCCCGGCCTGCCGGTCTGAGAGAGAATGCGCGCAGTGGCCTTCTATGCATCCCGCTCGACGGATCAGGCGCTGTTCGTTCCCTCGGTCTGATCGAGCGGGACGGCCATCCAAAGGCGCATCTCGTCAGTGCTTTCGCAGCCGCTGCAGGGGAGACGCTTGGACGGTTTCGCGCTTTGGGAGGTGCACTCTAGGCTGTTCTCAGCCCGCTGTCGCATCTCGTTGCTGAGGGGCTTTCGCAATCAGCCCTTCGGCGATCAAGGCGCCGAACTCTGTCTCTTGCACCATCACGTGTCGGCGCATCTGCGCCGCCGCCTCGTCCGCGCGTCGGTCCACGATGGCATCGACAATGCCGTCATGCTCGCCATAGGAGCGCTGGATCCGCCCGGCCACGCGAAGCTGCAGCCTGCGGAAAGGCTTCACCCTGCGTCGAAGCTGACGTGTCTGCTCCGCCAAGAAGGCGTTCCCCGACGCGACGTATATCGCTTCGTGGAAGGCTGCGTTGTCGTAGTAGTACGCATCCTCCTCAGCCGCATTGACTGTACTGGCGCAGGCAGCGTGGCACGCCTCGATCCGCGCGATCTCAGTGACGGCCGCCCGCTCCGCCGCCAGCCTTACGCAGCTCGCCTCAAGCTCCGCCATCGTCTCGAACATCTCGGCCAGGCGATCCGGGCCGATCTCGGTGACGACCGCACCCCGATAGGGCCGTAACTCGATCAGACCTGTCGCGGCGAGGGATCGGAGTACTTCGCGGATCGGCGTTCTGGACACGTTGAACCTGCTCGCCAGCGACATCTCGTCGAGCCGGCACCCAGGCGCAAAGACCCCGGTGAGGATCAAATCCTCGATCCCGTCGTGCAGTTGATTCGTTCGATCCGTCGCCATCGCTTCGCAAGGAAGCGTGCATTCGCCTCGCGGGCAAGTTCCCTTGGTGAGATTGTATACAATCCTATTGACAGTTGCACACGATGCCGCGCTACTGATGGCAGCCGGCGTACTTAGCCGGAAAGAAAAGCATCGCCCGCAAGTGGCGGGCTAGGGAGGAACTGATGAAGCTGACGTCCACCGTCACTGCGATTTCGCTCGTCCTCGGGCTGGGTCTTGGGCTGGGCGCTGTGCCCGCATTCGCCGAGGAGCTGCGCCTCAGCCATCAATGGTCGACCTCGGATGTGCGCCACCAGGTGGCGGAGATCGTCGCCAACCACGTCAAGGAGGCCGATGTCGGCCTCGACATTCAGATCTTCCCGTCAAAATCGCTGTTCAAGCCGCGCGAGCAGTACAAGCCGCTCGCGCGCGGCGATCTCGACATGACCGTCTTCCCGCTCGCCTATGCTGGCGGCCTGCGCTCCGCCTACAACCTCACGTTGATGCCGGGGCTCGTGAAGAACCATGACCATGCGGCACGTCTCAACGAATCTGAGTTCATGGGCGAGATCGAGAAGATCATGGCCGATGACGATGTCATGGTCCTCGTCCATGGCTATCTCGCCGGGGGCTTCGCTGGTGTCGACAAGTGCATCACCAGCCCATCCGATGTGGAGGGCCTGCAGAGCCGCGCGGCCGGTAAGGCGTTCGAGCAGATGCTGGCGGGCGCTGGCGCCTCGATCGCCTCGATGGCGTCTTCCGAGATCTACAACGCCATGCAGACGGGCGTGCTGGATGCCGCCAACACCTCGTCCTCAAGCTTCGTCAGCTTCCGCATCTACGAGCAGGTGAAGTGCTTCACGCCCGCAGGCGACTATGCGCTCTGGTTCATGTACCAGCCGCTCCTGATGAACAAAGCGAAGTTCGACAGCCTGACCGAGGCGCAGCAAAAGGCGCTCTTGGACGGTGCGGCCAAGGCCGAGGCGTTTTACCTGGAAGAGGCGAAGAAGCAGGACGGCAATGCTGCCAAGGTCTTCTCCGAGGCCGGTGTCGAGATCGCTGAGATGGGCGAAGAGGACTTCCAGGCCTGGCAGAAGATCGCCAAGGAAACGTCCTACAAGGCGTTCCTCGAAGGCAATAAGGACGGCCAGCGGCTGCTCGACCTCGCGCTCAGCGTCGAGTGATCTCGCGAGAAACGGGCTGGCGCCAATCGGCGCCGGCTCTCTCCAGCACCTCCCCGCTTTCGTGGTGCTGACCGACCCGCCGGTGGCGCAAGCCGCTGTGTTTTGGAGTTGAGGTCATGTCGGGCTCCGCCCACG
>JBCDFC010000096.1:0-17085 GCA_039178805.1 Pseudomonadota bacterium | reverse complement strand
GGCCGCTCACCGCGCGCACCATGGCCGCACGGGTCGGGCCCGTCAATTCCGCGGGCTGTGGGCGCTGGTCCTTGCCGTCATGAGCCGAGGCGCCCCTTGGCCAATTGAGCATGGAGTGCCGGGCCGGCCGCCATGATCCCGCCAGCGCTTGGGCTCGGTGCGTTGAAGACGAGCGGGGCGGCGCTCGCATCCGTCACGACGCGCCCTGCCTCTGCCGCGATCAAGGCACCCGCTGCGATATCCCACTCCCAAGTGGGCCTGATCGTGAGCATCGCATCGAAGCGCCCTTCCGCAACCAGGCAGAGGCGCCAGGCAAGCGAGGAACGAAAGCTGCGCTTGATCGCCGGCACACCGCCTGGCCAGTGCTTGGGTTCGAGTGCCGGCCGAGCGGCCAGAAGCTCAGCTTGGCTTAAGTCGACAGGATCGGCAGGAGGCGCGAGGGCCGCGCCGTTCTTGCTCGCGCCCCCGCCGAGTGCTGCGCTGAAGGTCTCGTCACGAGCGGGAAGATGGACGGCTGCGGCCACGATCTGCCCGGCCTCCGCCACGGCGACCGAGACCCCCCACCCCTTCTGCCCAGCGATGAAGGCGCGTGTGCCGTCGATAGGATCGACGATGAATACCCGATCGGCTGCCAAGCGCTCCGGCCCGTCCGCGGTCTCCTCGGAAAGCCAACCATAGCCCGGGCGCGCGCCCCTCAGCGCCCTCGCCAAAGCGCCGTTGACCGCGTGGTCGATCTCAGTCACGGGGCCCTGATCGTCCGGCTTTTCCTCGATGCGATAGGCGCCGCCGAAAGCCTGCATCGCGATGGCGCCGGCCGCCTCCGCTGCCTCGACCAAGAGCGCCCGATCCTCCAGCGGCGATGGCAGTCGAGCGGCTGCGTCAGGCACCAAGGGTGAGCCCCTGCACGATCATCGAGGGTGCGGAAAGCGCCTTTGCATCGTCGGCGTCCGAGCCCAGGATCAAGGTTCCCAGCATCTCGGGCAGCGAGCCTGCGAGCGTGATCTCGTTGACCGGATAGGCGATCTCCCCGCCTTCCACCCAGAAACCGCTCGCCCCCCGGCTATACGCGCCCGTTGTCGGGTTGATGGCGGCGCCGAGGAACGAGGTCACGAGGAGCCCGGTGCCAATCTCCGCCAGAAGACCGGCACGATCCTTCTCGCCAAGCGTCATCCTCACATTGGAGACGCCTGGGGAAGGCGGGCCCGAGAGGCCGCGGCGCGCGTTGCCCGTGCTTTCGAGATCGAGCTGCCGGGCCGTCGCGAGATCGAGCACCCAGCGATCCAGGACGCCCCCGCTCACCAGCGGGCGCCGCATCGTCGGCAGACCTTCGGCATCGAACGGGCGAGAGCCCCGACCGCGTTTCAGATGCGGCTCCTCAACGATGTCGATCGTTGTCGGCAAAAGCTGCTCACCAAGCTTCTCCGCCGCCCAGGAGGAGCCGCGAGCGACGCTGGCACCGTTCATAGCGCCCAAGAGATGACCGATCAGCCCGCCCGAGACGCGCTCGTCATAGACGACCGGAAAGTTCCCGGCAGGCGGGCGTTGCGCGCCGAGCCGGGCCACCGTGCGCTCTCCCGCCCGCCTGCCCACATCGCCTGGAGCTGGCAGATCAGCGGCGTGGCGGCGCGTCTCGACAGCATAGTCCCGCTCCCGCCCCGTCCCCTCGCCGGCAAGTGCCGAGACCGCGAGCGACGCCGTGGACCGCGCATACCCACCCTCGAACCCGTTCGAGAGCGCGAGCGTGATACGGTCGCGCTGCCACATGGCAGACGCCTGCTCGACCTGCACAACACCCTTGATCGCAAGGGCTGCTGCCTCGGCTTCGAGCGCCATCGCCTCGAGCGCGGCCGGATCGGCCGGAGCGGTGGGGTCCAGCAGGTCCAACCCGTCGGCATCCCGCAGCGCCGACAGGGCCGTGCTCTCGGCGAGACCGCAATAGGGATCCTCCGGCGCGGCGCGCGCCATCGTCACGGCCCGCTCCGCCATCTCGACCAGATTGTCATCGCGGAGATCCGACGAGGAGACGCAAGCCTGACCTTTCCCGGCAATCACCCTCAGGCCCGCATCCCGCCCCTCGGATCTCTCGGCCTCCTCCAACGCACCGCCGGCGACGCCCACGGCAGCGCTCGTCGCCGTTGCGACCATCGCATCGGCATGATCGGCACCGGCTGCCTTCGCCGCCTCCAAAAGACGGCGTGCGAGAGTGAGATCGTCGTTATCGCTCATGCGTTTCCCGCCAGATTACCGATGCCTTGAACTACGAGACTGATGCCGAGGCCAAGCATCACGAAGAAAGTCAGTGTCATCCCGATCTGCCTGAGACCCAGCGTGCGTCGATTGGTTAGAAAGTGCACGCCGTGGGTCAGGCGTCCCACCAGGAGCATGAGGCCGAAGAGATGGAGGACGAGGGCCGATGCCCCCAGCCCTTCACTTAAGGCTAACAGGATGAGGCAAATCGGCACCGTCTCAGCCGCGTTGCCATGGGCCCGGCCGATGCGCTCCAACACATCGACACCACCATCGCCCAGCGAGACACGATGGCGCCACCGCAGCCGGATCACAGCGATCGAGAGCCCAAAGAGCCAGAGCGCGAGCAGTCCTGCATAGAGCGCGGTGATGGGCAGGGGCATGATTAGAACCTCAAGGCACGGACACACTGGTCGCGCGTCCGCGCAATAGAAGCGCTGATGCCCGCGAGGTCCAGCCTGGGCGACGACCGGTCGCCCAGGACTGGGATCGTTACGGCTCAGGCGCGGGCGTAGACATCCTCGTATCGGACGATGTCGTCCTCGCCGAGATAGGCGCCGGACTGCACCTCGATGAGCCGCAATTCGACCTTGCCGGGGTTCTCCAACCGGTGCACTGCGCCCAGGGGGATGTAGACCGACTGGTTCTCGGTCAGCAGCTTGACCGTGTCATCGACGGTCACCCGGGCCGTCCCCGAAACCACGACCCAATGCTCGGACCGGTGGACATGGGATTGGAGCGAGAGCTGACCTTCGGGCTTCACCACGATCTGTTTGACTTGAAACCGACCACCGAGCGCCAAGGTCTCGTACCATCCCCAGGGGCGATAGCATTTCGGAAACTCAGTCGCCTGTTTGGCGTTCTGACCTTTCAACCCGTCGACGACCTTCCGCACGTCCTGAGCGCGGTCCATCGGCGCCACGAGAACCCCATCGCGCGTCGCGACAGCCACGATGTTCTCGAGCCCCAGACCCACGACACGCATATCAGGGTCGTCCGACCGGATCAGCACGTTCTTACAATCGATGGCGAGCGCCCCGTCAGACGTCGCCACGCCATCCGCGCCAGGCGAGGTCTCCTGCCAGACCGTCGCCCATGAGCCGAGATCGTTCCATCCGCAGTCTACCGGCACGACCTGGCCCGCGACCTTCTCCATGATCGCGTAGTCGATCGAGATATCCGGGTTGGCGAGATACGCGCTCTCACCCAGACGGAAAAAGCACAGATCCTCGCGACCTGCGGCAACCGCGTCGCGGCAGGCGGCGAGGACGTCAGGCGCATGCGCCTCGAAGGCCGCGATCAGGCCCTTGGCGGGAAACAGGAACATGCCTGAATTCCAGAGGAACCGGCCCGAGGCGACCATCTCCGCCGCCCGCTCCGCATCGGGCTTCTCGACGAAGCGGAGGAAGGGTTGCGCGCCCTCCCGCCCAGAACCTTCGAGTTCGATATATCCATAGCCCGTTTCCGGCCGGTCAGGTGTGATGCCGAAGGTCACGAAAGCACCTGCAGCAGCCGCATCGGCGCCGGCGCGAACGGCTGCATGGAACGCGACGACATCGCGGACGACATGGTCCGAGGGCAGCACCAGCAGAAGTGCCTCCGGATCCGTTGCCGCAACCATCAAGGCCGATGCGCAGATTGCCGGGGCCGTGTTTCGGCCGTCCGGCTCGATCACGATCTGCCCAGGCTCGACCCCGGCATCCGACAGTTGCTCGGCCACGATAAACCGGAAATCGACGCCGGTGAGGAGTTGTGCAGGCGCATAACCCTCCCCTTCGAGCCGCCGCAGCGTCTTCTGAAAGAGCGACCCGCCCTCCAGCAAAGGCGCGAACTGTTTCGGATAGGCCTTGCGCGAAACGGGCCATAGCCGCGTTCCCGAGCCGCCGCACATAATTACGGGATGGATCGCACCACCCTTCGCCTCAGCCCCCATGAACTCGCTCCCTTCTGGTCGGCGCCGCGCCGATCAAGGGCGCGGCGGTCAATGGGTCCAGGCTTGGCGGCGGTTGTGGGCGTAGTTGCCGCCATAGCCCATCGGCCGAATTGTCTTCGCTCGAGGTTTAGGATTCTCCACCAAATACGCGATCCCATGACGCTCGGCATAGCGGCGCGCCTCATCGAAGGTGGCGAAGCGGAGCTGTACCTGGCTTTTCGTGTCGCTCGACGATGTCCAGCCCATCAGCGGATCGATCTTACGCGGGGTGTTCGGCTCGAACTCAAGGACCCATGCTTTCGTGTTCTGCTCGCCCGAGCTCATCGCGCTCTTGGCCGGTTTGAAAATGCGCGCGCTCATCTTCTCTCCCAATGCCACTTGGTCGGTTTGCCAGCCGGACGGGATCGATATCGCCGCGCGGCGGCACGTTTGCAAGTCGCTTCAGTGCAGCCCTGCGAGGGGCCTAAAGAAAGAAAGGCACCACCGGCATAACCGGCGGTGCGTCTTCAAGGGGGGGTACACTGCGCAGCTTCTGCTTAATTGGGGGATATGTCGTTGCCGGCCCAGCGCTGGGAGCGAGGGTGGGGTGGATGCGCGCCAAGCCGACAACGAAACGCTGCTTGCGTCATAGTGATACACGGAAGGCGAGAGTGTGGTCAACGCGATTCTGGCAACCGGTGCGAGAATGTGACGTTTGTGAGCTGATTGACCCGACCGGTCCGCAAAAAGCTTTGGCAAATCAATGTCAGGAGGTGCTTTCGGTCGCCTTGTCCACTTCACGATCACGACGCATATCCTCCGGTTGATCAGGAGGTCTCCCATGTCCCAGCTCGATTTGGCCCACGCCACTGCCGACCAGCTCGCCGCGCGAGAGAAGCTCGAGGGCGGGATACAGCTGAAGATGCAGACGCCGTTCGAGCCGGCGGGCGATCAGCCGACCGCTATTGTCGAGCTCTCCGAAGGTGTCATGACCGGCGAGCAGGATCAGGTCCTGCTCGGCGCCACGGGAACCGGCAAGACCTACACCATGGCGAAGGTGATCGAAGCGACGCAGCGCCCCGCGATCATCTTGGCGCCGAACAAGACCCTCGCCGCCCAACTCTATGGTGAGTTCAAATCCTTCTTTCCGGAGAATGCTGTCGAGTATTTCGTCTCGTATTACGACTATTATCAGCCGGAAGCCTATGTGCCGCGCTCCGACACCTACATCGAGAAAGAGGCCCAGATTAACGAGCAGATCGACCGGATGCGCCACTCTGCGACCCGGGCGCTCCTGGAGCGAGACGACGTTGTGATCGTGGCCTCGGTCTCCTGCATCTACGGCATCGGCGCGGTCGAAACCTACTCGGCCATGACCCAGGATCTGAAGGCGGGCTTCCCCTACAATCGCGACGAGGTCGTGCGCGAGCTGATCGCCCAGCAATACAAGCGCAACGACATCGCCTTCCAGCGCGGGGCCTTTCGCCTGCGTGGCGATAGCCTTGAGCTTTGGCCCGCGCATCAGGAGGACCGTGCGCTAAGCTTCTCTTTCTTCGGCGACGAGTTGGAGAAGATCGTGGAGTTCGACCCGCTGACGGGTGAGCGCACTGGCAGCGTCGACCGCGTCCGGATCTACGCCAACTCGCACTACGTGACCCCGCGCCCGACGCTCAACCAGGCCATCAAGGCGATCCGGCTCGAGCTTCGCCAACGGCTCGAGCAGCTGGAGAAGGAAGGCCGGCTCCTCGAAGCGCAGCGGCTTGAGCAACGCACCAATTTCGATCTGGAGATGATCGAGGCCACGGGCTCCTGCAACGGCATCGAGAACTACTCGCGCTATCTCTCCGGGCGCCAACCGGGCGAACCGCCGCCCACGCTCTTCGAATACATCCCCGACAACGCCATCGTCTTCGCCGATGAAAGCCATGTGACGGTCCCGCAGCTTGGTGGGATGTACAAGGGCGACTACCGGCGCAAGTTCACGCTCGCCGAGCATGGCTTCCGCCTACCTTCCTGCATGGACAACCGCCCGCTCAAATTCGAGGAGTGGGACGCGATGCGCCCGCAATCGGTGTTCGTCTCCGCAACACCCGGCTCGTGGGAGATGGAGCGAACCGGCGGTGTCTTCACCGAACAGGTGATCCGCCCGACGGGCCTTCTCGACCCACCCGTCGAGATCCGCCCGGTCAAAACCCAGGTCGACGATCTCGTCGACGAGGTGAAGCAGGTCGCCGCTTCGGGCGGTCGCGCCCTTTGTACGACGCTCACGAAACGTATGGCGGAGGATCTGACCGAATATCTGCACGAGCAGGGCGTGCGCGTCCGCTACATGCACTCCGATATCGACACGATCGAGCGCATCGAGATCATCCGCGATCTGCGTCTCGGCGCCTTCGACGTGCTTGTCGGCATCAACCTCCTGCGCGAGGGGCTCGACATTCCCGAATGCCGGCTCGTCGCGATCCTCGATGCGGACAAAGAAGGCTTCCTGCGCTCCGAAACCTCGCTCATCCAAACCATCGGCCGCGCCGCCCGAAACGCCGAGGGCAAGGTGATCATGTACGCGGACCGCATCACCGGCTCGATGGAACGCGCGATTGCCGAGACCGATCGCCGGCGCGACAAGCAGATCGCCTACAACGACGAGAACGGCATCACGCCGCAGACCATCAAGAAGAATGTCGAGGACATCCTACAGGGCCTCTACCAGGGCACGGCGGACGAGGCGCGCGTGACCGCGACCCTCGACAAGGGGCTCGAGGGCAAGACCGGCTCGAACCTCGCCGCTGTCATGGATGGGCTCCGGCGCGACATGATGAAGGCGGCCGAGAACCTCGAGTTCGAGGAAGCAGCGCGTCTGCGCGACGAACTGCAACGCCTCGAGAAGATGGAGCTCGCCGTCGCCGACGACCCGCTCGCCAGGCAGTCCGTCCTGGAGGAGAAAGCCGCTCCATCCGCTCGCTCCACCGTGGGACGCGCAGGACAGCGCGGCAGCGGGAAGTCACGCAAGAGCCGACGCCGCAGTTGACAGCCCCGTCCGCGCCCCGGATGTGGGACGCGACGCCGAGGACGAGGGCCCATGTCGCTGCGCTATCTTCCCTACCGCGCCTTTCGGGCGCTGCTGTTGCCGTTCTCTGCGGCTCAGCGGCGGAGGCGTACGCGTCGCTTCATCGAGACCATGGCGCCCGAGCCGGATATGCGCATCATCGATCTCGGCGGCCAACCGGCGAGCTGGGACGCCGTTCCAGGACCGCTCGAGATAACCATCGTGAATCTACCCGGCGTCGTTTGCGATCCGCTAGATCGGGGGCCCCACCGGATCACGCTTGTCGAGGGCGATGCCTGCGATCTCTCTCAGTTCAAGGATGACAGCTTCGATCTCGCCTTCTCGAACAGTGTGATCGAACATGTGGGCGATGCCGGGCGCCGCGCGGCCTTCGCCCGCGAAGCCAGGCGGGTCGCCCATGGCTTCTGGATCCAAACGCCCTCGATCTGGTTCCCGGTCGAGGCGCATACGGGCATGCCCTTCTGGTGGTTCTATCCGGAACAGGCGCGCCGCTGGCTCAAAGCGACATGGCGCAAACGCCTGCCGGCCTGGACCGAGATGATAGAGGGAACCACCGTCCTCAAAAGACGTGAAATCGAGACACTATTCCCTGAGGGCCGGATCTGGACCGAACGCCTCGCCGGACTGCCTAAATCCTATGTCACCTGGTCCCGCTGACGCCAAGACTGCACTTCATCAATGGCTCGGCCACCGAAGCTTGGGCCGGGTCAAGGATCGCGGCACGCGACCCGCGAAGCGGGCTCGTCCTTGACGCGGCCCAAGCTTCGAAAAAGCTCGCAAAGGAACCCCTGGGTTCCTCCCCAGCCCATAGCCGAGCCCCCGCCAAACCGACCGATCGGCTCGGCCTTTTCCTGGCTCACCAAACCGAAACCCCGCAAGACTTATCGGGGCGACTAGCCACGATACCGCTTACTTGGCTTTGGAGGCCCCTGAGGATCCCGAGGCGCCCAGACCTCAACTGTCGCGTCTCGAGCTCGCATAGGTCTCGGAGGCTGCGTAGTAGGCGTCAAACCCGATCCGGCGACGCAGTTCCGCGAAATCCATGATGGCCTCGCGCGCTGTGTCGTCGCGAAAAGCCGCCAAGCTCGCCACCATCGCCTGCATGGCCGCCGCCATCAGGGTCAGCGGATAGGCCGCGATGGCATACCCGATCTCCTGTAGCGCGGTGTGAGAGAGCGCCGGCGTCTCCCCGCCTTCGACGATGTTCGCCATCTTCGGACCCGGCAGGCTGGCACAGATCTCTCGCATCTCGGCCTCGGTCTTCGGCGCCTCGACGAACAAGATGTCCGCTCCCAAAGCGGCAAAGCGCTCCGCCCGCGCGATCGCCTCGCCGAGCCCGTGCTCATGCCGCGCATCCGTGCGCGCCATGATCAGGATATCGTCCTCGGCGCGCGCATCGACGGCCGCACGGACACGATCGAAAGCCTCCTCGCGCGAGACGACAGCCTTGCCGGGCGTGTGACCGCAACGTTTCGGTGCCACTTGATCCTCGATCATGACGGCCGCACAGCCGGCGCGCGCCATCCCGCGCACTGTGCGCTGAACGTTCATCGCGTTGCCGTAGCCCGTATCCCCATCGGCGATCAGCGGGATCGAAACCGCATCCGCAATATTGCGCGCCTGATCCAGCACCTCGCCATAGCTCATGAGCCCAAGATCCGGCGCCCCGATCCGGCTTGCCGACGCCGCAAAGCCCGACATGAAGGTGAGCGCAAATCCCTCCTGCTCGATCAGCTTCGCCGAAAGCGCATCGAAGGCGCAGGGCATCACATGGAGCCGTTCCTCAGCGAGCAGTGCGCGAAGCCGGTTAGGCGCGGTATCCGCAGGCGTGGTCGGTCGGTTCATGGCGCTCTCCTCCGTTACAGCTTGAAGGGAATGTAGAGCGCGATGTCCGGCACGAAGAAGAGCGCCGCCGCCGTGAGCAGCATCAACACCAGGAACGGCAGGACGCCCCGCGCGACCTCTCCCATGCGTGCGCGCGCCACGGCTTGGATCACATAGAGGTTGAGACCCACGGGTGGCGTGATCAGCGCGCATTCGACCATCACGACCATGAAAATCCCGAACCATATCGGATCGAAGCCAAGCCCCATGGCCGCCGGCAAAAGCACCGGCGTCATGATCAGCACCATAGAGAGCGCCTCGAAGACGAGCCCCATGATCAGCAGCACCACGGCGACCACGATGATGAAGACGGCACCCGTCTCGATCGTTTGGCTGATGAAGGCCGAGATCTCCTGCGGGATGCGGTAAAGCGTGATCGCCTTCCCGAAGATCTTGGCCCCGGCGATGATCAGGAGGATCGCGACAGTCGTCAGCATCGCCTCCATCGCTGCCTCGCGGAAGGCACGCCATGTGAGCGTACGCAGGATAAACCCGGTGATCACAATTGCAGCCGCAAAGCCGATGGCCGCGGCCTCGGTCGGTGTGAAGGCCCCGGAATAGATCCCCCAGATCACCAGTGCCGCGAGCGCGAGTGAGGGCAGCGCGCGGCGCGATGCACGCAGCCGCTCGGGCCACGTTGCCGCTGGCATCTTCTCCTGCCCGCCCAGGAACCGCGCATGCACCATGGCGAAGGCGACGAAGAGCGCCGTGAGCAGAAGACCGGGACCGATCCCGGCCAGGAACAGCGCGATGACCGATTCCTCGGTGATAAAGCCGTACACGATCATCGGGATCGAAGGCGGGATCAGGATACCGAGCGTCCCGCCCGCCGCAAGCAAGCCGTAGACGAAGTCCTTGCGATAGCCGCGCGAGATCATCTCGGGGATCGCCACGGTGCCGATGGTGGCCGCCGTCGCGACCGAAGAGCCCGAGATCGCCGCGAAGATCGCGCAGGAGAGGATCGTCGCAACCGCCAGCCCGCCCGGCCAATGCCCGACCCAGGCCTGCACGGCAGCGAAGAGATCCGCCCCCACCCCGCCCTTCAGCAAGACGTTCGACATCAGTAGGAAGAGCGGCACGGCGAGAAGGATGAAGCCGTCGAGCGTCGAGAACACCGCCTGCGGCGCCATGAGGGGCGAGAACCCACCCGCCAGCAGCAACCCAAGCCCAAGCCCGCCGAGCGCGAAGGCCACGGGCACGCGCAGCAGCAGGAGCCCGAAGAGCGCCATCAGGATCAGAACGACCGTCACGCCTCGCCCTCACCATGCCCGGCAGTCAGGAAACGCCCGGCCCAGGCGTTGCGCATGGAGAGAACGGCTTGGATCCCCAACACTGCGAAACCGACCGGCACCGGCAGTTCCGCAAGCCATGAGGGCAGGTCGAGCATCGAGCCGGTGGTGCGCCCCCGTTCAAAGCTGTCCCAGAAGATTTTCGAGCCGTACCAGACGACGAAACCCGAGAAGACTGCCACGACGCCGAGCGCCAATGTCTCCGTTACCCGCCGCACAGCGTATGGAAGGCGCCCCGCAACCGCATCCACGGCGATGTGCCGACCATGGGCGAGGACATAGGCCATCGACAGCAGCGTGCCCCAGATCAGGCAAAGCTGCGACAGCTCCGCCGCCCAGATCGTGGGTGCCGTGAAGAAGTACCGCGCGACGACCTCATAGGTCAGCATCGCCCCCGCCGCGACGAAGAGCGCGGCGCCGATACCGGCGCAGACACGGGTTAGGAGGGCGAAGAGGGTGGCTGGAACAAAGGACATGGATGTCGTCGATCAGGGTACGCGCCGCAGGCCATCCAAGGCGAGGGCAGCGCCCATGGCTCCGAACACGGCACCGAAGGCCGCTTCGAAGACCCTCGCAGCCCGCTTGTAGGCACGCATCGCGATCCCCGTTGAGAACAGCAAGGCATAGCCCCCGTAGATGACCATGGCCGAGAGCGCGCCGACCGGCCCAAAGGCGAGAACCGCCGCAGGCGACAACCCTTGGCCGAAGAGGAACGCAGCCACGGCGGCCCACATCAGCGCCGCCTTCGGATTGGTCAGCACGACCAGCGCCCCAAGGCGCAGATTGGCGAGATCGCCACGGCGGGTCGGATCGGCTGCCACCGTGCCGGGCTGGTTCCGAACGGCCGCGCGCAACGCTTTGGCCGACAGGAAGAGAAGGTATCCACCGCCCACAATCTTCATCGCGGTGAGGAGCGACGGATACTTCGCCAGGATCGCGCCGAGGCCGAACGCGACGGCGGCAGCCCAGACGAGCACGCCGGAGGCCACGCCAAGCACGACGAACATCGCGGCACGCCGGCTCTGGCCAAGCCCCGCCGCGGCGACCGCGACGAGGTTTGGGCCGGGCGACGCCTGAGCGAGAACCGTTCCCAGGAGCGCGACCGCGAAGGCCTCAACCATCGTGCGGCCCTCAGAACTTCTTCGCCGCTTCCAGTATCTTGGCGCCGAGATCGCCCGACTTCTCAAGATATGCGTCGTAGACGGGCTGAGACACCGCCTTCCACGCCTCGATCTCTTCGGCCGTCGGCTCATAGACCGTCATGCCGTTGGACTTCGCCGCCTCATAGGCACCGGCCTCGATCTCGGCCATCGCGTCGCGCACTGAGTCCTCGGCGTTGTGCGCGGCCGTCGTGATGATCTCTTGGTGCTCGGCGGAGAGCCCCTTCCAGAAATCCTGGTTTACGACCACGATGAACTCGATGTCCGCATGGTTCGTTACGGTGATCGTGTCCATGACTTCCCAGAGCTTGCGGGACTTCACGCCCGAGACACCCGTCATGCCGATATCGACCGTGCCACGCTGATAGGCCAGGTACTGCTCAGAGCCTGAGATCAGCGTCGGCGCCCCGCCAGAGGCCGTCACGAAGTCGCCCAGTGTCTTGCCGAAGACCCGCGCCTTCTTGCCTTTCATATCCGCAGGCGTCTTCACCGGCCCGCCGTTCGAGAGGAGGATCGCGCCGCCATAGGCCTGCCACCAGAGGACCTTGGAGCCCGTATCCTCGATCGCGGTGTCGATTGCCTGGCGGACCTCGCTGTCGCGACCGACCGCCTTGCGCACCTTCTCCTCGCTGTCGAAGAGGAACGGCTGATAGAAGATGTCGACTGCCGGGATGTCGCCGACATAGCGAGTGAGCGATGCGACACCCATCTCGATGGCGCCCTGGCCCACGGCGGCCGGCACTTCCTTATCCTTGTAGAGCTGTGCGCCGTCATAGATCTCAACGGCGATCTCACCGTTCGACGCCTTCTCTACCTCGTCCTTGAACATCACCAGATTCTGGCCGAGATGGCTTTTGAGCGGCAGTTGCAGCGAGATACGAAGTGTCACGTCGGCGGCAAGCGCCGGTGCGCTGATCAAGCCGAAGGCGAGCGCCGCGGCGGCGCCAAGATGCGTGATCTTCACGGGTCAGATCCTCCCCTGTCGGTTCAATGCGCCCTCATGGTCGGGGCACTACATCAACCGATAGCGAAAAGCCCGCGCGCCTGCCAGTCCTACCACTGCGGGGTGAGCGTGGTGAGGCCGACATACGCCGGCGCGCGGGAAGTAAGCCGGCCCTCAACGTGCGGGGCCAGCGGTCTCGGCAGGGCGGGAAGGGGCTCCACAATGCCTACCGAAGTCGGTCCGGTCAGATCGCGAAGATCGACTCGATTGCAGTGTCCAGGATGCTCTCGTCCGGCTCCGGTCCGAGAGGGCGCGGCGGATCGAACTCGGCCAATTCGACGAAAGTGTCGGTCGCCTCGCCGAAGGGGATCCGCGTCTCGTAGCTGTTAGCGATGAAGTTGATCTGCACGGTGCCGTCCTCGGCTTCGCTGATCCACCAATTGGGTGAGGCATCGAGATCCGAAGGCTCAAGCGCCAGTGGATCGCCCGAGAGCGCCATCAGATCCGAGAGCGCGCTTCGGATGAAGACTTCGAGCTCCACGAAGCTGTCGGTATCCTCACCGAACGCGATCTGCGTCTCGAAGCTGTTGTTCGGACCGCTCACGACGACGAAACCGGTCTCCGACTCCGTGATCGTGTAATCTTCCGATGCATCCCGTTCCTCGGGCGAGAGATCACCGCTGCCATCGGTGTCGGCCGCCTTGATCGCCGCTTCGCGGACCTCCCGCCGCTCCTCCGCCTCTTCCGCCAAGCCCACGAAAGTGTCGGTGTCCTCGGAGAAGGGGATGCGCGTCTCGCGGCTGCCACGCGGGCTGTTGATGACGGCGTTGCCGTCCTCGCTCTCGCCGATCGAGAAATCCTCCGAAGCATCGAAGTCGCTCGCCTCAAGCGCGTTCGGATCGCCGCTCAGCCCCATCAGCTCACGCAGCGCCAACAGCCGCGCGCCGGGGGGGCCATCGAAGATTCTCAGTGGCATGCCGTCTCTCCAGCTCATAAATGGGCAAAATACCCATTTTCTGTGCGATCCGGATGCCTGAGTCGCTGCTTGTCGTCAAGAAGAAAATGGGCTAATCGCCCATTTCATGCGGAATAGCTCCCAGACATGACCGACGGCGCATTCGAGGCCGCGATCAGGCGCATCCTGCGTCCGCTAGTCCGCGCGATGATCGCGCGCGGGCTCTTCTATCCACGCCTGACCGAGATCCTGAAGGAGGTGTTCGTCGGCGAGGCCGAAGCGCATTTCGGCATCGCAGGTCGGCAGATGACCGACAGCCGGATCAGCGTGCTCACGGGTTTGCAGCGTCGCGATATCCGCGGCCTTCGCGGCGCAGATGATGTCGAACGGCCCCGCGGCCTAGGCCCAGTGCCGCGTACGGTCGCGCATTGGCAGGGCGATCCGCGCTATCAAGTGGACGGCGCGCCTGCGCCGCTTCCCCGCCTGGCCGAAGCAGCCGGCGATGGCCCAAGCTTTGAGAGCTTAGTCCGTGAGATCGGCCGCGACGTGCACGCGCGAACGATCTTGGACGAATTGAGCCGCCTCGGCCTCGTCACCATCGACAAGAAGAGCGACCGAGTAAGCCTCATCGCCGAGGCGCTGTTGCCGAGCCGTGATGATGCGCTCCTACTCGGTTATTATGCCGCCAATCTCGGCGACCATGCGGCCGCATCCGCCGCGAACCTGATGGCATCGCCAGACCCGGGTCCGTTCTATGAGCGTGCGGTGCATTACAATCGCCTGCGCGCCGAGGACGTCGATGCGTTGGAAGCTTCGGCCCGGGAACGGCTGCAGGATGCGCTTGCGGCGCTGAACGCCGATGCCCTCTCGCGGCAGCGTGCGGCGAAAGACGACCCGGCCGCCACCGCCCGTTTCCGCGCCGGCGCCTTCGTCTTTCGCGCCGGCGAAGGCAATCGCGACGACGATGCACCAACGGCAGCCCGAGCGGTCGATACCCCAGGCGCCCCGACAGCAGCGAATGGAGACACGTCATGATACGGCGCATGATGTGCCTCGGTGCGTCCGTCAGGATCAAGGCGCTCTCATGGCTCCTGATCGCCGCACTCGCCGGTTGCGCGGCCCAGCCATCGGCAGTCGATGGACTGGCGGCGGGCAGTGGCGGTGAAGGCGAGGACGAAACCGATGGTGGCTTTGGCGGCACGGGCATCCTGGGCGCCGTGACCGCAGTGGAAATCGACGGAACGACGCGGCTCGCGGTCAATGGCTTCGCGCTTCAGGCACGCCGGGGTTCGGAGGTCGCCTCTGCACTCGGCCCGATCGCCGCCACAGAACTCCAACCTGGAGAAGTGATCCTGGCCGAGGCATTGAGCATCGGGGACGCAACCGACCTCTCCTGGACGCGAGAGGGGTTCGTCGCGGCAAAACTCGCCCGCTACGTCCCCGTCGCAGGCGTCATCGAGGCCGTGGAGGACGAAGGCAGACGCCTCCGAATCCTCGGCATCGACGTCACTGTCCCGGCGGACACACCACTGGGCGGCGCTGCGTCGTCCAGCCCTCTGAAACCCGGGCTACGCGTCGCAGTCTCCGGCTTCTGGCAAGGCTCGGGCGTGCTCGCGACCCATCTGAGAGTGCTCCCCTCGGACGGCCCGTCGGTCGTCAGCGGCCCTGCCCGCCGGACGGCCGAAGGCGCATTAGCGGTCGGCGGCATCACGCTAGTTTTGCCGCAAGGCGTGACCGAGCCGATCGTTACTGCGACGCTTGCCGCAAAGGGCCGCTATCGCGCCGGTCGCCTCGAGGCGGCAACACTGTTCCAGGACCTCGCATCCCCCCCACGTGGCGCTGTCGCGAGCCTTTCTGTTCAGGGCTTTCCGGTTTCCGGGCCGATAGGCCAAGTCCTCGCAGGCCAACCTGACCTCGCCGTTAGCGGCGGCAAAGCTGGCACTCTCGGCATCTTCGTGGGACCCGCAGCGCTTGGCGCAATCGGCGGGGAGCGTGCCGCCACGGTCGCGCCAAGCGTTGCGCGCGGGCTCCGCGCACGTACCGCAACCCTCAGCCGAGTTGGGCGCGTCGGTGCAAGGGCGGCGGCTCTCGGGTCCGTGCTGGGTGGCACCTTCGACGGTCCGGTCGCAAACGCCATCGCAAGCGGAGTACTCGGCAATGGCATCGCCGGAACGATCGGCGCCGGGCTCGCGGAAGCTGTCGGCCGTCGCGGCATCGCCGCGGGCCAGGGAGCCGCCGTAGGTCGCGGCACCGCGGTGGGCAGGGATGCGATCGGTCGAGGGGCCATCGGCAGAGGCGGCGTAGGAGCCGGAGCCGCAGATGGTCCAGCCTCAGGCCCGGCAGGTCGCGGCCGCGGGCGCGGCGGCATCGGCGGGCGCGGTGGCCGCGGCGGGCCGGCGGGTGGTCGAGGAGGACGCGGGCGCCGTTAGCCCCGATCCACCTCCCCGCTCATCCAAAGGCCAAGTTGTTCACGATCACCGTCTGCAACGCGAAGATCGCAAACAGGACCACCATCGGCGAGAGATCGAGCCCGCCCATGTCGGGTAAGATCCGCCTGATCGGCCGATAGAGCGGTTCGGTGAGCTGGTTCAGCCCCCGCCAGACCTGCTGCACGAACGGCTGATGAATGTTCAGCACGTTAAAGGCGATCAGCCAGCTCAAGACCGCCTGGATGATGATGATCCAGAAAGCGAGATCGAGTAGCGTAAGAAGGATCGTGAGCAGCGAGGACATGGTGGCTCCGACAACTATCCGCGCGCACCTTCGGCCCGCAGCGGGATGAATGATCTACGAGACCCCGCACCTAGCCCTCAGCCGCCCCAGCCGCAAGCAGACAGGACATGCGATCAGAGCAGTCAGGGAGCAGCCACCCCGACCATTGACAGCCCGAAGCCCGCCGCCTACTCCCCACGCCATCGGGGCCGTAGCTCAGTTGGGAGAGCGCTGCAATCGCACTGCAGAGGTCAGGGGTTCGACTCCCCTCGGCTCCACCACTCTAGTCCGGTAACTTGTTGATCTGTAAGAAAGATCAAAGACTGCGATAGAGACGCTCCCACAATTTCTACCACATCGCGCCTGCTGAAGGGGCCGAGACAAGGTGGAAAATGTGATCGGAGCTGTAATGCTGAACCGTAGAGATGTTGTTGCCGCGCCGTCGGCGCTGGCCGTGATGGCTGTTCCTGCAGGTGTCGAAGCCAGCCTGGCTGATGTGGGCTTACCCACTGCCATTCGTGAGCGCATTGCGAAGGTGGTTGAGACGTACCGCGTCCCGACCTTTGCCTATCCTGAGCCGATGTCGGCCGATGAAGCGGCGGCTGCGCTTGCGCTGACCGATGCGGACTTCGAGCGTTTGGAGCCGCTTCTTGTGTTCGCCCAGCGCTGGGGCGTCTGCCTGGACTGGCTCGTTCAGGGCGATGTTAGCGGGCTGTTGCCCGACGGGCGGCACAGCCGAGAGCGTGAAGGCCGAGTGGGCGGCTCCGAGGACGCCTAGCGGCGGGGGCCAAGGAGCCCCCCTACCCCCGGATGGGACCCACCCGGGGTGGATAGGGGTGAGATCCTCTCCCCACAAAAATTTCTGGAAAATCTTGATCGCATTGGAGGCAGTCATGATGGCCAGCGACGTGGACGC
>JBCDFC010000095.1:0-17342 GCA_039178805.1 Pseudomonadota bacterium | reverse complement strand
CCAACGTCACCGCGCGCTCTCGACATTCGCCCGGCGGCGGAAGCATCGCATTGCGGGTCATGGCGTTGGCACCGCCGGTTTAATCCATCGCGCATGACGCCCGAAGAGCTTGCGGCCGCGCCTACCCACGACAGGTTTGCCTGAGTCGTAAGAACAAAGGGCTAACGCCAGCGCATCCGTGTTGGGCCTTGTTGCGTGACGTGGCATGGGAGCGTTCGCGGGATGTTAGGTATTTGCGCCCCATCCTGTCGTGGGCGGGCCCGGAGAGCTGGCATCTGCGCAGTCAGCCGCGCGCGTCGGCACGTGTTGTTGCGATGCTCAATCGGGCGGTCGACTGAAGTTAAGCGGATTGAATGGTCCACCCGGACTGCGACGGGAGCTCGATCAGCGAGAAACTGATGCGGGAAAGTGCGCGGTTGGCAGACCTTAAACCTCCACCCGCAGGCTTCAGTCGATACCCGGCGATGACAGCGCCGCGCCATACGCATCGCGGCTCTCGTAGAACGCCCGCCGGTCGTCAGAGGGTACGGTCGCTCTTGCTGAGGCCGGGCCACTGGCATAGGTGCCAGCCTTGTCTCGGGCGGAGCAGCTTGCGAGGAGGGCCCTATGCGTATCTTCAAGGACTTGCCGGCGGCGGTCGGCAATACGCCGCTCATTCGCCTCAACCGTGTGTCCGAGGAGACCGGCTGCGAGATCCTGGGCAAAGCCGAGTTCCTCAACCCAGGTCAGTCGGTCAAGGATCGCGCAGCGCTTTGGATCATTCGCGATGCCGTTGCGCGCGGTCAGCTGAAGCCCGGCGGCCTGATCGTCGAAGGGACGGCCGGCAACACCGGCATCGGCTTGAGCCTTGTCGGTGCTGCGATGGGGTTTCGCACCGTCATCGTGATCCCGGAGACGCAGAGCCGCGAGAAGAAGGACATGCTCCGTCTCGCTGGCGCCGAACTCGTCGAAGTGCCCGCGGTTCCCTATCGGAACCCCAACAACTTCGTTCGCTATGCCGCGCGCCTTGCCGGGCGGCTGAATGAGAGTGAGGCGACCGGCGCGGTCTTCGCCAACCAATTCGACAACACCGCAAATCGGCAGGCGCATATCGAGTCCACCGCGCCTGAGATTTGGGAGCAGACCGAAGGGCGCATCGACGGCTTTATCTGCGCCGTGGGTTCTGGTGGGACGCTCGCCGGCGTCGCCGAGGGGCTCCGCGCGCGCAAACCCGAGATCAAGATCGGCATTGCCGACCCGCTCGGCGCGGCCCTTTTCAGCTACTACACGTCAGGTGAGTTGAAGGCCGAAGGGTCGAGCCTGGCCGAGGGTATCGGGCAAGGGCGCATCACGGCGAACCTGGACGGTCTTTCGGTCGACGCGGCCTTCCAGATCCCGGATGCCGAGGGGCTGCCGCATGTCTTCCAACTCCTTCGCGAGGAGGGGCTGTGCCTCGGTCTCTCGTCGGGGATCAACGTGGCGGGCGCCGTGCGCCTCGCCCGGACGCTCGGTCCAGGGCATACGATCGTCACGATCCTCTGCGATTACGGGACCCGATATCAGAGCCGCCTGTTCAATCCGGGTTTCCTGAAGGAGAAGGGCATGCCCGTGCCCGATTGGCTTGTGCCGCAGCCAAGCGACATCCCGACGGTCTTCGAGGAGGCTTGATCCGATGGCCCGCCGCGCCCTGGGGCTTCTGAGCGCGGCGATGGTCACGCTTCTGGCGGGTCTCCTTTACACCGCCGCCATCGCGCAGGACGTCTCGGAGCCCACGGAAGCGGAGCCGCTTTTGCTCCGTCTCGAGCAGGAGGCGGCGCGCATCGAAGAGCGCCTTCTCGGCGATCTTGGACCCGCGGGTATCCAAGAACTTCTCGACCAGCTCGTCGCCCAGCGCGATCAGGTGCCCCCGATGCTCGCCTCGATGGAGGCGCAGGCCGCCCCCCTTCGCCGCCAGCTTCAGGCTCTCGGGCCGGCACCCGAGGAGGGTATGACCGAGAGCGAGGCGGTCGCACGCGAACGCGGTGCGCTCGGCGCGCAGCTCGATGAGATCGAGGGGGTCGAGCGTCGGTTGAGCCAGGCCGATGCACGCGCCGCCGCGCTCCTCGATCAGTTGGCGGATTTGCGCGGCCGCCTCTTCAAAGAGCGCCTGTTGAGCCGGGAGCCAAGCATCTTCGAGCGTCGGCTGATCGCCCACGGGCTCGACTCGCTCGCCGACACTTTCCGCCAGATCCGGCGCGAGACCGAAGCGCGGCTCAAGAACGACATGGCCGTTGGCAGCGTCGCCGGACGGCTGCTCGCGCCGCTTGGGATCGCCATTGTCGCGGCAGTGCTGCTCCTCATGTTGCGCCGCGTGGTGCTACGCAGTGTCGAGCCCATGCTGCGGCAGGGCATGGACCCGGCCCGCCGCGTGGGCGTGGCCTTTGCGATCACGCTCGCGCGGCTATTGCTGCCAGCGATCGCGCTCAGTTTCCTGGCGGTCACGGCGGCTTGGTCGCAGCTTCTCGGATCCCAAGGCGAAGCGCTGCTGCGTGGGCTCGTCCAGACAGCGCTCCTCGCCACGGCTGCCTATGCGCTTGGCGGTGCGTTCTTTGCGCCGTCATTGCCTGAGATCCGGCTTAGCCGGCTCGACGAAGCCTGCGCCGCACGGGCGCAGCGCTACCTCATCGCGGTCGCGGCCATCGTCGGTCTCGACAAGATGCTGGTCTCAGGCTCGACCGGGCTCGAGCTCGGTTTCGATGCAATCCAAGCGGCGAACCTTGCGCTCGTGATGCTTGGCAGCCTCGCGGTGTGGCGCTTCGAACGGGCGGTCTCTTCCTACCATCCGCCAATCGATGAGGACGAGCACGCCGATCCGGATGCGGCCGATGACCCGGACGCAACGCCGCCTCCCGGCCCGGGCCTCCTGACCATCCTGCAGCGGGCAAGCAAGGTCGTGCTGCTGACCGTGGCGGTGGTCGCGCCGCTTCTTGCGGTCGCTGGCTACCAGGCGGCCTCGCGCTTCGTTTTCTATAACCCGGTCGAAACCGCGGGCCTGATCGGCGTTTTCATTCTGCTCTTCACCGTCGTCCGAGAGGTGGTGGAGAAGATGTTTGTGCGCGACGACAGCGCAGGGACCACTGGCGCGTCGGACGGAAGCACAGTTCAGCGCGCGCGACTGATCCCGGTGGTCGTCGGTTTCGGGCTCGTCGCCTCGGCCGTCCCGCTCATCGCGCTCATCTGGGGGGCCGAGCGGGCGGATCTCGCCGCCGGTTGGCAGGTCGTGCGCGATGGTTTCGACCTGGGCGAGATCACGATCGCGCCCTTCGACTTCTTCGGCTTCATTGCGGTGTTTTTGGTATTCTATCTGCTGACGCGGCTTGCCCAGGGCATTCTCGCCCGCTCTGTTCTGCCGCTGACCGGTCTCGACACAGGCGCCCGGGCTGCGATCACGGCGGGGGTCGGCTATCTCGGCTTTGGGATCGCGGCACTTGGCGCCATCGGCTTCGTCGGCGCGGATCTCTCGAACATCGCCATCGTCGCGGGCGCGCTCTCCGTCGGCATCGGTTTCGGTCTGCAGAACGTCGTCAACAACTTCGTCTCGGGCCTCATCCTCTTGATCGAGCGACCGATCAAAGCGGGCGATTGGGTCGAGCTCGCCTCGGGCATGGGCTATGTGCAGCGCGTGAACGTCCGCTCGACAGTGATCGAGACCTTCGACCGCGCCTCGCTCATCGTCCCGAACTCCGAGCTTGTAAGCTCGACAGTCATCAACTGGACCCACACCAATCTCAATGGCCGGGTGATCGTCGCGGTGAAGGTCGCGATGGGCAGCGATCCGCGCGCGGTCGAGCAGATCATGCTCGAGATTGCGCGCGCGCATCCCATGGTGCTTCGGCGGCCCCAGCCCTTCGTGCTGTTCCGCGGCTATTCCGACTACGCGATGCTGTTCGAAGTGCGCGCGGTGCTGCGCGACGTGAACTGGATCCTGAACGTGCAGTCGGATTTCTATTTCGAGATCCACCGACGGTTCGAGGAAGCGGGGATCGACATTCCGGTACAGCGGAGCGAGGTGGCTCTGAGCGGCGCCATCCCCAGTCAGATTCCCGGGCAGATCGCCGATCCCGACCCCGGTCGCGCGCCGGGTGCTGGGATCGCACGGCTTGAGACAGCCCGCCGCCCCCACGCCGTACTCGCAGGCGCCGATCCGGACGCCGACGGGCCGGGGGACGCGCGCTAGTGGTTTGGCGAGGACACTTGATACCGCCGTTGTCGGACTTGATCCGGCAATCTGTTTTTCCCGAAGGCGCTTGAATTCGTTTTGTCTTCTGGAGCCCGGGGCTGACGTGGTGAGGGTCATTCGGTCACAGTCTAACCATCAGCCTCTGGTTCGGGACCGCGCTTCGAAGGGACCGGCACAGTCAGCTTCGGGCTGGGGCGCACAATGCCAATGGGCTGGCACTGCCGCCCTATCGGGATGCGTCGGCAAGAAGACCTCTGACCCTCTCATCGAGCGTCAGAAGATCGTCGTCCCGGATCCCAAGGGTCGCTAGTTCCGAAACCGTGTTGTGCAGATAGTCGGCGTTCGGGCCGTTCGGCCCCGTCGCCCCGGCGATCACCGCGGCCTGTGCATCGAGGTCCAGACCGCCTGCATATTGCGGATGCGTCCGATCGAGGATGTAGCAAATCGCGTCGACCCGCTCCTCGGCGTCAGTACCGCCTTCCTCGGCGAGCAACGCGATGGCATGGCGCACCTCGAAATAGCTTCGTGTGACCAACTCGCGCTCAGCGAGATAGTGAAGAACGCCGGCAGCCTCGGTCGGGCAGACCCGGAACGCCATGCCGGTGCAGGCGGCACCAGGCTCCCAATCGAGGCCGAGGACCAGGCCCGGCGCCTCAGGCGTGCCCCGATAGCGCACCGATCGCAGATGAAAGGCCCGTCGGTAGCCGTCGAGCCGCGCAAGGCGCCGCTCGAGAAACGGGAAGCCGGGCCGCCACATCAGCGAGCCGTAGCCGAAGACCCAGAAACCGCCGTCCTCACGCATTCCATCACCTCCCGGCGGCGCCTATACCCTGCTGCGTGGTCTGGCGCCACGGGCGCCACGGGCCACACGGGCAACACGGGCAACACGGGCAGCAACCGGTGGAAGGCAAGTGATGGCTGGGATCGTGAAGTGGCTGGCGGGGATCGGCATCGTCGGCCTTCTCGGCTGGGTGGGCTGGTGGTTCGCCGCTGCGGCGGGGCAGGAGGCCGCGCTCGAAGCCTGGCTCGCCGCACGCGCCGAGGAGGGCTGGCAGGCCGAAGGTGCGGTTGATGTCGCAGGCTTCCCAATGCGGTTCGAACGGCGGATCGAAGAGCCCGCCCTCGCCGATCCCGAGGCAGGCTGGGCGTGGCGCGCTCCCTGGATCGATGCCACAAGCCCGGTCTTCGATCCCACCAACCTCGCCCTACGCTTGCCGAACGAGCAAAGCTTCGCCGTGCCTGCAGCCCGTGTCGCGGTCGCGTCCGAGCGGTTCGAGGGTCTCCTTTCGGTCACCCCGGGGCTCACCCTGCCGCTCCGCAGTCTCGGCCTTCAGATCGATGCGCTTCAGCTCACTGGCCGCGAGGGGTGGACGGCGGGGGCGAAGACGCTGCGTCTCGCCTTCGATCGGCGCAGCGAAGGCGCGCCCGAGAACACTTACAGCTTCGACGTGGCGGCCGATGCGGTCGCACTCCCTCAACGGCTCCTCGGCCGGCTCGGTATGGAGGGCCTGGGCACGCTCCAGATCGAGGGCCAAGTCGTCTCCGACCGCCCCTTGGACCTGCCCGTTCTCGAGACCGGTATCGTCGGCGCCCGCACCCTGGTCGTTCGCGAGGGCCGGTTGACGCTCGGCAGCGCGGCGCTCGAGGCACGCGGTCGGATCGACGCGGATGCGGAAGGGTTCGCGGAGGGCAGTCTGGAGATCGTCGCCCGCGACTGGGAGCGGCTCCTCGACGGTCTCGTGCAAGCCGGCGCCTTGCATCCGCGCATGGGCGATGGTCTGCGCCAGGCACTTGGATTTGCAGCGCTCCTCGGCGGTGGCGAGACGCTGACGATCACGCTCGGCTTCTCCGGTGGTGAGGCCCTGATCGGCCCAATCGCCATCGGCGAGGCCCCTCGGATGCTGCCTCAGCAAAAGCCTAGGAGCTGACGTGCTGCGCGTTGCCGCAACCGCTGACGAGACAGCGCCGCGGCCTTTCGAGGACAGGCCTCTGCGCGTCCATCGGAGCTGCATCTGGATCTTTCCCCTAGATCGTTTCCCGATCAGTCTGGCTCATAGCCGGCGGCGGTGAAGAAGTTGGCGCTTTCGGTCCGCGTGCTGAGGTCGATGAGACGGCCGATGGCTGTCCAGAGGTCTTCGACGGTGCGTTCGGCGGCCTTTCGCAGAAGGGCCGTCAGCTTGGAGAAGGCCATTTCGATGGGATTGAAATCCGGGCTGTATGGCGGGAGGAAGCGCAACTCGGCACCCGCCGCCTCGATCAGCGCGCGCGCCTCGGCGCGCTTGTGGCTGGAGAGGTTGTCTATGGTGAGGCGTGAGCTGCCACCGGTTCGAGGCCACGCCGAACGATACCGCCTGGCCTGAGCGTCGGCGCGAGAACGTGGCGGACATAGGCCTCGAACCGCGAGCCTTGTTGCGCCATTGGTCCGAGCGACAATGGCGAGCGCCGTTGATCGGGCCGTCCAGCACCATCGGCGCGACCATGCCGCTCAACCGCAAGCCGGCGACCAGCGTAGTGGTCTTGCGGTGGCCGTGCGGGAAACCCATGCGCAGACGGTCGCCTCGTCGGCTCCGCCCGTGGCTGCGGGCCATGTTCGTCGCAGTCCAAGTTTCATCGACGAAGACGAGCCGCTCGGGGGCGAGGTCGGGCTGGGCGTCAAACCAGGCGCGGCGCTTGCTCAGGACGTTCGGGCGATCCTGCTCGACCGCATGACCGCTCTTTTTTACTGCGTGATGCGTTCGCCATTGTCACTCGGACCAATGGCGCGCCAATGGCTCACCGTTGGAAGAACCGGGCCAGACTGGATTTGGAGGTGGAGATCCCGCGCGCAGCAAGCCGCTCGCACAGCTCCACCAGCGTCTGGTCGCGTTCCTCCTCGAAGGCGGTCATCACCTCGTCACTGCGCGCCTCGATCCGCTGCGAGCGCGTGTCGCCACCCTGGGCTTTCGGCGCGAAGTTGCCGGTGGCGCGCCGCGCGGCGTCCCAACGGATGACCGACGACACGCCGACGCCAAACCGCCGCGCCGCCGCGCGTCGGCTCAGGCCCGCATCGACGGCCGCCAAGGCCCGCGCCCGGAGATCCATGGAAAGCGGTCTGCCCATCTCCAACCCCAACATCTGTGATGGGGAACCGAATCATGGCTGGAGCGTCAGGGGAATCCCCTGCGACTCACGTCGGCCGGGAAACGCTCTAAGCGCGGAGTGTCTCCCGTACGGTCGAGTGTTCTGAGCGGCCCTCTCGAGCCTCCAAGCGCCCCCTCCCAAGATAGTCGTCAGGCTCGGACGGACCGACCCTAGTTAAATCATCGCCGTGCTTGACCCAGGGATCCCGCAAGCCGGACACGCCCCACTGTCCTCCGCGAAGCTGGGTTGCCTGATCAAGTCTGGCAATGACGGTCTCAAATGTCTCCACCAAACCAATGGATGGTGCGGTACAACCGCACGAACCGCTAACGCCTGCACGGTGAGCGGAACTGGTGTTGCGGCCAACGAGATGGTTGCGTTCGCTCAATCTTCACCGCTCGATGTGTATCCTGTCGCGGGAGGGCGTGGAGCTGAGCTGCCACCAACCTACCAACAACACGATTGGCTAGCGGCAATAGCCGCGACGACGCGGCGCGATGTCCAGGTGCAGGTGGTCGCGATGCTGCAGGTCGGCTTCCGGGCCGAGAACCGTGCCGAACATCGCGCAGGCTTGGCGGTGGATGAGCGACAGGAAGATCCCCGCATCGCCTTTCCCCCAATCGGTGAGGATCGAAACGCTGCGACCATCGCTAAGCCCGAAGGCGGCGATGTCGAGCGCTCGGCCGAAGGCATGCTGGCTGAGCGGCCCGCCCACCTCGAAATTGCGCGTCCGACAGACATAGCCGCCGGAAACCACGAGGCGCTCGACCGATGTGCCGAGGACCCGGCGCGCCGTCGGCTGAACCACCGCGTCAAGCCAGCGGGCAACCCGGCGCGCTGCGGGGCACGAGAGGCGGGTCGGCGTCGAGAGACGCACGCCGGTCAGGGCGCGTGCCTCGACGGGAACGGCAATGCCGCAGGCGTTGGGCGGGTTGCCGATCGGACGCAGAACACGCCCCTCTATGCGCGGTTCGTGGCAGGGGAAGTGCTCGGCGGGGACGAGCCTGCCGCGGGCATCCGTGGGCCAGCGCCACTCAGCAGATCCAATGGCAGGGACGAGCGCGAGGACCGCGACGATCAGCGCGCCAAGTGTTCGGGCAGGGGCCCTCACCCGCCCGCGCGGCGCGTGCTGCCCGCACCGATGTCCGCCCCGCCGCCCGCAGCCGCGCCCGCCTGCAGCGTGGGTTCATCCGGTGCGGCAGTTACCGCTGCGCCCCGTCCGAAATCCGGGGCTGCGGTGTCCTGACCCGCCTCGATGATCGAGCGTCGGATCGCGCGCGTTCGGGTGAAATACGCCTCGAGCCAGGGCCCGTCATTGGTCCGGATCGCGCGACGGAGCTCATACAGCTCCTCGGTGAACCGTCCGAGGATATCGAGCGTCGCCTCGCGATTGTTGAGGAACACGTCGCGCCACATCACAGGGTCCGATGCAGCGATGCGGGTGAAATCGCGAAATCCCGCGGCGGAGAACTGCACGACTTCGGAATCCGTCACGCGGGCCAGATCATCCGCCACGCCGACCATGGTGTAGGCGATGGCATGGGGCACATGGGACGTCACCGCCAGCACCAGATCATGGTGCTCGGGCGCCATCTCGGCGACCCGTGCGCCGAGCGCCTGCCAGAACGCAGAAAGCCGCGCGGTTGCTTCCGCGTTCGCCTCGGGTAGCGGCGTCAGGATCGTCCAGCGATTGTCGAAAAGCTCAGCAAAGCCTGCCTCGGGTCCCGAATGCTCCGTGCCCGCTAGCGGATGGCCCGGCACGAAATGCACATGTGCCGGCAGTCTCGATGCCATAGCCGCGACCACCGAGGCCTTGACCGATCCCACATCCGTGACGATGGCACCGGGCGCGAGTGCCGGCGCGATCGTGTCCGCCACCTGGCCGGAGGCGCCGACCGGCACGCAGACGACGACGCAGTCCGCGCCCTCGACCGCCTCGGCCGCGCTTTCGCAGACCCGATCGCAGAAACCGAGCCTACGCACGGTCGCGCGCGTTTCAGGAGAGCGCGCGTAGCCCAAAATCTCGTCCGCCACGCCCGCTCGGCGCGCCGCCAGAGCGATGGACGATCCGATCAGGCCGAGCCCGATCAGCCCAAGGCGGCGGAAGCCAGCGGCCATGGTCTCAGGCCGCCGCCGCGAAAGCGGCCGCCGCATCGGCGACCATACGGCAGGCCGCTTCGTCTCCGACACTGATGCGCAGATGCCCCGGCAAACCGTAACCATCCATACGCCGCACGATCAGCCCGCGCGCCCGCAGCGCTGCATCGAGCCCGTCGACCCGCGTTCCCGCTTCGACCAGAAGGAAGTTCGCGTGGCTCGTCGTCGCCGTGAAACCAGCCTTCGAAAGCGCCCGCGCCAGCCATTCTCGCCACGCCTCGTTCTGCACGGCGCAATGCTCGACCCAGTCCCGGTCTGCCACGGCCGCGGCGCCCGCAGCGATCGCCGTCGCCGTCACGTTGAACGGCCCGCGCACACGGTTGAGCACGTCGACGACGTGATCCGGTGCATAGGCCCAGCCGAGGCGGAGTGCTGCGAGCCCGTGGATCTTCGAGAATGTGCGGGTCATCACGACGTTGTCCCGGTCGCGGACCAGCCCGATCCCGCCATCCTCGCCCGCCTCACGCACGTATTCGGCATAGGCCGCATCGATTACCAGCAGCGCCCCGGCGGGCAGGGCATCGGCCAGCCGCGCGAGCGCCGCCCGGCCCACCATCGTGCCCGTCGGGTTGTTCGGATCGGCGAGGAAGACGAGCCGCGTCCGCTCAGTCATCGCGCCGATCATCGCGTCGATATCGGTGGTCAACGCCTGCTCCGGCGCAGTCACATAGGTCGCGCCGGCCGCGAGCGCGGAAAGCTTGTACATCAAGAACCCGTGCTGCGAGGCGAGCACCTCGTCGCCAGGCCCTGTATAGGCTTTGCAGAGAAGGCTGATCAGTTCGTCCGAGCCCGCGCCGCAGACGATACGCTCCGCCTCGATCCCATGCGCAGCCGCGATCGCGTCCCGCAAAGCGACCGCACCGCCATCGGGATAGAGCGCCATGTGGCGGATGCTCTCCTGCGCGGCCTCCAGCGCTTTGGGCGAGGGGCCGAGCGGGTTTTCGTTGGAGCTGAGCTTGATCACCCGGTTCGCCCCGGCGACTTTGGACTCGCCCCCGACATAGGGCGTGATCTCCATGATGCCCGGCCGCGGCACGATCGTCGGATGCGCACCCGTCACCATGCCCGCATCTATGCCGGTGGTAGCCATCGGGGTGCTCTCACGCATGCTGTCGGTGGCGCTCATGGTCTGCTCTCCCTGAAAAGACGCGTTTGCCTAGCCCGGATGGCCCGCCGGTGAAAGAGGACCGAATACCCCGCGCCCTTTGGGCGGGAACATTTGGCATTTGCGTCAACCCCCGATTGTGGCAGGATTTCAATGGTATTCCACAGTCTCATCACAATGCGGGGGTAGGAGCCATGGCGCGAGTGGTAGAGCCGCAGGAAGCGGGGCAACGAGAGGTCCGGCAAGCGGCAGTTTCTGCTGCGACCCAAGCGGCAGGCCCAACGGCTGCGCAGCCGGTCGAGCAACCCGCCGCGAAGCGCGGGCTGGCGGACCGCCTCGGTCTCTACCGGCGCAGCGCCGGGCAAACGCCCGACGCCGAGACGAGATTTGATTTGGCACCCCTTCCCCTTTCATTGTCGGGCGGGCGGCGCCGGCGAAGGGGGACGGGGACGATGAACATCGCAGCCGATATCGACGATCAGCCGCAGATGCGGGTGATCCCCGCGCCCGAAGCGCCGCGAACGGTGGAGGATACGGGGCTCGAAGAAGGCTTCCTGGTCGACCTTCTGTGCAAGACGATCTACCGCCAGGGGCTTGAGCGCCCGACGCAGATGAGCGCGATGATGCGTCTGCCGGTCCCGGTCATCGAACGGCTGCTGGATGCTGCAAAGGAAGCAAAACTGGTCGAAACACTCGGCCAACTCGGCGCGTCGATGCGGGCGGAGATGCGCTACTCGCTTTCCGGCAAGGGCCGCGAATGGGCGCTTTCGGCGCTGAAGCAGTCGGAATATGTGGGTCCCGCGCCGGTGACCATGGACGCCTTTGCGGTGCAGACCACAAAGCAGACGATCCGTACCGAGCGGCTTTCGGAGCAAACGCTGCGCCGGGTGTTCGGCGATCTCGTGCTGCCTGATCAGCTCTATGACAGCCTCGGTCCCGCCATCAACTCGTTCTCCGCGATCCTCCTCTACGGCCCGCCGGGCAATGGTAAGTCCTCGATCTCGAACGCGGTTACCGTCGCTTTCCAGGACCATATCTTCATTCCCCATGCGGTGATCGTTGAGCGGCAGGTGATCGTGCTGTTCGATCCGACCGTGCATGAACCCTTGGAGGTGAAGGTCGGTGAGTTCGAGGGTGCCGGCATCCGCCGCGACCGCCCCTTCGACCAGCGCTATGTCGCCTGCACCCGCCCCTCGATCACGACGGGTGGTGAGCTCTCGCTCGACATGCTTGATCTCAGCTTCAACCCGACGGCGCGGACCTATGAGGCGCCGCTGCAGCTTAAGGCGACGGGCGGCGTTCTCGTCGTCGACGACTTCGGCCGTCAGCGTGAGACACCGCAGCAGCTCATGAACCGCCTGATCGTCCCGCTCGAAGAAGGCGTAGACTTCCTCGCGCTGCAGTCTGGACGAAAGTTCCAGGTGCCGTTCGACGCGCTCGTGGTGTTCTCGACCAACATCCCGCCGAAGAAGCTCGTCGATGACGCGGCGCTCAGGCGTCTGCGCTACAAGATCCTGATCGACAGCCCGGATCAGGAAACCTTCCTCAAGATCCTGGTCACCACGGCCGGTCGCTTCGGCATGGAGGTCGATGAGGAGACCGTCGCCTTCATGCTGTTCGAACTATACGGCAAGGACAACGTGAAGTTTCAGGCCTTCCACCCGCGCTTCTTCTGCGACCAAGCCAGGGCGCTTGCGCAATACAAGGGGACGAAGCCTGAGCTGACCGATCTCAGCCTGCGACGCGCCTGGGGCAACCTCTTCACGACCGAGTAACGGGCTGGGCGTCAGGGGGCTGGCCAGCAGGGGGTGGGGATGCCTGGACCCGAGCTTTTGCTGCCTTTCCTCGCAACGGCACTGATCCTCTCCATCACCCCAGGGCCGGGCATGCTCTACATGGCCGCGCAGACGGTCGGGCGGGGCAGGAAGGCTGGGCTCTACTCCGCCCTCGGCACCCATTTCGCGAGCTATCTGCACATTCTGGCAGCGGCCTTTGGCCTAAGCTTGATCCTCGACGCGGTGCCGCTGGCCTATCTCGCCGTGAAAGTCGTCGGCGCGGGCTACTTATTCTGGCTCGGGGCGAGCTTCCTGTTCTCCGGCGGCTCGGAGATCGGCTCCACGTCGGTCGAGCACCCGCGACAACATCTAAAGGCGCTGAAAGAAAGCTTCGTCGTGGAGCTCACGAACCCAAAATCGGCGCTCTTCTTCATCGCCTTCCTACCCCAGTTCACGGATCCGGACGAATCCTTCTCGATCCCCGTACAGATCATTGCCCTCGGCATGATCGCGAACCTGGTCTTCTCGGCAGCGGAAGTTGGAAGTGTCTATTGCGCCAGCACAATCTCGGCCTTCCTCCGACGATCCCGATCTAGCGCGCGCTGGATGCGCCGCCTGGCCGGCACGATCATGATCGCGCTTGGCGTCAAACTGCTGATCTCCGAACGCTAAGGCCCCTTCGCCGGTGCGACCGTAACCTCACGGCTAGAACGAGGACCAAGTTTCCTCGACATCGCCGATGTGCCGGGCTGTGACCTAGCGGTCCGAACAGAGCGGAAGACACCGTTTCACGTCATCCCCGGGCTCGACCCGGGGATCCAGAAGACCGAATGACTTCAAGCGCCTTTCGACCTAACGTGATGACGGGAAGGGCGCCGTTGCCGGGCTTGACCCGGTAATCCAGCGCCATTGGCCATGGATGCTCGGGTCAAGCCCGAGCATGACGTGGACACGTGAGGTCGGTAGGCGCTCTAGCACCATGGATATCGTGGCTCTGCCTCCGGCAAAGGGGTGCCGAGTGCCCCGAAATTGCCGCCCACCCTACATCAACGCAGCGGCCGATTGCGCCGTGAAGACGCGGATATAGTCACCCGGTGAGGAGCCCGCCCAGAACACCCACAGCCGATGGGGGTCGTTCTTGTCGACCCAGACATGGTCCCCGTGCTCCAAGCCGCGCAGGTCGGGGCTGACATAGCGCACCGCCGTGTTCGCCAGGAAATCGGTCGCCGCCATGGTGTCGACGAAGGCGGCGATCCCCAGGATCGGGGCGTCAAAATCGACATAGCCGTACTGAACGCCAGCCAAACTGTCGAAGAACACATAGTGGCTCGCCACGATGGTCTCCGCCGGGATCACGCCGTTGGCGCCGCCGATATCCACCCGGATCGGCGCCTCCAACGTGATGTTCTGGTCCTCGTCGAAAGCGTAGAGGTTCGGATCGTCGAAGGTGTCGTTCCCAACCACGAAAGGCGTCGACGGATCGAGCTTCACAAAGCTGCCATTGTCCCGCTGGCGCAAGATATCGCCGCCGATGACAGTCGCGAATGCCGGGCTCGCCAGAACCGCCATGAGAGCGGCCAAGGAAATGCGCGTGATCATCATCGCCTCATGCTTTGCGGCACCGCATAACGACGTAGCCCGCTGGCCCGACCGGGCCAGCGCCTCAGCGGCTCGTCCGCGGTGCGAGGCGCCCTGTCGCCGGCCGGGGCGGGGCGGGCACCGGCGGCGCCAGGCCCTCCAGCACGCGCAGCGGCTGACGCGCCCGCTCCCGTAGCCCGTTCTTCGGCGCGATGTAGACGAGCTTCGTCGCCTCCACCAACACGACGCCCGCCAGGCGCTGGAGATCGAGCCGCGTGCCCATCCGCTCGATCGCGGGGGCGAGGCGAAACCAGAACCCCTCATGCTTCGGCGCCATATAGAGCGCACCGGTATGCCGCTCGGACGAGAACCGCTGCTCCGCCAGCGTCCGCTCGAGCTGCCCGGTCGTGTAAGGCCGGCCGAAACCGAAGGGCGTGCCGTCCCGCCGCGCCCACATCCCCGCCCGGTTCGGCACCATGAAAACCGCGCGCCCCCCGGGTGCCAGCACCCGCCAGATCTCCGCCAACAGCGCCTGCGGCCGCTCGCAGGTCTCGAGCCCATGGACGACCAGCAGACGATCCACGCTGTCCGAGGCCAAAGGCCACAGCGTCTCCTCGATCAGCGCGCTCACATTCGGCCCCTCGCTCGGCCAGGGACAGACCCCCTGCTGCGCCGGCATCATGCAGAGGACCCGATCCGCTTCAGGCAAGTAGGGGCGCAGGAAGGGTGCCGCGAAACCGAAGCCCGCCACGCATTGCCCATGGGTGTCGGGCCAGAGCGTGCGCAGCCGCTTGGTCAGCACCTGCTTCACCAGCCGCCCGAGCCGGTTCGACGAGTAGAAATGCCTCAGCTCAACCACGTCGAGATGCATGATGCCCTCCGCCGCGCCCTGTCACCCTAGCTGGCGCCTTATTCGCCGCCCTGTTCGGCGCCCGTTGCACAGATTAGTCTCCGGGCGCGACCGCAGCCAGAGGAAGAAGCCATGCCCGTCGAGATCGTCACCGTCCCCTGCCGTCCGGACAACTACGCGTACCTTGTCCGCGACGAAGCCTCGGGCGATGTGGCGCTCGTGGATGCGCCCGAAGTCGCGCCGATCCAGGCGGCGCTGGACGACTGGGGCTGGACGCTCTCCCAGATCTGGCTCACCCACCACCATGACGATCACACGGCAGGCGTCGCGGCGCTGCGTCCCGGCGCCCGTGTTATCGGCAATACCGAGGATCGCGCGCGCCTACCCGAGCTCGACAAGGAGATCTCCGAGGGCGACAGCTTCACCCTTGGTCAGACGACCATCGGCGTGATCGACGTCTCGGGGCACACCATCGGCCATATCGCCTTCCACCTCGCCGATGACGCGGCCGTCTTCACCGCCGACAGCCTCATGGCGCTCGGCTGCGGGCGGGTCTTCGAGGGCACGCATGAAATGATGTGGGAAAGCCTCTCGAAGCTCGCGGCGCTGCCCGACGAGACGCGGGTCTATTCGGGCCACAATTACGGCCGCGCAAACGGCCGCTTCGCCCGCTCGGTCGAGCCCGAGAACAAAGCGCTGGCCGAGCGCATCGCCCGGATCGAGGCCGCGGACGCCGCCGGCACCCCCATCGTGCCGAGCACGATGGCCGAGGAGAAGGCCACCAACCCCTTCCTCCGCGCCACCGACCCCGACCTCGCCAAATCCCTGGGCCTACCCAACCCCACCCCGCTAGCCACCTTCACCGAACTCCGCCACCGCAAAGACAATTTCTGAGCTTCGCCGCAGCTTGGGGCGCGAACAGGCCTTTGATTTCAACGCTGCGGGTGCTACCCATCGAGCATTCGATGATGAGGTTTCAACATGGATGAGCGACCTCCAGTACCAGATGGATCGATTCTTCGCGTTACGGAAGATTGGCTGAGAGACCGATGCAATAAATGGTCTGTGACGCTCGCTGCACGTGCCTCGCTTCGCATGTTGCCATTGCTCGCTCCTGCAACCAAGCACGCTGACCCATGGCAGAACATACTAGCCACTTTCCGGGTCTGTGCCGCGACTTGGTTAGTGGCGATTGATCCAGATGACGATCAGGTTGTTGCCGCTGCACGAACCGCCAAAGAGGCCTTGGAGGCCACAATCGATCAGTTTGGCAGGAATGGTCTGGAAACGGCGGTTACTGACGCTGCACTCCATGCGGCCGAGGCGACTGAGAGCTCGCATCCCGCTAGCGTTGCTTCTGCCGTTGCGTTTGCTGCTGCGAACTCATTCGCTGGTGACGCAGACAGAGTCGCCTTTGCAACTGATGCGATTGCTCTGGAGACGTGCGATGTTAGCCCAAGCTTGTTGGGCCGACGGCGGATATGGCCGAGTTGGTACAGAAAGGGTGACAGGCGCGATCTCAGCGATCACGTGATCAACCTGCAAGAACGCTGGTATGATCTAAGGTCCCCGCTTGAAGCGCGCCAGGGAGAGCGTTGGGAGGTTTGGACGAGTTGGTATCAAGGACGCTTGGATGGTGATAAACAAGCGCCGATAGACATTTCGCTTGAAAAGAGGAGAGTTCTGATCCCGAATGAGGATTGGAATAACGGCCCCGCACACGTGAACGCTCTCATCGACAACCTGTCTTGCGGCTGATTAGATCTTGCTGATGCATGTTGCTTGCAGACTAGGTCCCATAGAGCGCTCAGAGTTCCACAGAGCTTCTGTCGCGACTTGCTGCTGGCGCGGTTTAATCGGTCTGATCTGGAGTTCCGACACCGTCGGCGACGCTCGCTCATGCCGATCTCCTAACTCATCATCCTATACCTGATACGCCTCGCTCGTCGTGTCCGGCTGCGTGCTCTGCGAGAACGACGGCTTGTGTGCACGATTTTCGGTGGGTATAGGCGCGGCGTGGTCGTTGGGAGAGGGTTATGCCGAAGATCAATGGGAATGAGATCCGGTCCGGGAATATCCTCGAGCACAACGGCGGGCTCTGGGTGGCGGTCAAGACCGAGCATGTGAAGCCCGGCAAGGGCGGCGCCTTCGCTCAGGTCGAGCTCAAGAACTTGCGCAACGGCTCGAAGCTCAACGAACGCTTCCGCTCCGCCGACAAGGTCGAACGCGTGCGGCTGGAGCAGAAAGATCAGCAATTTCTGTATGAAAACGATGGGATGCTGGTCTTTATGGATTCCGAGACCTACGAGCAATTGGAACTGCCCGCCGACATTTTGGGCGACCGTCGGCCCTTTCTCCAGGACGGCATGACCATCGTCGTGGAGTTCTATGAGACCGAAGCCCTGAACGCCACGCTGCCGCAAAAGGTGGTGTGCAAAGTGGTTGAGACCGAACCGGTGGTCAAAGGTCAGACGGCTGCGAATTCGTTCAAACCTGCCGTGTTGGACAATGGCGTGAAGGTCATGGTGCCGCCCTTTGTGGGCTCGGACGAGGACATTG
>JBCDFC010000094.1:0-17343 GCA_039178805.1 Pseudomonadota bacterium | reverse complement strand
GGACGCAGATCAGATCCTGGGCCTTGATTCGGGTGCCAATGACTATGTGACGAAGCCCTTCAAGTTCCCGGTGCTCCTGGCGCGCATTCGGGCACAGCTCAGACAGCACGAACAATCCGAGGATGCGGTGTTCCCCCTCGGGCCCTACAGCTTCCGCCCTGGGCAGAAGCTGCTGGTGGACGAGGCTGACCGGAAGATCCGGCTGACAGAGAAAGAGACCAACATCTTGAAATTCCTGTATCGCGCAGGCGGCAGGACGATAGATCGGGATACGTTGCTGCGCGAGGTTTGGGGCTACAATGCCGGCGTGACAACGCATACATTGGAAACACATGTGTACCGATTGCGCCAAAAGATCGAGCCCGATCCCGGTCAAGCGCGCATCCTTCTCACGGACGCTGGAGGGTACAGGCTAGGGTTGTAGGCGACAGCCTCTTGAAGAGTCATCGACCGAGGCTTTATCTTAACGGTAGGCAGCGGATCCCCCCTCAACCCGGCTGCCCCGGAACGGGAGCCCCCTCTGCCCGTTCCATCAGGCCCTTCTAGGGTCGGCGCCCGGTGCTTTCCCCCAGGCACCGGGCGTTTCCAATCCTCCCGATCGAAGCCGCTTGAGCCCGGACTGACAGGGCGCTAGTGGTTTGGCCGAGACACTTGATACCGTCATTGCCGGACTTGATCCGGGAATCCATTTTCCCGAAGGCGCTTGAACTCGCTTGGTCTTCTGGATCCCCGGGTCGAGCCCGGGGAAGACAAGAATGGGTGCGTTCCGTCTGAGTCGGACCACTAGGCAGATGCGCCAGCCAGCCGGAGCCCGATCATGCCGCTGACGATTGCCACCTGGAACATCAACTCCGTACGCCTTCGCGAGGGGTTGGTGGCGGCTTTTCTCAAGGCGGAGAAACCCGACCTCCTATGCCTGCAAGAGACGAAGACACCGGTCGAGAAATTCCCCAGGGACCAGTTCGCGGCGCTTGGTTACGAGTTTCTCGTGGCCCGCGGGGAGAAGGGCTACAACGGCGTCGGCATCCTGTCGCGTGTACCTATAGAGGATGCCGGACAGGCCGATTTCTGCGGCAAGGGCGACGCCCGCCATGTGGCGGCGCGCCTTCAAGATGGGACAGTTCTGCACAACCTTTACGTGCCTGCGGGCGGGGATGAGCCGAACCGCGATCGCAACCCGAAGTTCGGGCACAAGCTCGACTTCGTGGCAGAGATGGCCGTCTGGCAGAAGAATGCCGGCAGCGCTGCGATCGTCGTTGGCGATCTCAACATCGCTCCGCTTGAGCACGATGTCTGGTCACATAAGCAGATGCTGAAGGTCGTCAGCCACACACCCGTTGAGCGTGAGGCACTGATCGCGGCGCAGACGGCCGGTGGTTGGGAGGACGTCGTGCGTCGCGACATCCCTGAGCCTGAGAAGCTCTATTCCTGGTGGTCCTACCGCGCGAAGGATTGGGCGCTCAGCGACCGGGGCCGTCGGCTCGACCATATCTGGGCGCGCGGCGTCGAGGCTGTTCCCGGCTCCTCGCGCATCCTGAAATCCTGGCGCGGGCAGGAGAAGCCATCGGATCATGTACCGGTCTTGGTGGACTTCGCGATTGGATGAACCGAGCGCGTGACGGCCTCGAGCGCGCAGCCCCGTCACGAACCGCCGATGACCGAATACAATCATCCCCCGGCGCGACCGGGGGATCCACCAAGGGAATGTCGAGCCTAAGTCCGATGGGATTCGGCCGCATGCTCATCGCACGCGGCCGGGTCGGTCTCACGAGAGGCCGCTGATCACGTAGTCCATATAGCCGCTCTGCACTTCGTGGTCGGGCGTTTCAGCCGTCCATCCGATGAATTCAGGGTCGACCTCAGCTCTCTTCGGCCACTTCAATCCGCCATCGAAGGGCTCGGGCGCCTCATACGGCGTGAAAAGCGCCCCGCTCTCTAAGGCGGCTGCGGCCTCTGCCCGCGTGATGCCGTTCAGTTTCACGATCTCCTCGAAACCCGCCGGCGAATCGATACCGAGCACAGCCCAAGGGTCGCCCGGCCCCGCGAACTCCTGTGTGATGTCGATCGGCGCCATCTCCAACACCCCGTCGAACACCAGGTGATCGATCCCGATGATGAAGTCGGTGATGACGTCGAACTGGTTCCACGGTGTGACGAGCCGGAACTCATCCGCCCCCGCACCGCCCGTCAGCTCGTTGTAGCCGGTGCCGCCCTCAAGCGTGTCGCGACCATCGCCACCGAAGGCCGTGTCGTTCCCGTGACCGAGGATGATCGTGTCGTCCCCCTCGATCCCGTAGACAACATCGTGCCCATCGTTGGAGATGAGGACGTTGTCGCCCTCGTCCCCGACCAGCGTGTCGTTGCCCGACCCTGTCGTGATGTTCTCGACATCCACGATGATGTCGCTGCCATGGTCGCCAAGGGCGAAACCGTCCCCGCCCCACCAGGTCAGATACACCATCACGTCGCCGGCGCCGGTGTAGTCGACGGTATCGTTGTCCGCACCGCCAAGGAGTTGGTCGTCCCCCTCACCGCCATAAAGCGTGTCGTCGCCCTCACCGCCGTCGAGCGTGTCGTCGCCGTCGCCGCCCTCAAGGTCGTCATCGCCCGCACCGCCCGAGACATGCTCGTCACCTGAGGCGCCCACGAGCCCGCCCTCTGCAACAAGGGTCCAGGGACCGCCATCTGCACTGCTGCCCTCGGTTTCCTCGCCGCCTGCGGGTTCGACCTCGGGTTTGGCGGTCTCATCCTCATCGCCGTCATGGCGGAAGATATCGGTCAGCAATTCCCACAGATCGTTGCCGATGGGCTCCGAGTTCTGGGCCGACCTTTGCGCGTTCTGCTGCGTCTGTCTCATCTTTACTCCTCGCACCCTTGTGCAACTGCGCCGATCCGCGCCCACCCCGGCGTTCGATCGGCTGGTGTTCCGTTAACGGCATATTGGGAGCGTGTTTTTCAGGAGCGTTTCCGTGCCGCCGCCATCGTGTTTCAATTGTTGCGGCCCGAAAGGGCGTGCTCAAACAACAATGGGCCGGGCGCTATGCCCGGCCCGACCCCCCTCGTTCCATGCGTGTCAATCGACGAAGACGACGGTGCGGATCCCGCTCGGCCCATCATGCGTCGTGATGCCGTTGCGCGTGCTGCCGGTAAGACGAACATTGCCGTCCTCCATCCGGACCTTCAGGTTCCCACCGTCGAGCGTGATCCTGCCTGCGTGAACACCGGCACGGCAGACGACGATGTGGAACGCATACCGGTCGCTGCCGGTCAGATGGCGGGGTGTGAGCCGCGCCGGGGCGGGCGGGCAGTAGAACGGGAAAACGTGACCGATGAGCTTTCTGTCCGCCAAACCCGTCGAGGTGAATTTCGTATCCCAGTCGAGATGATGCGCGTTCGGCGCGGGGTGCTGAAGCGGTCCGCCGCGGCTTGGCACAACCGCGACATCGGTGCCCGCAGCGTTCGCGCCCCCGCTGCCAGCCGACCCACCGTCTTGCAGCGCCGCCTCGAGCCGGCCCTTGGTGAACTCCTTCATCTCACCAAGAAGCCCGCCCAGGCCACCGGCCGAAGCCTGCATCGACGGAAGAGCCATAGCGATCGCCATCGCAGCGGCGGCCACGGCCAGAGTGCGGACCGCTCGCCCGCGTAAATGAGAGTCCGAGGGAATCATCTTCCGCATCCTTTCCCTGACAAAACAACTTGTTGCGGGCGGATGGCTGCTTGGTCCGATGCCGGCGCGCCCACAGTCGCCATCCCTGGCGGCTGAGGGCATCTAGGACCCGGATGTTTCTGTCTTAGGTCCGGTAAGAAGAGTTTGGTTTCAATTGTTTCGGCGGCGAAGGGAACACGCTCAAGCGATCTCGGGCGCGAGCGCCTTGTCACCTTCATCCCGCGCTTCGGCACGCGATGCTTCGATCAGCGCAATGCCGTCGCCCAGCGCCTCGGTCGTTCCGGCGGCCACCAAAGCCTCCATCGCAGCCGCTCGGGATTTCAGGGCCATCGCCTGATCGACTGCGGGGCCGAAGACGTCATAGACGTATTTCTGCACCCCGATGACGGAGCCGATCACGTTGCCCTGCGCGATCCCGATCCGGCACTGCCACGCCGTCGAGGCGTTGTCGTTACGCTTGCCGAGATAACGCAGGAACCGGATCGCCGAGCCTGCCACCGCCCCCAAGTGATCGGTCGTGCCGTCATGCATACCGGCGACGCAGATATACGTGTCGCCCGTCGTCTTGATCCGCTCACAACCGAACTGCTCTCCGATACGATCGAAGGCACCGTAAAGCTCGTTCAGTTCGCTCACGAAGGTCGCAGGCGCAAGTTGCTGCATCGTTTCGCTGAAGCCGATGAAGTCGAGCACCAGGACAGAGACGGAGCCGTAGTGCTGCGGCGCAACGATGCCGAAATGCTTGTACTCCTCATAGGCTGATCGCGGCATGATATTGAGGAGAAGCTTCTCCACCTGATCCTTTTCCCGCTGGATCTCCCGCGTGTTGCGCTCGACCATGGCCGAGTAGCTGTCGATCATGCTCTCCAGCTCGCGAATGCGGCTGATGTTCTGGCATTCGAGCACCATCACCCGCTCATCGCCCACGGCCGCGATCTTGATGGTCTGCGCGATGACCAGTGTTCGGCGTTTGCGCCGCAGACGCAGCTCGGTCGCGAAACGGCCAGCACCCGCGAGGCCGAGGCGCACTTCTTCGAGCGACAGCTGCGGGAAGATCTCCGACAGCTCTTGGCCAAGCTGCGCATCCTCGAACCAGGCCGAGAACACGTCGTTCTGGAAGCGCAGGGTCAGCGTCTCCGCATCGAACAGCGCGACACCGACGCCAACAGCGCGCAAGAGCTGCTCGTTGATGGCCGACAACGACATCTGACTACGCGACCACGAGCGGTCGGCGCGCCTCGACCGCGGCCAGGACCGTTTGAACATCCGCTGGCAGAAACGCGTGCGTCTCGAGAATGTTGCCCAACACTCGTTTCAACTCATCGAAGTGTTCCTGCGTCACCCTCAAATGGCGATGCGCACGCCTCAGAACCTCATCGTCGAAATCGACCGGGCCGCCCAGGAGGCCGGACACGAACTTCGTCTGATGATCGATGAGCCTGGCCATATCCACATTGTCGAAGTACGGGCCCAGCTCATCCGAGTCGAGCAGCGCATCGTAGAAGTCCATCACCACGCGGTTGATCTTGGCGAAACCGCCATAGCGTTCGTAGATCGAGCCCGACTGCATGATCCCACCTGTAGTACTGACGCTGCCGGAAGCACTGCGCAGGATGCGAGAGCAACCCCGAGAAGTGCAATGCCGTCGTTCCAAGCCGGATCCGGGGCTTCGCGGGAACGAGCACTAACGCAAGGCCGGGCGCTCTGCCATACTGAGAGCGGGTCTGCAACGGCATCGCGGACCGCACTCGTTGATGGTCTGCTGCATGACGCCCTACGACGTTGCCAACGCGATCGAAGCGCTCTCGGAGGGCCTTGCGCACTTCGACGCGGAGGAGCGTCTTGTCTTCTGCAATCGTCGTTTCCGCGACGCGCACAGCCCGCTCGGCGAACTGCTGCAACCCGGCCTGCTCTGGCCGATCTTCGTCGCCGAGGCGCATCGTCGGGGGATCGGCTGGGGGCTAGAGCAGATCGACATGCAGGTGACCAGCGGCGCCGACGAAACCATGGCGATCGAGGCCGAACGACCGGGGGAGCGCTGGGTCCGCCTTGGCTTCCGCCCGATCGCCGAGGGCGGCTTTCTGCTCACGCATGGCGATATCACCGAGATGCGCGCGGCCGAAGAGATGCGGGTCGATGCCGACGAGGCGCTGCACGAGGTTCTGAACGCCTGCGCACCCCAGATCGTCATGTGCCAGATCGGCACTGGGGAGATCATCTATCGCACCCCCGCCTGGACGGCGAATTTCGGCATGATTGACTCGGTGCAGAAGGTCTATGTGCGACCGGAACTGCGCGCCGACTTCCTCGCCGATCTGATGTCTCAAGGTGTCGTCGATGGGTTCGAGACCGATCTTCGGCGGGCCGATGGCGTGATCATGCCGGTCCGCATCTCGTCGCGGATCATGGACTACCATGGCGAGAAGGTCGTCGTGTCCTTCGTTCAGGACATGACGCAGCTCCACGCTCAGCGCGACGAGATCGTCCGTACCAACCAGCGGCTCTTCGATGCGATCGAGGCGCTGGACCAAGGCTTCGCGCTCTTCGACGCGGACGATCGGCTGGTTCTCGCCAATCGCCGCTGGATGGGTGTGAACGCCGCGATCTCGGACATCGCCTTCCCGGGCGCCAGCAATACGGAGATCGTGCAAGCCGCGCAGGCACGCGGCGCGGCCCCGGCCCTTGCGGGCCGCCTGCCTGACGCCCCAACACGGTCTCACATGCGCGAGGAAGTAACGCTCGGAGACGGTCGCTGCTTCGCCATATCGCGCAGGCCGACCAGCGATGGCGGCTTCGTCCTCGCCTGGCGCGACGTGACCGAAAGGCGTGCGGCCGAGGAGGAGTTGCGCCGCCAACGCGAGGCCACCCATCAGAACGAGAAACTGACCGCCCTCGGCGAGCTTCTCGCGAGTGTCGCGCATGAGCTCAACAATCCGCTCTCGGTGGTCGTGGGGCATTCGCTGATGCTGCGTGAGGAGACGGCCGATCCAACTCTCCTCCGCCGGATCGAGAAGATCAGCGTCGCGGCCGAGCGCTGCGCCCGGATCGTGAAGACCTTCCTCGCCATGGCGCGGGAGCGGCCGACGGAGCGGGCGCCGGCAACGGTCCGCACGATCCTGGACACCGCGCTGGAGATGACCGCCCACAGCATCCAGACCATGGGGGTCGAACTCGAGGTCGATCCGGTGCGCGATCTTCCGCCCGTGCTGGCCGATGCGGACCAGATGGCGCAGCTTTTTGTCAACCTGATCGTCAATGCAGGCCAAGCGGTCGCCGCCCGTGGGCGTGATGGCCGTATCCAGATCGCGGCCCGTCATGACACCGACCGTCGCGCCGTCATAATCACCATCGCGGACAACGGCCCGGGCGTGCCGGACGATCTGCGCGCGCGTATCTTTGAGCCCTTCTTCACCACCAAAGAGATCGGCGACGGCACCGGCGTCGGCCTCGCCCTCTGCCATCGCATCGCCAGCGCGCATGGCGCCCGCATCGAGGTCAGCGAGAGCCCACTTGGCGGCGCGCTCTTCTCGGTGCTGATCCCCGAGACGCAGGCGAGCCCGTCGAGCGAAGTGACAGACGACGGCGGCCAGAGCGCGCGCGGCATCAAGGCGCTGATCGTCGAGGACGAGGGCGATGTCGCCGAAGTCGTCACCGATATCCTGAGCGGCATCGGCGTCGAGACCGCTCTCGCCGTCAGCGCCGAGGATGCGCTCCGCCTGATCGAGGGCGGCGACAGCTTCGACCTCATCTTCAGCGACTTGAAGATGCCCGGGATGGGAGGACGCGGCCTCCTCGGTCAGATCGAGCGGAACTGGCCCAACCTTCGCGACCGCATGGTTTTCATCACCGGTGACGCGATGAGCCCGGAGGCGGCCGAGATCCGCGATGCGGCGACCCTACCGCTCCTCGAGAAGCCGATCGCGCCGAGCGACCTCCGCGCCGTCGTCGCATCGATCGCCGTTTCTCGCTGAGTGCGCGGATGACGGCCCCACCGCATCACATCGTTGTCTGCGACGACGAGACGGAGCTGCGGGAGATGGTCTGCGAGTATCTCGAACGACGCGGCTACCGCGTGACGCCCGCCCGCGACACGGCGCAGCTAAGCGAGCTGATCGAAACGGAAGCTGACATCGATCTCGTCCTCCTCGACATCGCGATGCCTGGCGAGGACGGGCTCTCGGCACTGAAACGCATCGGCACGGATCGCTCCTTCGCGGTGATCATGCTGACGGCCGCGGATCATGTCGTCGACCGGATCGTCGGGCTCGAGCTCGGTGCCGACGACTATATGGGCAAGCCCGTGGAACTGCGTGAGCTCGAAGCGCGGATCAAGTCGGTGATGCGTCGCTTCGGCTCGGCCGGCTCGCAGCACAACGCCCAGCCGGACAAAGGCGCGCCTACCAGCGATACCCGACGTTTCGGTGGCTTCACGTTGGATCTGAACCGGGCGATCCTGCTGCAGAGCGATGGTTCACAGGTAACGCTGACGGCGATGGAGTATCGGCTGCTAACCGTCTTCGTGGAGCATAAGGGACGCGTGCTGAGCCGCGATCAGCTCTTGGAACTTGCCCATGATCGGCGCTGGGATCCCTTCGACCGCAGCATCGACATCCGCATCTCACGCCTCCGGCGAAAGATCGAAACGACGCCCGACAAACCATCGATGATCCGCACCGTCCGCGGTATCGGCTACGTCTTCGACCCGAAGGATTGACGGCGGCACCACGCCGAGCGGCGACCGTCACGATTTCGCGCCGGATGTGAGACGATCCGACTTGGCGCGTCAGCCTCGCGTGATGTATACGACTTGTGCACAATCATGGAGGGGAACGGCATGGAGGTTCAGACCGCAATGCGTCGCCGCGGGCGCGATCAGCGGCGTGAGCGGCGCCAGGCGCCGGATCACAGCATGCTCCCGGCGCTGGATCGCGGTCTGCCCTTGGTCGAACCGCTTAGCGCCGAGCAGATCATCCGGATCGACGAGGCCTCCATGGCGATCCTCGAAGATGTCGGCGTCGTCTTCCGTGATCCGGTAGCGCTCGATGACTGGCAACGGGCGGGCGCCGATATCCGTGGCGAGCGTGTGCATCTCGACCGCGGCCTGGTGCGCGCGCTGGTCGCCTCGGTCCCCGCCGAGATCACCCTGACCGCCCGCAACCCGGCAAAGTCGGTGCCTTTGGGCGGGCCCCGGTCGATCTTCGTCCCCATGACTGGCGCCCCCTATCTGCGCGATCTTGAGGATGTCCGGCGCGCGCCGACGCTCGACGACCTCGCGATGTTCCACAAGCTCGCGCATATGTCGCCCGCCCTGCACTCCAGCGCGCATCACATAGTCGAGCCGATGGACCATCCCGTCAGCCACCGCCATCTGCGCATCACCCACTCGTCGATGAAGCACAGCGACAAAACCTTCATGGGCATGACGACCTCCGGCAAAAACGCCGAGGACGTGTTGGATATGTGCGCGATCCTGTTCGGCGCCGATGCGATGGAAGAACGCTCAGTCGTCGTCGGCAACTGCAACGGCAACTCGCCGCTTGTCTGGGACGAGACGATGCTCTCGGCCATGCGCGCCTTCAACCGGCGCAACCAGCCGGTGCTGTGCTCGCCCTTCGTGCTCGGCGGGGCGAACACGCCAGCCTCAACCGCTGCGACCATCGCTCAGTTGAATGCCGAGGCGCTCTCCGCGCTCGCCTACACCCAAGTCGTGCGCCAGGGCTGCCCGGCGATCTACGGCCACTACCTCTCCACGGTCTCGATGGCGTCCGGCGCGCCGATGGCGGGCACGCCCGAGATCAGCCTGATGAACTTCGCCATCGGTCAGATGGCACGGTTCTACGGCGTACCCTGGCGCACCTCCAACACGCTCGGCGGCGCGAAAACGCTCGATGCGCAAGCAGGGTACGAAAGTGCGACAACGCTCATGGCCGTGCTCATGGCCGGCGCCAACTACATCTGGCACTCCGCCGGTTGGAATGAGGGCGGCATGCACTGCTCCGTCGCCAAATTCATCGTCGATGCCGAGCAATGCGCCATGGGCTACCGAATGGCCCAGGGCATCCAGTGGGCAGACTTCGATGAAGCGCTGGAGGCTGTGCGCGATATCGGCCCTGGCGGGCACTATCTCGGCCACCCCCACACGCTCGAGAAGTTCCAGCAAGCCTTCTTCATGCCGAAGCTCCTCGACAACAACGCCATCGAGCAGTGGCAGGCCGAGGGCGCCCTCGACACCACGGCCAGAGCCCTCGCGCGGGCCGAAGCGCTCCTCGCCGAATACGAAGAACCGGCACTGGATGCCGCGATCGACGAAGCCCTCCTCGACTACATCGCCCGCCGTGAGCGCGAAATCCCCGCAGAAGATGCCCTCAACCAAGAGTTTTGACTGCCATGCTACTTCGCGCCTTCGAAGCCTAACCCAAGACCAACCCCTCATTGGCATCTTCCTCGAAGTGCTTGCACCCAGACGCAGTCCTGGGAGTAGCGAAACCGCCACGGGGTCATGCCCATCTGACACTCACGTCGGACACCCACTACCACGTCAGCGATCCGGAAGACGCTCACGGTTCCGAAACGGCCTCTCCCTAAGGTTGCCGCTTCTCCTCGGTTGTTGGTGATATGGTGTGTCGATAGACTCACCTCAGGCCGCGCCGCGACTTCTATCGCCTCGACGGCCGGCCCAATGAAAACGGCGAAGCCAGGGAGGCCCACCAATGACCCGACCCCTATCACTCGTCCCTGAGAACCTGCAGTTGCATCGTCGAGGATTGCTTTTCGGCGCCGCGGGCCTTGGCCTTGTGGCGGCCTCGGGCAGCGCGTTTGTCGCCCCAACCGCACAGGCTGCAACATCAGCCCTGGCACAGGCCCCCTACTACTACCGCTTCCGGATCGGCGACCTGATCGGCACGGTTGTTTCAGACGGCGTCCTGCCGCTGGGCGATCCTACGGCAAGCTTCATCGGACCCTCGGCCGACGAGATGCGCGCGATGCTCACCCGCAACTTCTTGCCGACGGACAACGCGGTGCTTGAGCAGAACATCCTCGTCGTCGATGCGGGCGACCAGCGCATCCTCTTCGACACCGGTATGGGCACGTCGCAGATCTTCGGCCCGACACCCGGCAAGCTGATGTCGAGCTTGGCCGCCGCCGGGATCGAGCCAGGCTCGATCACCGCGATCGTCTGCACGCACGGCCATTGCGACCATGTCTGGGGCATCATGTCCGATGCGGGAGAGCGGATCTTCCCCAACGCCCAAATCTGGATCTCCGAGGCGGATTTCGACTTCTGGACGGACGAGGCGAAGCTCTCCGCCACCGATCCCGCCTGGATGGCATCCTTCATCGAGGGCGCGCGCCGAAACCTGATGCCCAATCAGGACCGGATGAAGTTCTTCAATGATGGCGAGGAGTTCCTGCCCGGCCTGCAGGCCCTCTTCGCGCCGGGCCATACGGTCGGGCATACGGCGTTCATCGTCACATCCGGCAATGACAGCCTCGCGGTAATCGGCGATCTCACCCACCACCACGTGATCCTGCTGGAGACACCGCTCACCGAGTTCGCTTTCGACACCGACCCTGCACAATCCGCGCAGACCCGGGTCCGTGTGCTCGATATGATCGCAGCGCAGCGCCTGCCGATGATCGCGTATCACTTCCCCTGGCCGGGCATCGGGCATGTGGAAAAGGTCGGTGATGGCTTCCGCTACCATCCCTCGCCCCTGATCATGCAAGAACTGCCAGGCTGACCGGTCGTGGTCTGAACCAATCGGGAGCCACGGCTCAAAGTCATCCCCGGGCTCGACCCGGGGATCCAGAAGACCAAACGAATTCAGGCGCCTTCGGGAAAATAGATTGCCGGATCAAGTCCGGCAACGACGGTATTGAGTGTCTCGGCCAAACCACTTAACCGTCTTTTGCCCGAGCAGATCGCATCGACGGATCAGACTCACTCCTGGTTCTCGGCGGCCTTCGTCGCGCCACCGCCGCCCCTCAACGCGAGCCTCATCAGGGCCTCTGTCTCCGCATCCGGGACCCCACCGCGCATGGCGTGGCGCAGCAGGGCCAAGGCCAGCAGCCGGCGTCCATCCTCGATCAACGGCCGCGCGAGCCGTCGCGCCGACGCTGATGACAGCCGGTTATGGCCAAGCTCGAAGATCAGCCGGTCAAACGCGCGATCAGGCTTGAGCTGTGGCGGCGGCCCCCCGAGGCTCAGGTCATGAAGCTGCGCCAGCTCGTAGAGAAGCGCGCGCCGGCGCACATGCGCGGCGCCGGGATCGTTCCCGCGATGAAGCGCCAGATTGCGCGAAGGCACAGCGCAAAGCCCACCGGCAAGCTGCCGCGCCAGCGCCCAGTGATAATCCCAGGTGGTAACGCGCCCCTCAGCCAACGCGTCGTAAAGCCGGGCACGCTCAGCCCCGATCTCGTCATCGCCCAGGAAGGCCGCAAGCTCTGACCGAGCGCCCATCTCCTGCCAACGCCCCAACGCACCGTCTCGTCGCCGCCACGCCCTGCGCCACGTCGCCCAAGCCTGGGCGTGACCGAGGGTCGAGAAGTGATGGCCTCGGCCCCCCTCATCAGCCCATCGATCCAACGGGTTGAGCCCGCTGATCATCATCACTTCCGGTGTCTCGGCATACTGCTCGAGAAGCGCATCGCAGAAGGGAAGGAAACCCGGCGAGAGCGCAACATCGTCCTCGATGAAGATCGCCCGGTCGACCTCAGCCAAGACCGCGTCGACACCACTCGTAACCCGCCCCGAATTGCCGAGGTTCCGCGGCGCGACGGAAAACTCGAGTGGCGCGGGACACCTCCATTCCTCGATCAGAGCTAGGACATCCCGGCATCCTTCGGCATCCTCCCCACCCTCACGCGGCGCATCGGCGAAGACGAAAACCCGCGGCGGACGGGCGGCCGCGATGCGTTCAAGGATCGATGGCAGAAACGCCGTGCGACGGTAGACGAACAGCACGACAGGCGCCCGCAGCGGCCCTTCTCCTTCGCACCCCGCCACAGCGCTCAAACCGAGCCGGACTTCTGCGCCAAGCGCCGCTTACGGATGACCTTGAACATCGCCTCCCGATTGCGGCTCGGATCGCTGCTGAGATTGGTCTCATGGCGCCGCTTCCACAGCATCACCCGCCCCGCGACCGTGCAGGGCGTCTCGGACCGGCGGAGGCGATCGAACCAATCCGTGTCGCAACCCATGCCAAGCGTCGGGTCGAACGGCCCGACTTTCCCGAAAACATCGCGATGGGCCAGCAACGCACTCGGCGTCCAGCCAAGCGACGGCAACCCCCGCGACGGGCGGACGACCTCACCATCGGCAACCGCATCACCCGCGATGTCGAGAAAGTTCACGATACAGGCTGAGGGCCGACGGAACATCGAGACCGCCTCGATCTGCTTCGCAAGCTTCTCCGGATGCCAAAGGTCGTCATGATCGAAAAAGGCAAACCAGGGATGGGTGGCCGTGGAGAGCGCCTCGTTGCGCGCGTTGGCGAGGCCGGTCCCGCTCTGCTCATGCACGCGGACATCCGGCTGAGCGCCCAGATACTCAAGCGTTCCATCGCTCGACGGCCCGACACAGGCGACGATCTCGGCCGGCGCAACTGTCTGACGGCGCAGAGAGGCGAGCCCGGCTGGCAGATAGGTCATGCCGTCGCGCACGGTCAGGATAACGGTCACCGGCTCGGACGAAGCAACCGGCTTCGCAGTCGCCGGCACGCTCCGCTTTCTGCGGAGGCTCCGCTGCAGCAGAGGCAGCCAGTTTCCATTCTCACCAGGTTTCAGCGCATGCCCGACCGGCGCTTCTTCCCGCTCTCGACATCGGTAGTGGAGCAAGAGATCGGGGATCACCACGCGCCGTGCACCCGCATCGCGGAGCTTCAGGAACAGATCGACATCCTCGCTCCGCCGCAGCGCCTCGTCGAAAAGACCGGTCGCAAGCAGCACGTCCCGCCGAACCATCAAGGTGCCGACGTGAAAGCTGCAATAGATGGGCGAGCGCTCCTCGCGACCCTCAGCATCGGTCCGAAACCGACGGAGATACCCATGCACCGCATCGGCGCCAGGGGCATCGGCAAAGGTCGCCACGAACCGCGCAATCGCGTCTTCCGCCCAAATGTCGTCGGCATCGAGAAAGGTGACGAACTGGCCTCGCGCCGCTTCGATCCCGCGATTGCGGGCGGCCGATGGGCCAGCGTTCGCCTGCCTGATCAGCTTGGCGCTCGGCAGAAGCCTGGCCACTTCCGCTTCGACCGGTGGATCGGAGCCATCGTCGACGACGATGACCTCGATGTCCCCGCGCCCCTGCCTCGCGATGCTGGCCAGCGCCTCGGCCAGATGCGGGCCGTCGTTGAAGGTCGGCACGATCACGCTGATCAGCGGCGGCTGCCCTGCCGTCTCCGCGGTCATGCCATCGTCTCGGCCGGGTCTTCCAGGCGCGCGGCCAGGTCTGCCAGGGCCTCCGCGCAAGCATCCGGATCCGGCGGCATGCGCAACCGATAGGCCGGCAGCGCGCGTGAGAGCGCCGCAACCGCCGCGGCGATCGGCGCCATCTCGGCCTCGGACTGCGCGATCGTGCTCGGCGCCAGCGCACGAAACGCGAGATGCGATGCAGCCGGCGTGAGCTCCGGGCGCGGGATCTGCGCAAGCTCGGGGATTACGACCGCCTTCAGCGGCAGGTTGCTCACCATCCGGTCAGGCATGTGGCGATCGAGGAAGACGACCGCTTTGTCATCGATAAGGGCGCTCTCAACGGGTGCGTCTCCGGCAGTGAGGCTCGGCTTGATCCGGCCATCCGGCAACCACTTGCCCGTCGTGTAGAGGCTGTGGGCCCTGATCGGATCCGACAAATCCAACAGGCAATAGTCGTCGCCCACATAGCGCAGCCCCGCTCCCGCAGCGCTCAATGCAAGGGTCGACTTGCCGGATCCGCTAACCCCAGCGATCAGAAAGCCGCAAGCGGGCGTGCCAACACAGGCCGCATGGAGGGTGGTAAGGCCACGCCTTCCCGCAATCAGATCAAAGAGCCAGCGGAGCGGCGCCGCATGCTCATAGGCCGGGATCGCGTCCATCGAAGGCAGCCAGATGATCGCCCGCGACCGCCCCCAGTCGATGACCGCAAGGCCGTCATGAGACCGCAGATAAAGGGTCGTGAGCGTCCCCGAAGACCAACCATGCACAACCCGCTTCGCGCCGAAATCGCCCTTGGTCCAGGCAAGGCGCGGACGGTCCAGCCCGCAGGCGGTGGCGTCCACGAGATGGATGTCGAAGCACGGCTGATCGGGACCCCGCGCAGGACGCAGCGCCTCCAAGAACGGATGCCCCATGTCCGCGCCATGAAAGTGGAGCGAAAGCGCATGTGGCCCTAAACGCACCGGATACACCCTTTCGGGATGTCCACCGCCCAACGCTTGAGAGAGATGATCGCACAGTTCCGCGGGCGTCTCGATCAACCCGGCGGGCGCCCTCACCCCAGCGTTCCGATCAGCGATTGGGCCAGCCGCTCTCGCGGTCGACATCGTGAATGGGGTCGAGGGTCAACAGGTCCTGCATATCGACATGCTTCTCGAACGAGAACGGAACAAAGCCACCGACCGTGGCTTCGAGCATCGGCGCCGTCGCCGCCGGCTCCCCCTCCGCCAATATGTTCTCCGCGCGCAGCCGCCCCGCAAGTTCGTCGAGTTGCTGCGCCGCAACCTCTTCGGTGACGTCGAGGCTGCCGGCCAAAGCCTTCGAAATCGCGCCCAGTGCATGGCCCGAGATCAGCGACGACCAGATTACAGGGGTAGATCCGCCGAGCGAATAGTATGCGCCATCGATGACATCGAGCACGACGACCTCATCCGGGAACACTTCATAAGCGAAGTTCTCGCTGTTGAATGAGTATGTCGTGTCTCGCATGGGCGCTCCACACCACCATTGTTCCGCAGGAGTAGACGTCGCTTCTGGGTACATCCAAGATGGCGTCCGTTGAGACGCCGCTGTCGCAACCCTGTCACATGGCTATGCATCATCAAAAGGTGAGCAACAACGATTTTTCAGGGTCATGTTGCGCTGCGGCACAGTTGGTGTGACCTTCGCCCCCGGGAAATCAGCGCTACAGCACCTTTCAACCTCACCTGCCCAAACGTCATGCTCGGGCTTGACCCGGGCATCCATTGCCAATGGCGCTGGATTGCCAGGTCAAGCCCGATAATGACACCGTTCCCGCGGGTACGCCTGGCCAGAAGGCACGCTGGAATCGCCGATCAACCGCTCAAAGCGCCGATCGTTCGTCTCCAATAATAGCCCGGTGCCTTGAACACGGATGTCAGACTGCGCGGCGATAGCGCGACGGTCCGCCTGACATTCGCAGCGCAATCGAGAACGTAGCGCAGCCGCATCATCGTCGGCGCGGTCGCCTCATCCTCTCCGCGGAGGGCGAACCACTGAGCGCGGAAAGGATCGGCCGGCGCGTCCTCGCGATGCCGCGTCTCGAGCCGCATCATCGCTTCGGCAACGGGCCGGTCGCGGGCGGATTGCGGGAGGGCGAGAACAGTATCGAAAAGCGCATTCAACGCCTGGGGCGCGAATTCCCGGAACGCGCCAAGATGATGCTGGAAGAGCGCCACCGCACCCTGCGCCTCAACCAACCCTGCCAGGCGGGCATAGTCGATCCCGCCAACCTCCACGCAGGCGCGCGCGTCCGCCATCCACAGCGCGCTTTGAGCATCAAGGCGCGCCCCATGGGCAAAGACATTGGCGAGATGCAGATAGAGCCGATCCGTAGGCTCCGGGACCCAGACCTTGTGGCGCCCGACCGCGACCTCGCAGCGCCGCGCAATGGCGCCCCGCTCGACAGCGTCGTCGATCCGCCGCACGCCGTTCATTATGCTGAGCTGCGACGCGCAACGGTGTAGGTCGAGCGCGAACAACCCGGTGCCGGACAGCGTCGTCGCATGCGCGTCGCAGGCGACAGTATCGCGGCCCGGGCGCAGCACCCGGGTGGCCCGCTCGAAATCCGTGGGCGCGACCAGAAGATCGATATCCGCAGTCGGCCGGTCGCCGACATAGCCATAGGCCCCCGCCAGCAGCGATGGGCCCTTCATCAGGACACTCGCAATCCCTTCCGCTTCCAGCTTCTGCTGCAACGTCGCGGCTTCGGCGATCAGCAACCAGTTCCGCGTCCAGATACGCTTGCGCACCCCTCGGAAGACACGGGTCAGCGGGTCTTCGATGCCCAACGCATCGATCCGCGGCCAGACCTGAGGCAGCAGCTTGTAGTCGACACCCGCCAGCCGCTCGATCCGGTCCTTGCCCGACCGCCAACGCGACCACGCCTCGCAGAGCGCTTCTGGGGTCTCGGCCAGCGCTGCGGGCACAAGGCTCGCCGCCATCGACGCACGCAACGACCCGACAATCGCATCGCGTTCCGTTGCCATCCGGCCCCCATCCATGCGGTGCTCCCCGCACCCACTGTCCGCCCTTGGGTAAATGATGCAAGCTTTACGCACGCGCAGCAATCACTGCTGCCGGGCGGGCCAGGACGGGGCCAGGACGGGGCCAGCACAGGGCTGAGGGGCTAAGGATCACGCATGTCGACGCGAAGTCTCGTCCTGCTCGCACTGCTCGCGATTGGGATCGGCATCGTACTTCGCTTCGCCGAGATCGACCGGAAGATCTTCTGGTTCAACGAG
>JBCDFC010000093.1:0-17423 GCA_039178805.1 Pseudomonadota bacterium | reverse complement strand
TGGACGTGTCCGATCGTCCAGTCGGTGTAGTGGGACAGGGAGTTCACCGTTTTGATGGACATCATCGGTCCCTCAAAGGTGGACATGCCGTAGAACCCGATGGACATCACCATCATCCGCAACACGGGGTCCGTGCGCAGCTTGTCCCAGGCACCCGACAGCGTCATCAGGCCGTTGATCATGCCACCCCAGGACGGCATCCACAGCATGATGGAGAACACCATGCCGAGCGTCTGAGCCCAGTCGGGCAGAGCCGTGTAGTGAAGGTGGTGCGGGCCCGCCCAGATGTAGAGGAAGATCAGCGCCCAGAAGTGGATGATCGAAAGCTTGTAGCTATAAACCGGCCGCTCCGCCTGCTTCGGGACGAAGTAGTACATCATGCCGAGGAAGCCGGCCGTCAGGAAAAAGCCGACCGCGTTGTGCCCGTACCACCATTGGGTCATCGCGTCCTGCACGCCGGCGAAGAGCGAGTAGGAGGCCGAGCCCCAAATCGACACCGGCACCTGCAGGTTGTTCACCAGATGCAGCATCGCAACGGTGATGATGAAGGCGAGCAGGAACCAGTTCGCCACGTAGATATGCGGCTCTTTCCGTTTGATGAGCGTGCCGAGGAAGATGATCAGGAACGCAACCCAAACGACGGTAAGCCATAGGTCGATGTACCAAGTGGGCTCGGCATATTCGCGCCCCGTGGAGCCGCCGAAGACATAGGATGTCGCGGCCAGCACGATGAAGAGCTGGTAGCCCCAAACGACGAAATTGCTCAGCCACTCCCCCCCGAAGGACCGCGCCCCGCAGGTGCGCTGCACGATGTAGAGGGAGGAGGCGAGGAGCGCCGAGCCGCCGAAAGCGAAGATCACCGCCGAGGTGTGGAGAGGCCGGAGCCTGCCAAAGCTCGTATAGCTCAGCGACCAGTTGAGCTCGGGGAAGGCAAGCTGGAAGGCGATATAGGTGCCTGCCAAGAACCCCACGACGCCCCAAAGGATGGTCGCGACCACAGCCACGCGGATCGGCCCGTCGACATAGCCCGTGGTGTCGACCACCACCTCCTTGTCGAAAGTCTTAATCTTCCAAAGGAAAAGCCCCCCGCTGGTGAGCATGACGACAAGCGCGTTCACAAGGTAAGCGGTGTCATGTGCCATGTTCGCTGCGAGCGCGGCAAAAACGGTGATCACGGCGAGCACGACGAGACCCGTCACTTTCACTGTCGCCGACCCGCTGCCGTTTTGGCTGGCTGAAAGGGCCATTAAGTCCTCCACACATCCTGGGAGGCGCCAGATTTGCTGAGAGACGCCTCAGCTTTTCGTTGTGGCGAGCGACTTGGAAACGGGCTTTGACCTGCATCAACGCATCCCGGTGAGGGCGTGGATGTCGCAGGGGTGTGAGCGCTTCCGGCTCGCGCAGGGCCGTCTCTCATGCGAGCATCGCGGCATGATGTCTCGAGCAAAGCGATTCACCCCCGGCGCGGCCATTGCCGTGCTCGTCGCGCTGCTTTCAGTCGGCGCACCTCAGACCGCGGAGGCGCGCTGCAGGCTCGCCCTCGTGCTTGCACTCGACGTCTCGGCCTCGGTCGATGCGCGCGAATACGGGCTCCTTGCCCGCGGCACTGCCGGCGCCATCCGCAGCCCCGAAGTGCGCGCAGCCCTGAAAGCGCTCGGCGGCGTCCATATGACCGCCTTCGAATGGTCGGGCCGGTTTCAGCAGCACCGCATCGCGCCTTGGATCATGGTCGAAGAGGATATCGCGATCGACACACTCGCCGGCCATATCGCGACGCACCCGCGGACGACTTCTGAATATCCGACGGCGCTCGGCGCTGCACTCGGCTATGCGGCCACGCTCCTCCGCGACGCGCCCGCCGACTGCCAGCGCCGTGTGGTCGATGTTGCGGGCGATGGCGAGAACAATCACGGCTTCGCCCCACGCCACGCCTATTCCGCTTTCAATTTCAACGGTGTGACGGTCAACGGCCTCGTTGTGGCGAGCGATGAGGCCGGCAAAGGACAGGCCGCGATCGGCTATTACCGCGAAGAAGTCCTGAAAGGCCCCGACGCATTTCTCGAGATCGCCGCAAGCTATGATGACTTCCAGGAAGCGATGAAACGCAAGCTCCTGCGCGAGATCGGGGTGATCAGCCTCGTCGAGAGGAGAAATCGTGCAGACCCTTCCATGGCGCGATAGGGACCCCCACATGCTGGCGGCAGGAGAAACAAGGGATAACCCGATGACCCAGAAAACCCTGACCGCCACGCTCGCGGCGCTTGCGCTCGCGATGCCCTTCGAGACAGCCCGCGCCGCAACGCCCGACTATCTCTGTTCAGGCATCGGTCTCGAGAGCGCGGAGGAGGAGGCAAACTTTCAGCACACGCTGAAGCTCGTCTTCGCCCAGACCGACGGGCACTATCTTGCCGATGTGGCCACGACCATTACCTCGGGCGATGGGACCGTTCTCGCGGAGACCTGTCCAAGCCCCTGGCTTTTGGTGAACCTGCCGGCTGGCAGCTACCAGGTCACGGCGAGCTTTGACGGCAAGACCAAAACGAGCACGGTCCAAGTCGGCTCGTCCCGGGCTACGCAGGTCACCTTCGCGTTCTGACGCGAAGCCGATGGCTGCCACCCGGTGGGTATAGGCGGGGCTTGGGGGGCATGACCCTGCCGACCGGACCTTGGGCCCTTGGCCTATGCGCGGCTTGGCCAGGGGCTCACGGCAGAGCATCATCGAGCAGGCAACACCACGACCTGCCGCTCTAGCTCTACTGCAGTCTCGGACGCTTACCCACTCCCAAGCGCCCCGACCCACGTCAGGATTGCCTGAGTCGGACGAATGAAGCGCTAACGACGCTACTAAAGAGCATGGCGGCGTTGCGGATCGCGGTCTTGGAGCGTTCGCACGATTTTAACTGCTTGCGCGCAATTCTATCGTGGGTGGGCTCGGAGCCAGCGCTCTTTCTGCCCAGCGGCAGGAGATCCAGCCTTTACCATGGCTTGCCGCCTCGACGCGGCTCGCCCACAGGATTGAACGAGAGACAATCAAATTTAAACGGCCACGGATGCAGACGATTAAGGTCCCGCCCAGAACGGTCACACTCGTTGCCTGACACTGGTCGGCTTCGTTCGCAGCGCTGAGCGCTTGCAGACGAGGGGCTCGCCCAGCAGCTCGCTGACCCACCGCCTAGATGTCAAACTGGCCCCGGCCGCTACCACTTGCTCTGCGCAGCGATACTGTGCTCGCAGCCGTCGCCTCCTCTCATCCCTGGTAGAGTTCTGCCCTTAGACCGAGGTAGTTGTCCCAAGCGAACCAGTAGGCGATGTGGCCTGCGACCCGGGGGAGACGAGTGCCGCCCGGACCGATCAGCGCCTCTTCGCTGATCTCCCAAGCGCTGCCATCGCGCGCACTAAGGCCTCGGATACTGCTTTCGAACTGGCGCGCGCCACGCTCATAGGCTCGTACTGTCTGACCGTCCGCCTCGCCGACCAGAACAACCGAGAGATCCCCCACCGCATCGTTGATCACGCGCCCGCCCCGGAAGGCTTCCAGCGGCCAGGCGCGCGCCACGCCCTGGCGGCGGATCCCAAAAATGTAGTCCTTTTGCTTGAGCGCGGTCCCCGTCACCAGCGCCGGAAACATAAGTTCCTGGCTCGCGAAATACTCCCGATAGACGACGCCGGAACCATAGTCGCGTCGGTGGCCTGTATCGAGGCTCAGGACCTTCGTCTCGGGGTTCGCCTCCCGCCACGCTCCCCAGGGCTCGATCGTCACCGGTCGCTGTCGAAGCTTGATGCCGGAGCCGACCAGCGGCCCCACCACCGGCTCCCCGGTGAACTGATTCCAGAGCGAATGCGTCTCCCGATCGAACATCAGCTTGTTTGAGCGATAGAGAAAGCCGGAGGAGCCGAAGACGAAGGGCGCCGGCCGCGCCGCCACTGCCGTCTCGAAGAGAATTCCAGCCCCGCAGAGCGTGCAATAGGCGAGCGCCACCGGCACGCCGCCGATCACCTCGTTGAACATCTCGTGCCAGCCCATGATCCGCAGCGGATAGGCCCGCACATCCCCATTGATCGAAACGCCGAAGACGAGGTCGCTGTCGCGGAGATAGTCCGCCTCGCCTGCCGGCATCAAATCCGGGTTGTCGAGCGACGGGATCCCGTCCTTGCGCACGCCGCCCCAGGCGACCTCCTCAAACCGGATGCGCATCGCCTCGGGTTCCAGAAATGGCTCCCGCAGGAAAACCTCGAAATTCGGATCGATGGAGAGAAAGAGCGACCGCTTCAGCGCGACATAGCCTGCCGTCGGGCGGATCTCGGGATGCGCCTCCTGCCACAGCATCCATTCGAACCAGTCGAGCGAGGCCGGCTCGCCCGAGATGCGTGCCATGATCCGCGCCGTCTCGGTCCGAGGGAGCGGACTAAAGCGCTGCGCTAAGATCAGACCCGGCATGGCGGAGAGCCCGGCATCCTCCTCGAGGACCTTGATCGCGTCGCCTAAGGCGAGAGGCCCGTTCTCCGGCGTGATGAGTGTGGCGATCGCGCGGTCAATCTGGTCCTCGCTCGCTGCGAACGCCATCCTCGAGCTCGCGCCAAGGGTCGCCCCCATCGCCATGCCGGCGAGAAGCCTGCGGCGCGAATGATCGACTTTACCTGATCCGTTGACGCTCATGGCCGGCCTCCGTGATTACTCGACCGGAGATGCAGCCACCATGGCCCGAAGGCCAATCACGCATGCGCGCGCAACTGTGACGGGTGTGACAGCCAGAAAATGGACAGGCGATGCGACGGTCTTCAGGCGACCAAGCCGCCGTCCCCGTCCTCTCCGGCAGCATCCATCAGCGCCATGAGGTCCGGCACCCGCACGCGCCGCGCATCCGAGAGCACGATGATGCCGGCCTTACGCAGGGCTGTGAATTGCCGGCTGACGGTCTCGATGGTCAGGCCTAGATAGTCGGCCATCGCCTCGCGCGTGATCGGGAGCTCAAGCTCAAGCTCCTTGCCCTCCGCACCGTTGCCGCTGGCCTTAAGCGCCGTACGCCGGGCGATGATGACAAGGAAGCTTGCGATCTTCTCCCGCGCCGTCTTGCGGCCCAGAAGCAGCATCCAGTCCCTTGCCGCATCCAGTTCGTCGAGCATCATCTCCAAGAGTCGGCGCTCGATCGACGGCGTCTCCATCATGACTTTCTCGAACTGCCGGCGGCGGAAAAGGCAGAGACGAACGGGCGTAATGGCAACGGCATCATAGGGTACGCTGTTGCGCATGGGCCGTCCCAGAAAATCCGACGCGAACATCAGTCCGACCATCTGCCGCCGTCCATCGGACATCGTCTTCGACAGCGATACGACGCCTTCAACCAGCGAACCGAGGAACTCCACATTCTCGCCGGCGGCGACAATCTCCTGGCCCGGCTCGTAGTTCCGATAGAACTTGATGCTCTCAAGGCGCGCGATCTCGTCTTCGGACGAGTAGGTGCAAACGGCGCGATCCCTGATCGGACAGGTCGCGCATCGTTCCTTGATCTGATGGTCAAGCAGAGGTTTCGACATCGACTCGGTCAGTTTCTATTCAGAACGAGTTTTCACCATGCAGAAGCGATTGATCATGGTCAATGAGGGAAGACGCTATCAAGTGTCAGAGAAGCGGTATGGACAGCCTAAACGCCTTCTCAACCGACGCTTTGAAGCGCCCAGTGCCGCGTTATACGAGCTATCCGACCGCGCCGCATTTCGGCCCACAGGTCGGCGCCGAAGCATATCGCCGCTGGCTCGGGGATCTTCAGCCTGGCGCACCGGTCTCTCTCTACCTGCATCTACCCTTCTGTCAGACCCTATGCTGGTTCTGCGCCTGCCGTACCCAAGGCACTAAGAAGTACGCGCCCGTAACCCGCTATCTGGACGATCTGATAGCGGAAATCGCTCATGTGGCGGAGGCGTTGCCAGGGGCTTCGCCCGTCACGCAGATGCACTGGGGTGGCGGCTCGCCCAGCATGCTGATGCCCGAGGATATCGCGCTCCTGGCAGAAGCCGTGAGCGCGGCTTTTCCAGGCCTCGCAGACGCTGCTTTCGACATCGAACTCGACCCGCGTGATTTGGACGCAGAAAAGATGGACGCCCTCGCCGATGCGGGCGTGACCCGCATTTCCGTCGGCGTGCAGGACTTCGCCGAGCCGGTGCAGCGCGCCATCGGGCGGATGCAGGGGGCGACACTCACCGCCGAGGTGATCGGCGAGATGCGGGCGCGCGGCATCGGCAGCGTTGGGGTCGATCTCGTCTACGGCCTGCCGTTGCAGACCGAGCAATCGCTGGCCAGCACCATCGAGGCGGTGGTCGCGCTCGATCCGGATCGCCTCGCGCTCTTCGGCTACGCGCATGTCCCCTGGCTCTCGAAGCGGCAGAAGCTGATCGATGCCGCAACGCTACCCCGCGCCGAGGAGCGTCGGGTTCAGGCGGCTCGAGCGCGCCGGATGCTGCTCGAGGCAGGCTATCAACCCGTCGGGATCGACCATTTCGCGAAACCCGGCGATGCGCTGGCAAAGGCCGCGCGCAACCGACACCTACGCCGCAACTTCCAAGGATACACCACCGACGATGCCGCCGCGCTCCTCGCCTTCGGCGCCTCCGCCATCGGGCGGATGCCGCAAGGCTATGTTCAGAACCAGGAGATCACGGCGCAGTATCAAGGCCTCATCCGGGATCGCGGGGTCGCGACCGCCCGCGGCGTCGCCCTCGGGCTTGAGGATCGGTTGCGCGCCGACGCCATCGAGCAGCTGCTCTGCTATTTTGAGCTCGATATCGGCAAGCTCCAGGCGCGCTACGGCGATCTCGCACGCCCCGTCGAACGAGATGTGAAGAACCTCCTTGCCATGGCCCCGCCCGAGAGCCTCCTGCCGCTCAGAGACCGCCTCGGCTTTGCCATCGCACCGGAATGGACCGAGCATACAAGGCTCATCGCCGCCCATTTCGACGCCTACCTATCCGAAGGCCACCGCCACAGCCTGGCGCTGTAGAGGCTGCGCGCCTCGCTGCTCTAGGCTACAATGCCAACGCCGGGGACATCTTCGATACCTGAGTGTGGACGTTTTCGGTCACTGGCCCACGAGTGATCTAGTGCACCACTTGCAGCTCAATCCACGCAAAGTGTGCGCCAGTATCAAGATCCGTCGATCAGCTTCGACTGGAACCACCATGCTCACTCCCCGATGCGAGGCGCAGGCGGAGCATCGCGATCGATGCCTCGACCCCGTCGAAGACCGGAACCGACAGATGGCCGCGCAGCCTGTGAGCTAGCCCTGCAAGCGGCCCGCCGCCCAGAACGATCGCGGGAGAGCCCTCAGCAGCAACGCGTTGGCATGCAGCGAGGATGCGGGCCTCCGTCTCCTCCCGCATCGCGCCAGGCACTTCGATGTCGGCAATATCCGCACTCACGATGTCGCGCATTTGGTTCATCAGCCCATAGCGCTTTAGCGTTGTTTCGAAGCCGGGTGCCATGGCGGCGCTGAACGAGACGATGCTGAAGCTGTCGGCACACGCCAGCGCCGCGACAAAGGCGCTTCGCGCGATACCGATGACGGGTCGGGAGGTTATCTGCCGGGCGCGGTCGATGCCTGTGTCACCGAAGGAGGCGATGATCACCCCATCATAGTCTGCCGCGCGCTCGCCGACGATCTCGGCCACGGCGCTAGCAGCGTGCTCTGCGTCGGCTTGCGTGACGATGAGTGGCGTGTCGGAGGGGGCGGACACGGCATCGAAGACCTCAGCGGGCCCTGCCACGCGGGCAGCCGCAGCGGCGATGCGGGCAGTCACGTCCTCGGAGCTGTTGGGATTGATGATCAGAACGCGCATAGGGCCATCAGACAATCAGCGCCGGCAGCCAGAGCGACAGGAACGGGAACGCGTTTACCAGCAGGAGCGCGACCAGCATCGCCGCTATAAACCAAAGCATCGATGGAATGATCGCCGCTAGCGAGATCTTGGCGATAGCACAGGTGATCAGCACGACCGAGGCCACCGGCGGCGTCTGTTGCCCGATGCCGAGGTTGATCGTCACGATCAACCCAAAATGCACCCGGTCGATCCCCAATTCGTCGGCTAGCGGCAGGAAGATCGGCACGAGCATCAGGATCGCGGGCGTCCCATGCACGATGGTCCCGGCGAGTAGGAAGAAGACGTTTATGGCCAGCAGCACCACCCAGTACTCATCTGAGATCCCGAGGATCGCCTCGGCAATCTCCTGAGGGATCCGCTGGTTGGTCAGGTACCAGCCCAGCAATGTCGACGTGGCCACGATGAAGAGCAGCATGGCACTCCGCCGCCCTGCTACGCGCAGCGTGTCGACAAATGCTGTGAGACTCAGGGTCCGGTAGAGAAAGATCGCCAGTATGATGGACCAGAGCGCTGCGACCGCACCCGCTTCGGTTGCGGTGAATATCCCGCCGAGGATGCCCACCAGGATCAGGATGGGCAACGTGATCGGCACCATGGCCGACCGCCCAGTCTCCAACACCCGGCTAAACGCAAACTCTCCTTCTATCGGGTAGCCACGCCTGACCGAGATAATCCAGGCGGTGAACATCAGCAGGAAGCAGACGAGAAAGCCCGGCAGGATCCCGGCCGCGAAGAGCTGCGCGATCGAGGTATCAGCCACATAGGCATACAGGATCAGGTTCAGCGACGGCGGCACGATGATCGCCATCGTCGCCGAGGTTGAGGTCACCGCCGCTGCGAAGGCCACCGGGTACCCCCGCGCTTTCATCTGCGGGATCATGACCGATCCGATGGCCGCCGCATCCGACGTCGCCGTGCCCGAGATCTCTGAAAAGAACAGGGAAGTCAGGATGTTCACATGCGCGAGCCCGCCCCGGATATGACCGACCAGCGAGGAGGCGAAGGCGATCAACTTCTCCGCGATCCGCCCTTGGTTCATGGTCTCGCCAGCGATCATGAACAGGAGCGCGGCGACCAGAAGGTAGTTGTTGGCCCCGCCAAACGGGATCAGCCCCATGATCTGCGGCACGACACCCGGATCGAGTAGGATCATCAGCATCGCGGTGACACCAAGGACAAACGCGATGGGCATACCGGTCGCGACCAGCACGACGAGCAGGACTAGAACCATCCATCCAGGCTCGAGCGGCATCAGTCGTCGGTTTCCGAGAGCAAGTCTTCCGGGCCAAGCCGTCCGGTAACGAGGCCCAAAAGCCGCAAAGCGCAGATCAGCGCAATGAGTGCGCCGCCCACAGGCATCGCGCCGCGAAAGAGTGCCATCGGCAGATCGACGGAAATCAAGGCCCGCGATCCGAAGCTCTCCGTGGCGATCCCGCCATACCAAGCCAGCGCCACGCCGAAGGCCGTCATCAGCGCGAGGTTCAGGACAAACACGCCGCGTTGCACCCCCGACGGCAGCAACCGCACGAGCCCGTCGAACCCGATATGCTCATTGGTCCGCGTCAACAGCGCCGCCCCCAAAAAGGCCAACACCGCCAGCAGATGGGAGGGCAGTTCTTCGCTCCAGGACACGCTGTCATTCAACACAAAGCGCGTGAAGACCGCGTAGTTCAGCAGCACCAGCAAGAGCCCTGCCAACGCGATCATCATTGCGTCCAGCAAAGCCTGAAGCGCGCGATCACCGGAACTCAGGATACGCTCAAGCATCGCTCTCGTGCCATTCCGCGTCCGAAAACGCTGCTTTCGGGCCGTGTGCCACCCCAAGGCCGCACCGTGGGATGGCGAAAGATCTCACTCCTTCATCGCCGTTAGCGTCGCCTCGATCATGTCGGCACCGATCACGTCGACGAAGAGTGGGTTCTCGTAGAGCGGTGCTGCCGCCTCCTGGAACGCAGCGAAATCAATTTCATTGATTTCGATCTTGCCCTCTAGCTTGCCGAGTACCGCCGCGTCGGTTTCGTCGCCCCATTCAAACGTCCAGCCCGCCATCTCGGTTGCCACCGTCTGCAGCGCCTGCCTCTGCGTGTCGCTGAGCGATGCCAGGAACGGATCGCCCACGACCAGGAAGGTCGGCAGATAGACGTGGTTCGAGATGGACATGTACTCCTGGACTTCGAACAGCTTGGCGCTGTCGGCGACGTGGGCTGGATTCTCCTGCCCGTCGACGACGCCTTGGTCTAGGGCCGAGTAGACTTCCTTGAACGAGAGCGGCGTCGCGTTGGCACCTAGCGTGTTGAACATCTCGACGCGCTGGCGATTGGTCGGCGTGCGGATCTTCAGGCCGTCCAGATCGGCGGGCGTCGTGATCGGGCGGACATTGTTGGTGATCACGCGAAACCCGTTGTCCCACATGGCCATGAGGGTCATGCCCGTGCCCTCGAAGCCCGCAGTTAGCATCTCGCCAGCCGGGCTTGCCGCGAACTTCTCCACATCGGCGCGGTTCTCAAAGAGGTAGGGCAGATCGAAAATCGCGGCACGGCTGTTGATCTGCGCTATCGCCGAAGCCGAGAGCGAGGCCTGATGTGTGCCGAGGCTGAGACCTTGCAGTACGTCCTCTTCGGAGCCGAGCGTATTGCCCATGAAGACCTGCACATCGATCTCACCGGGGGCCGCGGCCTCAAGGCGGGTTTCGAACTCCTGCAGGAAGACATGAGCGAAGGATCCCTCGGGAAGAGAGCTGTTCACCTGCATGACGACCGGGTTGGCTAGGGCCGTAAACGGCGACAGGGCGATCGCGGTCGCAGCGATCAGGGGGGCGCGCAGAACCATATCGACTTCCTCTCTGTTGCTAGGAGCTCCATCGCTGGAGCACCCCGGCTATCAGAGGTGCAATTTTCGGGGCGATCCATCATGAAGGGGAATTTTTAGACAGATTTAGCATGGTTGACGTAGGTTTAGGCGTTATCAAATACGATTGCCTGCAAGTTGTGCGGAAAACAAAGTCGCCAACGCTTTGGCTTCACCGAATCAAATCCCTTCGAACTTCGGATGTGCCGCCTCAACGGTCGCCGACCAGCGCAGGCCACCTGGCCCTCAACGATACATGCGGTGCCTCACGAGCAGATGCTGCACCGCCCGCAGTCCTACGTGGGCGAACCACTGCCTTGATGCAGCGGTCTGGACCAAAGTTGAGAACCCAAACGTACGCGCTTGCCCCAGGGGTCGAAGCCTCCGCCTCAGGATGTGATTATGGAAGGCTTTCGAGATAACAGCGAGCACAAGACCAGCGCTCTCGGATCCCGTTTCAGCAGTCCGACGGCGTCGATAGTGCCTCCAAGCGGAGCATTCGGAAAACGACGCGGGTGCATCATAAAACATCTCGTGCGGAGCGTCGGCAGCCTCGATGAGCCATCCGCACAGTGACCGGCGTCATCATTGGCCAACTTGTTCTTCGGTCACAGCTCAATATACAGACTGATGAATACGAAAAGCGTGAACATAGGCGGTGGCGAATTGCCTAGCGAAGCGAAAACACGTCCTCGGGGACGGCCTCGGGGCTTCGACGACGACACGGCCCTACGCGCCGCGATGATGACGTTTTGGAAGAACGGCTATCAGAGGACATCGCTCGACCAGATCGTAGAAGCGACGGGAGCTTCTCGAGCCGGTCTGTATGCTGCGTTCGGTGACAAGGAGGCGATCTTCTTGCGGTGCCTCCGGCTTTATGGTGATGAGCTGGAAGCTCGCGTCGACGAAGCGCTTCAAGACGACGATCCCGTTCTGGGGTTGCGACGGCTGATGATCGCGTCGGCTGATCGGCTTGCGGACCCCGCCACGCCTCCGGGATGTTTGCGGTGCAACGCGACCTTGGAGTTGGCGGATACGGAACTCTTCGATCATCTGCGCGAAGCAAACGATCGATACAAAGATCATGTTGGGCGGATCATCGACCGGGCCGTCGAACTCGGGCGACTGTCAGAGGCGAAAGCTGCCGGGCTTGCATCGTATATTACGGTCGTTGTGAACGGCATGGTCGTCCTGTCCCGCACCGGTGCCGCTCAGGATGAACTCCACGCCGTCGTTGATCGAGCGATCGGTCAGTTCGGCTCCGGATGACGACGGCTATTGCCGCTTAACTTTCGGGGGCTGGCATCGCCGGTTCGGGATCGTGACCGGGCCCCACTCCCCCGTGGAAAGAGCAGACCAGTCGGGCTTCGCGCGTGGGCCTCGAACAAAACGATGAATGGATCAGTCTGTAAGTTCTCAGTCGAGGAACCACGAAGGATCCCAGGCACATCACGGCACGCAATTCGATCGCAGCGCTCGCTTTCTTCGCGCTTCTCTCCCCGTTGCGCGCTCAAGCCAATGACATCGAGGCAACCGTACTGGAAGACATGGAGCTTCGATCACTAACCGCGTTTCTCGGTATCACCAGCGCGTTCCTGATCGGGCGCTTCGATGAAGCGGGGCTGTGGCCTAGGACGCATAGAAGCAGTCGTCGAGCGGCGGAAGCATGGTCGCCGAGAGGCGACGCCTCTATTCGGGGGCGGGTTCGAACCGGTGGCGCCACGCCCCCCACTTTCCGCAGGCCTCGGAACGGATGAACGCACTTCCTTCGGCCCCATCCACGCATCCTCGACGGTCATGCGCCCGCCACTTGCGAACCGTCTTCTTACTTACCCCATAGCGCTCGGCGAACTCCGCGGCTGAAGCTTGCGATTGCTCTACCGCTGCTCGGACAGCGTGTGTGCGGCATTGTCCTCGGACCGTCTCCAGCGGTTGATCGAACCGATAGTGCAAACACGCTGGCAACCGCCTGAGGCCTCAGCGCCTCACCGTGGCGCTGCGGTCCAGTACCTGGCCAATAGCATGCCCCTCTGCATAGGTGATGCAACCTCGCCTCCAAATCATGAGGCTGAACACCTAACGCGCGTAACATCACAAAGCGGCGTTACAGACGTTGGAAGGTCAGGTAATGCGGGCGGCGGCCTTCGCGCAGCGCTTTGGCCTCGTAGCGGGTACCGGGCCAGTCCGGCCAGGGCGTGCGCCAGTCAGTGGGGCCTTCAGCGCACCAAGTGAAGTGCGGATCGCGCTGCATCTGCTCGAGCGTGTGGCGCACATAGTCCTCGATATCCGTCGCGACGCGGAAATGAGCGCCTGGGCGGAGAACGCGGGCGAGGTGGTCGAGCTGATCGGGGTTGATGAAGCGGCGTTTCAAATGTCGCTTCTTCGGCCAGGGGTCGGGTTAAAGGAGAAACGCCCGGTCCACCGAGGCCTCAGGCAGCACATCCATCAAGTCGCGCGCATCGCCCGCATGGACCCGCAGATTGCCTACGCCCGCCCGCTCGATGGCCGAAAGCAGCATCGCGACGCCGTTCACGAAGGGTTCGCAACCGATGATGCCGATATCGGGGTTCGCGGCGGCCTGAGCGATCATGTGCTCCCCGCCACCGAAACCGATTTCGAGCCAGAGTGCACGGGCCCCGGGGAACAGCGCTGCGGGATCGAGGGGCGCCCGGTCAGGGTTCTCCTCCCAACCGACGCCAGGCGGCGCGAGTGCGGCGAGGCGGGTGTCTAGCAGCCGCTTTTGCCCGTCCCGCAACTTCTTGCCATGCCTCCGCCCATAGAAGTTGCGCCACGGCGCACCGTCCTCCCGTTCTGGTCCGCGACGGTCGTTCATCCTCGCAGGGCCCCTTCGGCACCGGCTTCGTCCTCGAGCGGCTGCAGGGTTGCAAGCGGATAGTGAACCGTGCCCGCCTCTCCAGTCTCAACCATCAGACCGCCGTCACCCCAGCCTTCGCTACCCCAGCCGGGAGCGGCGCGGCCGCTTTCTAGATTGACGACGACTGTGCCGATCAGACCGTCATGCCCATGCGCGAAAGGCTCTCCAGGCTCGAGACGCAGGGCGGCCGCGAGCCTCGACTTCCGCATACGCCGGACCTCAACCACAAGACCGCCGCGGGTGCGGTACTCGGCGGCGTCATCATCGACATAGCCGAGATGGGTGTAAAAGGGCCGGCCGGAAAGGCTGCTGGAAACGACAAGACCCCTGGCGCGCTCAGCGAAGAGGGCCGCTTCTGCCTCGAGAAGGAGCGTTCGGCCGTGGCCCGTGCCTTGGGCGGCGGGGTCGACATAAAGACCGCAGATCTCCCCGGTTCCGTCATCGTGCAAGCGGAAGCTTGTGAAGCCGATCGCCGTTTCCGCAACCTCGGCGATGATGAATGTCTCCGTCTCCACGGCGATGCGGGCATAGGCGTCTGGATCGATACCTGCTGCCCAGCTTTCCCGCTCGGCGGCGGTGTAGATCTCGTAACGCACTGCAAGGATTGCCCGCCGGTGCAAGACGGCGAGTGCGGGGCCATCGCTTGGAGCCAGAGGACGGAGGCGACGTTTCATGCGCCGCGCTCTATCGCGGCCTGCGGGTCGCGGAAAGGGGTGGTGTCTGTGTCGCTAGGCGTAATTGCGCCGCCTGGCGACAAGGCCCAGCATCCCGAAGGCCGCGAGCGCGAGGGGCAGGCCGGCCGGCACCGGCACGACCGCCACGGCGTTGACCGCGACCGTTCCCGCGCTCGAGACGAGGGCGAAGGTGTACTCACCAGGTGCGAACGGGTCGAAATTGCCCGGCGGCGGCGTGATGGAGCCGATGGGCGGGATGCCGGCGAGGAATTGGAAGGCCGGGTTCTGCGAACCCTGCGACAGCAAGAAGAAGTCCGGCGGTAGCGGACCGCCCAAGAGGGCGGCCTGCTCCTGCAGCGCCAAGGCGATGTCGATCCGGCCGAGATCGGCCTCGTCGGTGTCCGCGCCCGGGTCGAAGTCGTAAAGGAGTTCGAGGTCGAGCGAAACGTCCAGGAGGTCGATCTCCTCCTCTCCCGGATTGGCCGCACCGCTAAGCTCAATGAAGGTGCTGAAGTTCCACACGCCGCCATTGGTGCCGCTCATGCTCCCCGGCACGCCGTCGTTGAAGCCGAGGCCCACGAAGTAGGTGCCGTTGCCATCGTTGCCGACCGCTGGATTCTGAAAGCGCGGCGTGATCGCGATGCCGAGCGTTAGGGTTTGGCCGTTGGCCAGCGTGAAGCTGGAGAACGCCGTCGGATCCGTCGGGATATCGGTGCCGTTAAAGGTTGCACCGGGCAGATCCCCGAAGGTCTGAAAGGTCGGTGCGATGGGTGCGGCCGCTACCGAAGTTGCCGAAGCGACGAGGGCGCAAGCTGCAAGCCGGACGATGTGGGGGGACATGAGGAACTCCGATCACAGTGACCATCGAGAGGTCGCGTGAAATTCCCACAAAACGATGGCCCAAGATGGCGAGATTGCGGCAAATCGGACTGAGAGCGTTTCAGGCGACTACCAACACATGTAGAGGCCGGCTTTTGGGGCCTTCGCCATACTTCTTGCCGCGATCAAGTTGCGCATCGGTACAGTTCTCGCAATCGCTCCCGTCGGTCTGCTGGACGGGCGGCGAGAGCGAGTGGCTGCGTTCATCAGCGCGCAACATTGCTTGTCTGATGCGCCGTTGTTGCAGTTGGCTGAGCTCGCTCGACGGAACGCTGGAGCGCCTTTCAATCTAACCTTTTCACGGGAACAGCGTCATTGCCGGGCTTGACCCGGCGATCCAGCGGCACCGGTCGTGGATGCTCGGGTCAAGCCCGAGCATGACGTGAAGACGTTAGATAAGAGAGCGCTCTGGTCGTCCAGCCGCAACGGAGCGAAACCACGCATGTCATCCCCGGGCTTGACCCGGGAATCCAGAAAATACTCTTTACTTTTAATACTTAAGAGGGAGATAGATTGCCGGATCAAGTCCGGCAACGACGGTATCAAAGGTCTCGGTCAGGCCACTAGACCGCAGCCTTTAGCGCGTCGGCGATGTCGGTCTTTTCCCAGGAGAAGCCGCCTTCTGCATCGGGCTCTCGGCCGAAATGGCCGTAGGCTGCGGTGCGGCGGTAGATCGGTTTGTTGAGGCCGAGATGAGTGCGGATCCCGCGGGGCGTGAGGGAAATCGTTTGGCGGATCGCTTTCTCGATCTCGGCCGCCGGCACGGTCTCGGTCCCCTGGCCGTCGACATAGATGGCGAGCGGTTCGGCAACACCGATGGCATAGGCGAGCTGGATCACGCAGCGCTCCGCCAGACCCGCGGCCACGACGTTCTTGGCGAGGTAGCGGGCGGCATAGGCGGCGGAGCGGTCGACTTTGGTCGGATCCTTGCCCGAGAAGGCGCCACCGCCATGGGGTGCCGCGCCGCCATAGGTGTCGACGATGATCTTGCGACCCGTAAGGCCCGCGTCGCCGTCCGGTCCGCCGATGACGAAGCGCCCGGTTGGATTGACGTGCCAGACCGTGTCGGCGTCGATGAAGCCCGGTGGCAGCGCCGCCTCCACATGCGGGGCGACCACCCCGCGCACGTCGTCGGCGGTCAACTGACGGCCACCGCGATCATGCTCGGAATGCTGGGTCGAGACGACGATGGTGTGGGCGCGGACAGGCTTGCCGTCCCGGTACTCCATGGTCACCTGGCTCTTTGCGTCGGGGCCCAGCAGCGACTGTGTGTCTGCGTGACGCGCCTCGGCCATCAGGCGCAGGATCCGGTGGCTGTAGAGGATGGGCGCTGGCATGAGCTCCGGCGTCTCGTTCGTGGCGAAGCCGAACATGATGCCCTGGTCGCCCGCACCCTCGTCCTTGTTCTCCGCCGCATCGACGCCCTGGGCGATATCGGCGGATTGTTCGTGCACGTAGCAATCGATCGCGGCGGTCTTGAAGTGAAAGCCCTTCTGCATGTAGCCGATCTCGCGGATCGTCTTCCGGGCCTCCTCGATCATCTCCTCATCGGAGACCGCGTTTTCGGGGCTGATCTTCACTTCGCCCATCATCACCACTTTGTTGGTGGTGGCGGCGGTCTCAACCGCGATACGGGCCTCAGGCTCCTTGGCGATCAGCATGTCGACGATCGAGTCCGAGATCTGATCGCAGACCTTGTCCGGATGCCCCTCAGATACCGACTCGGACGTGAAGAGATAATCCCTGCCTGCCATCGCTGATCTTCGCCTCGTTCCATCGTTTTCCGCGCGGCCTTTTGCGGGCTAGGCGCTGCGCGGTCAAGCGCACCGGCGGCCAAGGGCCAGCGGTTTGAGCGGCTTAGCAAAGGTTGCATGGCGGGTTTGATAAACTGTTGCACAATGTGCAGTGCTTCACAGTCTCCCTAATGGCGCACCGTCACCTTCTCATCTCGTAAGCGTGGGTAGTCGGACTTCGAGCCGGTCCAAGCGATCGCGCCACGCGGCGAGGGGAGCGACGATGTCCGCATTGCTGGAAGCTTTGATGTTCACGGCCTTCTCAGTGAGTTGGTATTGCTCGATCTGGAAGATGCTGGTCACGAGGCGCGCCTGCGGGAAGAGCCTGAGCTTCGTGGCGCTCGTCTGCCTCGGCTATTTTTGCGGCATCGCTTCGAAGATCATGCTTTGGGCCGACACAGGCACGGTATCGATCCTGATCGCTCTCTATCTGTGGAACCTTGCCGTGGCTGGTTTCGATGCGATGCTGCAGCAGCACTATGG
>JBCDFC010000092.1:0-17456 GCA_039178805.1 Pseudomonadota bacterium | reverse complement strand
GAACGGGTGGAAGGGCACCGTGTCCTTCTTCGTCGTCTCCACATCCGTCTTGCGGATATCGATGCCGTCCGGGTTGTTGTTCCCGGTCGTGTGGAACGCCCAGATATGCACGACCGTGAGGCCGAGGATCATGAACGGCATGAGATAGTGGAGCGAGAAGAAGCGGTTGAGCGTCGCGTTGTCGATCGCGGGCCCGCCCACAAGCCAGGTCTGCAGCGGCTCACCGATGAGCGGCAGCGCCGAGAAGAGACCGGTGATCACGGTCGCGCCCCAGAACGACATCTGACCCCAGGGCAGCACGTAGCCCATGAAGGCGGTGCCCATCATCACGAGGAAGATGAGAAGGCCGATGATCCAGGTGATCTCGCGCGGCGCCTTGTACGAGCCGTAGTAGAGGCCGCGGAAGATGTGCGCGTAGACCGCGATGAAGAAGAAGGACGCGCCGGTCATGTGGATGTAGCGGATAAGCCAGCCGCCATTCACGTTGCGCATGATGTGCTCGACACTGCCGAAAGCGTAGTCGACATGCGGCGTGTAGTGCATCACCAGCACGATGCCGGTCACGATCTGGATCATCAGGAAGACCGTGAGCATGACGCCCCAGATCCACATCCAGTTGAGGTTCTTCGGCGTCGGAAAGGCGAGGAAGTCGAACGCCAAGCGCACGATCGGCAGGCGGTCGTCGACCCATTTCTCGGCCGTGGTTTTCGGTTCGTAGTGGTCCTGGGGAATGCCGGACATAAAGCGTGCCTCCTCAGCCGATCTCGATCGTCGTGTCGTCGATCATGACGACATTCGGTACCGCTAGATTGAGCGGAGCGGGGCCCTTACGGATGCGCCCCGACGTGTCGTAGTGCGAACCATGGCAGGGGCAGAACCAGCCATTATAGTCGCCCGCGCCGTTGCCGAGCGGCACGCAGCCAAGATGCGTGCAGACCCCGACCATTACGAGGTACTTGCCCGCCTCATCGAGCGCGCGCTCCTCGTCAGTCGCCGGATCCTTGAGATCGGAGAGCGGTACTGAGCGCGCCTCCTCGATCTCTTCGGCCGTGCGATGGCGGATAAAGATGGGCTTACCCTGCCAGAGCACGCGCACCTGGCTGCCCTCGGCCACATCGGCGATGCTGGTGCGGATTTTGGCCAGCGCGAGAACATCGGCCGACGGGTTCATTTGATCGACGAGGGGCCAGACCGCTGCGCCGCCGATCACGGCGCCGGTGGCAGCCGTCGCGACGAACAGAAAGTCTCGACGTTCGTCATCGTGGGCGGATTCGGTCTCTGCCATGACGGAACTCCTGCTTTGGCATACGCGAGCGGTGCCCGCGCGGCTCGTGTAGCGGGTAAGTATTCAAGTGTCGGTTAGCGGTCCAGCGCTCAGAACCGTTCATGATGACGCAGATCCGTCTGATGGAAAGGGTGGGAGGCCCAACTTATGGGCAAACGCAGCGTCATTTCGGCGGCATACCCAAGTCGGGCGTCGAGAACTGCGCGGTTTTGCCCGAGGCGCAGCGTTCCGGGCAGCCTCAAACGGCGTCGTTTCGTGTTGGCACCTTCCTGCGCCTTCTGTCCGTCCGGCTTCGTAGCCTCAAGCCTTACGCTAGCGCTCAATCCCTAAATCTTTGCCGAAGGTTGGCGGTCGGTTTCGGTACTGAGTCGTCTTGTCGCGTTCGCCGTCCGGCTTCGAGGTCGAGAGAGACGGTAGAAGCTTAACGCTCGGCGGCGACATGGAGTGCCGGATCGTGTCCGGCAATGACGGTGCCCAACGGCTGGAGCGGCACATAGGGCGTGGCGTGGTTTGCCAAGTCGGTGCCAGCGGTGCCCTCCATGCGATCGCGTCCGCTGCGACAGCAATGGGAGAGGCAGCGCGTCGTCTCGACGTGGGCGCAGGCGTCAGCTGAGACGGCCGTGGCAGTGCTTGAACTTTTTGCCCGAGCCGCAGGGGCAGGGGGCGTTGCGGCCGATCTTGCCCCAGGTGCTTGGATCTTCGGGATCGACTTCGCGTGCCATCACATCCACGCCGCCCGGTTCGGGATCGGCGAGGCGGGGGCCGCGGCTCAGTTGCCTGACCGGTTGCTCACGGCCATCGCGGAAGTTCAGCGTCTCGGCGTCGGAGCCGCCTAGCCCGGCGAGCGCTTCGGCGCCGATGGCGGAAGCTGCGGCCGCTTGCTCGGCCTGACGGCGCATCCGCTCCTCGGCCTCGCGCATCATCCGTTCGCGGGCCTCGACCTCTTCGGGTGTGAGCATGCGGACGGCGGCGAGCTGCCGCGTGACATCCGTGCGCAGGCGCGCCAGCAGGCTCTCGAAAAGCTGGAAGGCCTCGGATTTGTACTCATTCAGCGGGTCGCGTTGGGCGTAGCCGCGAAGGCCGATGACGGAGCGGAGCTGTTCAAGCATGAGAAGATGCTCGCGCCAGTGATGGTCGAGGATCTGCAGGAGCACCTGCTTCTCGATCTGGCGCAGCGTCTCGGGCCCGATCGATTCTTCCTTCTCCGCCATCGCAGCATCCGCGACTTCGGTCAGGCGTTCGAGCAGGGTCTCATCATCGACGCCTTCCTCCGCCGCCCATTGGGCGACCGGGTGATCGGTGACCAGGACCTCGTGGATCTCACGCTCGAGCCCTTCGGTGTCCCATTCGTCGGCATAGGCCTTCTTCGGCACATGGCGTGCGACCAGCTCCTCGATCACCGTGTGGCGCATGTCGCGCACGGTCTCGGAGAGATCGTCCACCTCCATGATCTCGCGGCGCTGCTCGAAGATCGTCTTGCGCTGGTCGTTCATGACGTCGTCGAATTTGAGGAGGTTTTTGCGCATGTCGAAGTTGCGCGCCTCGACCTTGCCCTGCGCCTTCTCGATGGCCTTGTTCACCCAGGGGTGGATGATCGCTTCGCCGTCCTCGAGACCGAGACGCTGCAGCATCGAATCGAGCCGGTCGGACCCGAAGATGCGCATGAGATCGTCCTGGAGGCTGAGGAAGAAGGACGAGCGGCCCGGATCGCCCTGCCGGCCTGAACGGCCGCGGAGCTGATTGTCGATGCGCCGGCTTTCGTGCCGCTCGGTACCGACGACCCAGAGGCCGCCTGCTTCGAGCGCCTTTTGTCGGCCGGCCTCGACCTCGGCCTCGATCCGCTCCGCGATCGCGGCGTGCTCTTCCTCGGGCGCCTCGTCCGTGGCGGCGGCGATCATCATCTCGGCATTGCCGCCGAGTTTGATGTCGGTGCCGCGGCCGGCCATGTTGGTCGCGATGGTCACGGTGCCGGGCCGGCCGGCCTGGGCGATGATCTGGGCTTCTTGCTCATGATAGCGGGCGTTCAGGACCTGATGCTGCACTTCGAGTTTGCGCAGCTCCGCCGACAGCATCTCGGATTTCTCGATCGAAGTGGTGCCGACGAGGATCGGCTGGCCGCGGCCCTGACCGTCGAGGATCGCCTGGACGATTGCGTCGATCTTCTCCCGCGCGGTGCGGAAGACCTGATCGTCATCATCGGCGCGAGCGACGGGCAGGTTTGTCGGCACTTCGAGCACGTCGAGGCCGTAGATCGACTGGAACTCCTCCGCCTCGGTCAGGGCTGTGCCGGTCATGCCGGCGAGCTTATCGTAAAGGCGGAAGTAGTTCTGGAAGGTGACGCTCGCGAGGGTCTGGTTCTCGGGCTGGATCTCGACGCGCTCTTTGGCTTCGACCGCCTGGTGCAGCCCGTCGCCCCAGCGCCGGCCCTCCATCATGCGGCCCGTGAACTCATCGATGATGACAACCTTGTTACCTTTGACGATGTAGTCGCGGTCCTTCTGGAACAGTTTGTGTGCGCGGAGCGCCTGGTTCACGTGGTGGACGAGGCCGACGGATTGCGGGTCGTAGAGCGACTGGCCCTCGGTCAGAAGCCCGTGCTCTTGGAGCTTCTGCTCGACCCGTTCGTTGCCCTCTTCGGTGAGGACGACGGTGCGCTGCTTCTCGTCGAGCTCGAAATCCTCGTCCACAAGCTCAGGGATGACGGCGTCGGCGGCGTTGTAAAGCTCGGCCTTCTCCTCGACGGGGCCGGAGATGATCAGGGGCGTTCGGGCCTCGTCCACGAGGATCGAGTCGACCTCGTCGACGATGGCATAGGCATGGCCGCGCTGGGCCATATCCTCGAGCCGGAACTTCATGTTGTCGCGAAGATAGTCGAAGCCAAGCTCGTTGTTCGTCGCATAGGTGACGTCGCAGGCATAGGCGGCCTTGCGCTCTTCGTCGTTGAGCCCCGGCACGATCACGCCGGTGGTGAGGCCGAGGAAGCTGTAGACCCTGCCCATCCACTCGGCATCGCGTTTGGCCAAGTAGTCGTTGACCGTCACGACATGGACGCCGTTGCCGGTGAGGGCGTTGAGATAGACCGGCATGGTGGCGACGAGCGTCTTGCCCTCACCCGTCTTCATCTCGCTGATCTTGCCTTCATGCAGCACCATGCCGCCCATGATCTGGACGTCGAAGGGGCGCATGCCGAGGGCGCGGCGGGCAGCCTCGCGCGCATTGGCGAACGCTTCGGGCAGGAGCGCGTCGAGGCTCTCGCCATTGGCATAGCGGCCGCGAAGCTCATCGGTTTTCGCCCGGATGGCGTCGTCGTCGAGGGCCATGAACTGCGGTTCGAGCGCGGTGACCGCCTCGACCCGGTTGCGCATCCCCTTGACCTTGCGATCGTTCGTGGTGCCGAAAAGCCGCTTGGCGATGCCGCCGAAACCCATCATCAGAGATGCCCCGTGCCCTTGATCCCTCAGCCGGCATAGGCCGACGGGCGCTGCCGAATGCTTACGAAGCGGAGTGGCATTCCGCAGCCCAGTCCGAGACCCGGTCAGGAACCAAGTCCGCGACCGTGGGCCCCACGGCCGGTGCGCTTGCCCTCCCGCTGCGGTAGCCGCTAAGTCTCCGCCACACACACACCGCGATGGCGCCCAAACGGGTCCGTCGCGACATCGGGGATGTATTGGCCGGCCCATATGCTGTCAACGCGGCGCCTCAAGGCCGTGATGACGGTTGGGTTCCCACCGCTAAGGAGAATGCCGTGAGCGCCATTGTTAATCGTCTTTGTGCCGGGGGAGCGCTGGCTGCGCTGTTGAGCCTGGGCGCCTGGTCGGGCGCTGCGCTCGCGCAGGAGAGCGGTACCGCCGCGGAGGGCGCGGGGTCGGCTGAGGCCGATGCAGGTGCGGAAGTACCGGCGCCGACCGCCGAGGATGTGGTGGCGACGGTTGGCGAGAAGTCCATCCGGCTGGGCGATGTCATCACGCTACGCCGTGGGCTACCGCAGCAGTATCAGCAGCTTCCCGACGAGATCCTGGGCCGCGGTCTTGTCGAGCAGCTTATCGATCAGACGTTGCTGGCGGAGGCTGCGTTGGCGGCGGGCGCGGATGAGCGCGCCTCCGTCAAGTTCCAGATCGAGAACCAGATGCGCGCCGTTCTGGCCGAGGCCTATATGCGCTCGAAGGTCGAGGAGCGGGTCAACGAGGAGGCGATCCGCGCGATCTATGACGAGCAATACGCCAATGTGGAGGGCGAGGAAGAGGTCCGCGCCTCGCATATCCTGGTCGAAAGCGAGGATCTGGCGAAAGAGATCCGGGCGGAGCTGGACGGGGGCGGCGATTTCGCAGCACTCGCGGCTGAGCATGGCACCGATGGGACGGCGCAGCGGGGCGGCGATCTCGGCTATTTCGTGAAGAGCGACATGGTGGCGGAGTTCGCGGAGGCGGCCTTCGCCTTGGAGGCCGGCCAGGTCGGCGGGCCGGTGCAAAGCCAGTTCGGCTGGCATCTCATCCAGCTTGTGGATCGGCGTCCTCGCCCGGCACCGGCCTTCGAGGAGGTCGCCGGGCAGATCGGGCAGGGCCTCGTGCAGGAGGCGCAGCGCGAGATCGTGGCGGAGCTGCGCGAGGGTGCTGAGATCAGCATCACCGATGAGGGCCTGCCGCAGGGCGCGATCCGCGACGACGCGCTGCTCGATGCGCCGTCGGGCGCCGAGAGCGAGTAGCGCCCGAGATGAGCGTGGGTAGCGGGGCCGATGGGGGCGCGGCCGACCCCATGGCCGACCCCACGGCTGGGGAGCTCGCGCGCCTCAAGGCCGACCGCGCGGCGCTCGATGCCCGGATACGGGCGCTTGAGGGCCCGCCGGTCTCGCCGCTCGCGCCCGCAGCGTTTCCGGAGCTTCCGGCGATCGCAGGGGTGACGGTCGCGACGACGAATTCCGGCCTTCGCTACCGCGGGCGGGACGATGTGCTGCTGGCGCATATGGCAGCGGGCACGGTGATGGCGGGCACCTTCACCCGCTCGCTGACGCGCTCTGCGCCCGTTCATTGGTGCGAGGGCCGCTTGGCAATGCATGCGGGTGCCGGGGCGCCCGAGGGCTTCGGCCTAGTGGTCAATGCGGGCAACGCCAACGCCTTCACCGGCAACCATGGCGAGGAGGCGGTGGCAGCGGTCGCGGCCGCCGCGGGCAGCGCGTTGAACCTGCCGGTGGATGCGGTGTTCCTCGCCTCGACGGGCGTTATCGGTGAGCCGCTCGACGGGACCATGATCGCCGAGAAACTGGATGCGATGGCCCGCGCCCGCGCACCTGGCGGGTTCGAGGCGGCTGCGCGCGCGATCATGACGACCGATACCTTCCCGAAAGGGGCCTCGCGCAGCGTCGATCTCGGCGGTCAAAGGGTCCGGATCTCAGGCTTCGCCAAGGGCTCGGGCATGATCGCGCCGGACATGGCGACGATGCTGGTCTTCATCTTCACGGATGCGGCCATCGCCCAGCCCTTGCTGCAAGCCGCGGTTTCGCGCCTCACGGAGAGCACGTTCAACGCGATCACGGTGGATAGCGACACCTCGACCTCGGACACGCTGTTGGTGGCGGCGACCGGGCGGGCCGGCGGGGCGCCCATCGTGGATGCCGCCGATCCGCGCCTGCCGGACTTCGAGGAGGCGCTCGGCGCTGTGATGCAGGAGCTCGCCATCCTGGTCGTGAAGGACGGCGAGGGGGCCACGAAGCTTGTGCGTGTCGTCGTCGACGGGGCCGAAAGCGATGCCTCGGCGCGGCGCATCGGTCTCGCCATCGCGAATTCGCCGCTGGTGAAGACGGCGATTGCCGGCGAGGACCCGAATTGGGGCCGGATCGTGATGGCGGTGGGCAAAGCGGGAGAGCCCGCGGAGCGCGATCGGCTGAGCGTTCGCTTTGGCGATATGGTGCTGGCGGAGAAGGGTTGGCGTGCGGAAAGTTACAGCGAGGACGCCGCCGCAGCCTACATGAAGGGCCGGGAAATCGAGATCGGCGTGGATCTCGATATCGGGATGGGCCGTGCCAGTGTCTACACTTGCGACCTCACGAAGCGCTACATCGAGATCAACGCGGATTATCGGTCGTGAACATCATTCTGGTCGCCGCCGCAGCGCTGATCGATGCCGATGGGCGCGTCTTGTTGGCGCAGCGGCCCGAGGGCAAGTCCATGGCGGGTCTGTGGGAATTCCCAGGCGGCAAGGTCGAAGAGGACGAGACGCCCGAGGACTGCCTGATCCGCGAGTTGCAGGAAGAGCTCGGCATCGAGACCGAGGGCAGCTGCCTCGCCCCGCTCACTTTCGCGAGCCACGCCTATGCCGATTTTCACCTCCTCATGCCGCTCTATGCTTGCCGCAAATGGAAGGGCAGCCCGCGCTCGCGCGAAGACCAGCAATTGGCCTGGGTCAGGAAGGGTGAGCTGCGTCGTTATCCGATGCCACCAGCCGATCTTCCTCTTATCCCGATCCTTCAAGACTGGCTCTGAAACTACCACTCTTCCTTCAAAATTCCGGCGTAATGCGAGTGTCTCACTGACGAAGGTAGGGTACGGGCCAGGTTCTTATGGTTAGCCAGGTTCATGCAAAGAAGATCTTAGCCGCCGCCGTCGTGGAACTTCGACGGCAGCGTGGTGAAACTGCGCCCGAATTCTACTGGCACTACGATCCGACATTGCCGGAACGTTTGGCAGTTGATGAAAATTCACTCACTCAACTGGTCGAGGCGCTGCTGGGATGGGCAGCGGTCGCCGGTACCGAGGGGATCGCCGGTGTCGCGATGTGGCGCGGTCATGAGGATTTCGGCGACGCGGTCGAGGATCTGGTAATCGAAACCTCACGTTTTCGCGGCAGAGACGCTGCACCATTGGTGCTGGGGAGCGATGCGACTGCCGCGCAGGAGAAGATCGAGGGGTGGAGCGCCTGGCCGGATCTCTTGGGACCGGATGTCACCGACGGGCCGGGTGCTGAGCGGCGCCTCTTCCGCCTTCGGGGCGCTGTGCCCGTCGCGGCGGAGCCTGGTCCGCGTTGGGGACATGCGTTCGAGCGGCGCCGCCTTCTCGTCCTCCGCGATCCGGTGATGAGCAAGGCGCGTATGCAGCGCTCGCTCGGCGCCTCCTCGCTGGTGACGGAGTTCGAGCCCGATCCCGAAGCGGCGGTGCGCGCCGTTACGGAGAGGGTGCGGGCCGGCCTCGCCTACGATTTCGCCGTGCTCAATGCGCCGATCCTGGGCGATCGCGTCGGATCTGTTGTCGACGCGCTTCGCGCGGCGGCTGTTGGAACCGATCTGCGGATTGTCCTTTGCGGTGCGGATGAGCGTCATGACACACTCCCGGGCATTGATCGTAGAATGTTAAAAGAGTTCCCGGAGAGGCTTATGGATGTACTTTTTGAGATTGTCCGGTGCCCCCCTGCGGCGGCCGGGTCGGTTGCGGGTTCGATTGTCGGCGCGGCTGTTGGGCCGACTGCGGGAATGACCGCGGCGGAGGAGAACATGGCGGGGATGGGGTCGCGCGGCGAGGTGCCCTCGCTCGTCGGCAAACATATCCTGATCGTCGAGGACGTGGCGATGAACCGCGCCCTTCTACAGGCGATGCTTGCCCCCACGGGCGCGAGCCTGGCGGTTGCCGTGGATGGCAAGGAGGCGATCGAAGCGGTCGTCGCGCGGCCGGCGGACCTCGTGCTGATGGATATCCAGCTGCCGGTGATGGACGGGCTCGAGGCGACGCGCCGCATCCGCGCTGCGGGCCGCCGCCTGCCGATCATCGCGCTCACGGCGAATGCGCGGGAGACGGACCGCGCCACCTATCTCGCCGCGGGCATGGACGGCTATCTCGCCAAACCGATCCGCGTCGACGACCTCTACTCGGTCCTCCGCAGCGTCCTCTTCGCCAAGGCCAGCTAGCCAGGACCAACCCCTGGCGCGTCGTCTTCGTCGTCGAGACCTGTACTGTGGCTAACATGGGCCGCACCCATGGCCGTTGCCGGTGAGGTGAGCGGCTGCGGCTGGGCGCCCCCCCACGAGCATCGCAAGACCACGACCTTCGTGACGGGGCTCCGTCTCGGCGGCATGGGCGATGCCCGGCCAGGTGGCGCGCTTGCACCCTTGCAGAGCGCTTTGCGCCCGCCTTCGCGGCGATGGCCGAGCTCCTTTCAGACCGTTCGCGTGAAGATGCCGAGTTCGGCCGCGATGAGCGGCAGAGACCGTCCATCGCCTTGCAGGGCCCGAAGATGAGAGGGCGGCGCGCGATCGGGCCACGCGCCGCTTTTGCCTTAGACGAGGTCGTAGCGGTCGGCGTTCATCACTTTGACCCAAGCGCTCACGAAGTCGCGTAGGAAGCGCGCCTCGCCGCCCGTTTCCGCATAGGCCTCGGCCAGGGCGCGGAGTTGGGAGTTCGAGCCGAAGACGAGATCAATCTCGGTTGCGGTCCAGCGCACTTCACCGGTCTTCGCGTCCCGGCCCTCGTAGACGAAGGCCGCATCGGTCGCGTGCCAGGTCAGCCCCATGCTGAGGACATTGGTGAAGAAGTCCGAGGTCAGCGCCCCGGGGCGGTCGGTGAGGATGCCGTGGCGGCCCGCCTTGGTCGCGTTCGCGCCCATGGCTCGCATACCGCCCACCAGCACCGTCATCTCGGGCGCCGAGAGACCGAGGAGATGCGCCTTGTCGACCAGCATCTCGGCCGGCCGCCAGGGCACGCCTGCCTTGATGTAGTTGCGGAAGCCGTCGACCTTGGGCTCGAGCGGCTCGAAGCTCTCGGCATCCGTCATCTCATCGGTGGCATCGGTGCGCCCGGGCGTGAAGGGCACGGCGACGTCCTGGCCCGCGGCCTTGGCCGCCGCCTCGACCCCGGCCGAGCCCGCCAGCACGATCACATCGGCGAGAGAGACCTGTTTGCCGCCTGAGGCAGCCGCGTTGAACGCGGCCTGCACGGCTTCGAGCTTCTCCAGCACGGGGCCGAGCGCGTCCGGGTCGTTCGCCTCCCAGTCGCGTTGCGGCGCGAGGCGGAGGCGGGCACCGTTCGCGCCCCCTCGCTTGTCGCTGTCGCGGTAGCTCGACGCCGAGGCCCAGGCCGTGAGCACGAGGCGCACGGGATCGATGCCGGTGGCAAGGATCTGGGCCTTGAGGGCCGTCGCATCCGCCTCGTCGATGAGGGCGTGGTCGACGGTGGGCACCGGATCCTGCCAGATCAGGTCCTCAGCCGGCACGAGCGGGCCTTTGTAGCGCACCTTCGGGCCCATATCGCGATGGGTCAGCTTGAACCAGGCGCGGGCGAAGGCGTCGGCGAACTCGTCCGGGTTCTCGTGGAAGCGGCGCGAGATCTTCTCGTAGTCCGGGTCCATGCGCATCGCCATATCGGCGGTGGTCATGATCGTTTTGACCTTCGTGTTGGGCGCATGCGCGGCGGGGGCCATGTTGGCCTCCTCCACATCCTTGGGCGTCCACTGCCAGGCGCCGGCTGGGGACTTCGTGAGCTCCCACTCATGACCGAACAGCATGTCGAAATAGCCGTTGTCCCAGCGGGTCGGGTTCGGCGTCCAGGCACCCTCGATGCCCGAAGTGATGGCATCGTCGCCCATGCCCGAGCCGTGATTGCTCATCCAGCCGAAACCCATAGCCTCGATCGGCGCGCCCTCGGGCTCAGGCCCCACATAGTCCTCGGGGCCGGCACCATGGCACTTGCCAAACGTGTGCCCGCCCGCCGTCAGCGCCACGGTCTCGTAGTCGTTCATCGCCATGCGGGCGAAGGTCACGCGGATATCGCGGGCCGAGCCGAGCGGGTCGGGCACGGCATCGGGGCCCTGCGGGTTCACATAGATCAGGCCCATCATCACGGCCGCGAGCGGGTTCTCGAGCTTGGCAGCGTCCGCATCCGCGCTCTCGACATCGCGCGCACCGGCATAACGGCTGTTCGCGTTGTCGGAGGTCAGGAGCCAATCGGTCTCGGGCCCCCAGTAGATGTCGTCCTCCGGCGCCCAGATATCGGCGCGGCCACCGGCGAAGCCGAAGGTCTTGAAGCCCATGGACTCGAGCGCTGCGTTGCCCGCGAGGATCAGGAGATCGGCCCAGGAGAGGGCGGCGCCGTATTTCTGCTTGATCGGCCAGAGGAGGCGGCGCGCCTTGTCGAGATTGCCGTTGTCGGGCCAGCTATTGAGGGGTGCGAAACGCTGGGCGCCCGTGCCGCCGCCGCCGCGACCGTCATAGGTGCGGTAGGTGCCGGCCGCGTGCCAGGCCATGCGGATGAAGAGGGGACCGTAGTGCCCGTAATCCGCCGGCCACCAGTCCTGGCTGTCGGTCATCAGCGCGTAGAGGTCTTGGCGCACAGCCTCGATATCGAGGCCTTCGAACGCCTTGGCGTAGTCGAACCCCTTGCCCATCGGATCCGATGCGGGGTGGTTTTGATGCAGGATCTTCAGATTGAGTTGGTTCGGCCACCAGTCCGCATTCGACCAGGTGCCAGCCAGCGTGTGCATTCGTGCGCCCATCATCGGGCACTTGCTCTCGCCGTCCATTCGGTGCCTCCACTGCAGTTTGGAATTATTCCAATTCCAAATACCGCCGAGCGCCACCGGGCTGCAACCCGTAAGTAGCGGAGGCGTGATCAAGACCTGCGAGTTTCCTTCTGGCGGTTGCCCAGTCCAAAATATCCGATGCTGCCGATCGGGTTTGGCCCTGAGCTGGGCTGAGCTGGGCTGAGCTGGGGCCTCGGGGTCCGAATGGAACGGCACGAAGCTGACCATGTCATCCCCGGGCCCGACCCGGGGATCCAGAAACCCGTCCAGCGGCAGAGGCTTGGCCATGTTGGATTGCCGGATCAAGTCCGGCAATGACGAGATCCAGTGTTCCGGTCGGACCACTAGGAGGGGCGCAACGCAGCCTCGATGCGGGGCCAGAAGAGCTCGACTAGAACGGAGCCCGTGACGACGGCGATGGCGAGGATTTTGAGGAGCGTGAGCTCTTCGCCGATGATCAGCACCGCAAGGAGCGCGGCAATGACGGGCTTGAGGAAGAAGAGGTAGCCCGCGCGCGTCATGTCGGGTGCGGCGGCAAGCCCGCCGATCCACAGAATCTGAGTGATCGTCGTGTTCCAAAGCGCGAGGGCGAGGAGCGAGCCCCACTCCAGAGACGGCCGTTCGAAGAGCGTCGCGGGATTGACCCAACTGCTCCAGCCAACCCCGACCGCAAGCCAGAGTGCCACGCCCCCGATCATCGTGCTGACCGCCGTCACGGGCACCGCGCCATGGGCGGTGATGATCGGTTTTACCTTGATCGCGTACCAGGCGACGCAGGCCGAGCAGAGGACGCCGAGGAAGATGCCGATGAGCGAGGAGGAGCCGCGGAGGAGCGCGTCGATCGCCCCTCCGGTGATGAGCAGCACGAGCCCCGCCATCGCGCAGGTGCCGACCGCGATCTTGACCCGTGTGAAGGGCTGCCCGTTGGCCCAGAGGTTGGCGAGCCCGATGAAGATGGGGATCGTGGTAACGAGCGTTGCCACTTGGATCACCGACGCGTAGTCGAGCGCGAGATGGAAGGCCAAATAGGCCCCCGATACCCCGACGAGCGAGTAGAGCGTGAGGGGGAGGCCGTGGCTCCGAAGCGGGGCCATCAGTGCCGCCGGGCCCGCCAGGACCAAGGCGACGACGACCATGCCGAGCCCGCCCAGAAGATACCGCCAGACCGAAACCTCGGCCCCCCCAACGCCGGAGAGGACCGCGAAGAACTCCGACGAGGCATGTCCGAAGACCCCGATCAGGACGGCGAGATAGGCGAGGTTCTCCGGTATCCCGACCGGGCCCTTGCCGCTCATGCCGCTCCCTCGAGCTCGGCCCCGAACCGCGCCAGGCTTTCGGCTAAGCGCTGAGGGCGTTCGGCTGGGATCAGGTGACCGGTGTCCGGCCAGTCTTCGCGCCGCGCATCGGGCAGGCGCGCATAGAGCCGGTCGACCACCTCCGGTTCCAGGAACACCCGATCCTCGTGCCCGGTGATCACGAGGACCGGCAGAGCAAGCGCTGCGTAGTCGATGGCCCAGTCGGCGCTGCCCGCATGGCGCATCAAGTTCATGTGACCGTGTTCGGGGTCGAGCGGCTCGTAGGGCTTCTCGGTGATGAAACCCGCCCGCGCCTTTGCCGCCTGCTCTTGGTTCACGAGGAGCGGGAAGAGCGCATCGAGGAAGAGACCGATGCCGCCCGCCCCCACGAGCTTCGGCATCGCATCGTTGACCCAGGCGATGCGCGGCCCGATCTCGCGCAGCGTGTTGAGAAGGACGAGGCCCTGCGCCGCGCTCCCTGCCAGCAGCGCTTGCGCCGCGAACAGCCCGCCGATGGAAAGGCCAACCAATACTGGGCGCACGGGCGCAAGCGCGTCGAGGAGCCGGCGCAGATCCTCGACGATGAGCGTGGGCGTCAACGCGGTTCCGGGAGCGAAGGGCGAACCCTCCTGACCGCGGAAGTTGTAGCTGAGCGTGCCGTGGCCGAGGGCGCGCAGCGCAGGCGCCACAACGGCTTCCCAGGTGGCGGTGCTGCCCGTGAGGGCGTTGACGAAGACGAAGGTGACGCCGCGGTCCCGGCTCGGGGCGTGATGCTCGTAGAGAAGCCCGTCCTCGGGACCAAGCCTGAGTTGTTTCATGGGTCTTTCCTCGCTCGCCAGCGGCTTCTATGGACGATGCAGCGCGTGGGTGCCAGATGCGGCGGTACTGTGCGGGGCCCGTTACGCCGCGCGACGCATAACGGAGTGTGGGAGGTCGGCCATGGAGATTGTGCGCAGCATCGTCGATCTTCGCGCAGGCGTCGGCGCCTGGCGGCAGGCGGGGGTGAAGGTCGGCCTCACGACGACCATGGGCGCGCTCCATGCCGGCCATCTGAGCCTTCTCGACCGTGCGCGGGCCGGTGGGGCAGAGCGGATCGTCGCCACCATCTTTGTGAATCCCACGCAATTCGGACCGGGCGAGGATTTCGAGGCTTATCCGCGTGACGAGGCGCGCGATGCGGCGATGCTGAAGGAGGCGGGCTGCGATCTTCTCTTCGTGCCGCCGGTCGATGAGGTTTATCCGCCGGGTTTCGCCACCGAAGTGCGGGTCAAGGGGTTGACGGATGTCCTTTGCGGTGCGGCCCGGCCAGGGCATTTCGACGGGGTGGCGCTCGTTGTCTCCAAGCTCCTCAACCAAGCCCAGGCAGATCTCGCGGTCTTCGGTGAGAAGGACTGGCAGCAGCTTACCATCATTAGGCGCATGGCGCGCGACCTGGACATTCCGGTCACGATCCTGGGCGCGCCGATCCTGCGCGAACCCGATGGGCTGGCGATGTCGTCTCGCAACCGATATCTAACCGATCATCAGCGAAACGTAGCCGCGGGGCTTCACGCGGGACTGCAAGATGTCGCGGCCGATCTGCGGGAGGGGAGGGCGGCTGAGGCGGCCTTGCGTCATGTCGCGGACAAGTTGGTTGAAGAAGGGTTTTCCAGCGTGGATTACATCGAAGCTCGGGATGGCGCGACCCTCGCGCCGCTGAAGGGTGAAGCCACGGCGGCGCCCGAACTGAGAGTGTTTGCGGCGGCGACGCTCGGTCGCGCGCGCCTGATCGACAATCTGCCGGTGTGGCCGGACGGGGTCGGTGGTGGCGTGGATCAAGGGGCGCGGCCGCTATGATGACGCTGATCAAGCTGATCGACTCTCCGCCCGTCTGGACGCTGGCCTTCTGCGCCATCGCCTATCAGCTCAGCCTTTTCGATCGGCCCTTCGACGATCTCTTGCTGCTGCCGGGCTGGGCGGTCGTCGTCGTCGGCGTGATGCTCGCGCTATGGGCGCTCGGGACGCTCATCGCGTTCAACACGACGCCTGTGCCCCGGTCGAAGCCACGGACGCTGGTGCGGAAGGGGCCGTATCGGTTCAGCCGCAACCCGATCTACCTCGCCGATCTGGTGATCCTGGCGGGTTTCGCGGTCAGCACCGGACAACCCGCGGGACTGCTCCTGGTCCCCGTGCTCGCCATCCTGATCAGCCGCCGCTTCATCTCGGCCGAGGAGGAAATGCTGCGGCGTCGCTTCGGTAGCGTCTACCGCGCCTGGCGCACCGAGACGCCCCGTTGGATCTAGTCGTCCAACCGAGACGCTAGAGTCCGTCGTCGCCGGACTTGAGCGCCTTTCGACCTTACGGACTCATGTCATGCTCGGGCTTGACCCGAGCATCCACGGCCAGTGGCGCTGGATTGCCGGGTCACGCCCGGCAATGACGCCCTTCCGGTGAACACGTGAGAGCGAAAGGTGCTCTCGGCCCGCTAACCCGGTTCCCCGGTATCCAACTGAACCCATCCGGTCCCCTGAAGACCTGGGTCGAGCCCGGGGATGACGGTCCCACGACTCTCGGACGGTCCACTCGGCACTGTGTCAGCGGGCGACGGTCGTGCCTTGGTTCAGCACGGTCTCGAACCAGTCGAGGGCGGCGGTGGTCCAGCCCTCGGGTACCGTGTGACCGCCCGGGTGCAGGCGGAGGGCGATGCGGCCCTGTCGGCAGGACGTCCAGTCGCGCTGCCATTCCGCGCCCTCGACCCGGGTCTCATCGGCGAGGCGCAGGGTGCAGCCGAGCGTTTCGCGCAAGGTGGTGAGGCTCGCGAAGACATCGCCCTGTACGAGCCTCCCGCCGCCGATGAGACGCCCCTCGAGGGGCACGACCCGATCGGTCCAGCCATGGGTATGATGGAGCGCCAGACCCCGTTCGCCCGGATCGGCGCAGCCCTTCGGCATCGGGTTCCAGAAGGCCCCCGCCACAGGCGCGAAGGCCCGCACGAGTGCGGGGCGCGCGCAGGCTGCGTACCAGACCATCGAGCCGCCGCGGGAGAAGCCCGCCATCAGCACGCGGTCGCCATCGACGCCGCGCCGCGCGGCATCGCCGAGCACCGCCTCGAAGAAAGCGAGATCGTCGCGTGGGTGCCTGCCGCCGTCGCGTACCGCCCAATCCCGCTGCGTGCGCCCGGCCCGCGGAATGCCTTCGGGCACGATGATCGCATAGCCGCGCTCCGTAGCCGTGCCGATCATGGCCGAGCGTCCGCGCATCGTCCCCTCGGACGAGGCGCCCCAGCCATGCAGGTAGAAGAGCGCTGGATGCGGACCCGGCCCCTCGGGCAGGATCAGCCGATACGTGCCCCCCTCGACGCTGCAGACATCCTCGGCCGTGCCGCAGGCATGCGCCGGGGCGCTGGAGGCGATCAGGGCTGCAAGGAGGACGGGCAGGAGGCGAAGAAGGGCGCGCATCGGCATCTCCACAAAACGGGCTCTCCCCGAGGATAGTGCCGCGCGCCGGGCTGGGAAGCTGACGGCTGCGTGAAGGTCGGTTTCCGACTGCCGAGGACGAGCGCGCATCGATCCGTAGCGCCCGGCCCCACCCACCGGTCACGGGCAAATCGTTGCTGGGCCAGCCTTCGATGTGTGCGGTCATGCAGAGCGCGCATGAGGTCAGATGCTGGCGGTCGTTGTCAGCTCCATTGAGGGGCGAAGATGACGGAGGTTTCTTCGTTTTCGATGCACCCACACCGGCAGTGCCCTATGGTTCGGTCATTTGCGAAAAGGTCGCCTGGCAGCGGTGCCAGGATCGATCTGCAGCCGCCAACGCGCTTCAAGCGATCCGGTCGAGATGGATGCTGCCTCGGACCCAGAGTGACGGTACCGCACCTTGCCTCAAGGCCCGCGCGCGGTCGCTATGCGCTCAACAAAGTGCCTGATCGCCTGCATGGCTTCATCGGGTTTGTCCCCAACGACGCCATGTCCGCAATCGGCAAAGCGATGATAGGTCACCTGGCCATCGGGCAGGCCGGCAGCGATTGCGTCCGAGAACACCGGCGGTGTGATTGGGTCTTCCTCGCCGACCATGAGGAGAACGGGGCAGGCGATGCGATGCAGCCTGTCTCGGAAATCCATCCGCCCATGCTCCGCATTCGGCCCGTTGAAATGCAGTGCCGTTTCGTTGCGCCACAGGATGCGGGAGAGCCAGTCCGACGATGCAGACGCGCTCCGCTGGTAGAGTGGCACGCAGCGCTCGCGGTAGAGCGCTCTGCCGTCGTCCGTCGGGTGCTCCCAATAGTCCCGCGCGATCCTGGCGACTTCCGCGCCGCCGAGGCGCTCGAATGCCCGGTAAACCTCCTGAAAATCCATCTTCGCCGCTGTCGAGATCAGCACGAGACCGGCAGCGTGATCGGG
>JBCDFC010000091.1:0-17643 GCA_039178805.1 Pseudomonadota bacterium | reverse complement strand
CGGCGGGCCCGAGGTCGGCCGCGGCTGTGGCGGGCGCGGCATCATCCACGGCTTTGAGACGCTGGAGAAGCTCGGCTTCCCTGAGTGGGACTTCGACTCTGGCCTGCTCGCTTTGCTGGGCGACGTCGTGTGCGGCGGCTTCGGCCTGCCGATCGCGCGGGACATGTGCCAGAAGGTGATCGTGGTCGGCTCGAACGACCTCCAATCGCTCTACGTCGCCAACAATGTCTGCTCGGCGGTCGACTATTTCCGTAAGCTCGGCGGCAATGTCGGCGTTGCGGGGCTGGTGATCAACAAGGACGACGGCACGGGCGAGGCGCAGGCCTTTGCCGAAGCCGTGGGTATCCCTGTCCTGGCGGCGATCCCCGCGCATGAGGATATCCGGCGCAAATCCGCGAATTACGAGATCGTGGGGCGGCCGGACGGCGAATGGGGCCCGCTTTTCGAAGAGCTGGGCGCGAATGCCGCCAAGGCCCCGCCGGTGCACGCGACGCCGCTGACCCAGGATGGGCTCCTCGGCCTTTTCAAGGCCAAGGAGACGGGCGCCGACTTCCAGCTTCAGCCCGCGACGCTCGAGGATATGTGCGGCGCGAACTACGAGCCGAAGCCCTCCCTCGAAATCGTCTACGACGACGCTTGAGGACGCGTGATGGACGACCTCTCCCCACCCCGCGTGAGCGAAAACGAAGCGGTCTACGACGCCGCCGGCGAAGCCCCGCTCAGCCCCCAGCGCGATCTCGCGCCCGAGGGGGCTGGGGAGACATGCGACGCGGGCGGCGGTGGCTGTCATGCCCCGGGCGAAATGGCGGCCGCCGCGGCGGAGGCCGGCAAGGCGGATGTGCTTGAGCAGTTCGCCGCCGACTACCCGATGGGCCCGCATGACAAACCGCAGAGCATGTGCCCCGCCTTCGGCTCGCTCCGCGTAGGCCTGCGCATGAAGCGCACAGCAACCATACTTTCTGGTTCTGCTTGCTGTGTTTACGGGTTGACTTTCACATCGCACTTCTACGGCGCGAAGCGGACGGTCGGCTATGTGCCCTTCAGCTCCGAGACGCTGGTGACGGGTAAGCTTTACGAGGATATCCGCGACGCCGTCTTTAAGATGGCCGATCCTGAGCGCTACGACACGATCGTGGTCACCAATCTCTGCGTGCCCACGGCCTCGGGCGTGCCGCTGCAGCTTTTGCCCAAGGAAGTGAACGGCGTGCGGGTCGTCGGCATCGATGTGCCGGGCTTCGGCGTGCCGACCCATGCGGAGGCCAAGGACGTCCTCGCGGGCGCGATGTTGGCCTATGCCCGGGGCGAGGCGGAAGCGGGCCCGGTGCAGGCGCCGGCGGGGCGCACCGATCTGCCGACCGTCACACTTCTCGGTGAGATGTTCCCGGCCGATCCGGTGATCATCGGGCGGATGCTCGCGCCCATGGGCCTCGCGGCGGGGCCCGTCGTGCCGACGCGGGAGTGGCGGGAGCTTTACTCTGCGCTCGATGGCGCGGCGGTCGCAGCGATCCATCCCTTCTACACCGCCTCGATCCGCGAATTCCGCAAGGCCGGGCGACCGATTGTGCCTTCCGCACCCGTGGGGGCAGAGGGCACGGATGCCTGGCTTGCGGCCATTGGCGAGGCCTGCGGGGTGAAGGCGGCGGCGATCAACGATGCACGCAACGCCTTCGGTCAGGCGACGCGCGCGGCACTCGCCAAGGCGCCGATTTCGGGCCGGATCACGATGTCGGGTTACGAGGGCTCGGAGCTCTTGGTGGCGCGGCTCCTCGTCGAATGCGGCGCGGATGTGCGTTATGTGGGCTCCGCTTGCCCGCGCACGGAGTGGTCGCAGCCCGACCGCGAATGGCTTGAGGCGCGCGGCGTTCATGTCGAGTTCCGCGCCTCGCTCGAGCATGATCTTGCGGCCATGGAGTGCTTCGAGCCCGATCTCTGCATCGGCACAACACCCGTGGTGCAAGAGGCGAAACAGCGCGCGATCCCAGCGCTTTACTTCACGAACCTGATCTCTGCACGGCCGCTGATGGGGCCGGCGGGCGCGGGCTCGCTTGGCGAGGTCGTGGCGGCCGCCATCGCGGGCAAAGCGCGGATGGATGCGATGCGCGCGTTCTTTGACGGCGTCGGCCACGAGCACACGGCCGGCGTTTGGCAGGAGACGCCGAAGGATCGCCCGGATTTCCGCAAGAAATTCGCCCGTCAGCTTGAGCGCATGCGCGAGCGGCAAGGGCGCGAAGAGGAGATCGGGACATGACCGGGATCCTCGAAGGGGAGGGCGGCCGATGCTGATCCTCGATCACGACCGCGCCGGCGGCTATTGGGGCGCCGTTTACGTCTTCACAGCCGTGAAGGGCCTGCAGGTGATCATCGACGGGCCGGTCGGGTGCGAGAACCTGCCGGTGACCTCGGTCCTGCATTACACCGACGCGCTGCCGCCCCATGAGCTGCCGATCGTCGTCACGGGCCTCGCCGAGGACGAGCTTTCGAAGGACGGGACCGAAGGCTCGATGAAGCGGGCTTGGGAGACGCTTCGCAAGGATGAGCCGGCGGTCGTCGTCACGGGTTCGATCGCCGAGATGATCGGCGGGGGTGTCACGCCCGAGGGCACGGGCATCAAGCGCTTCCTGCCACGCACCATCGACGAGGATCAGTGGCAAAGCGCGGATCGCGCGCTCGCCTGGCTGTGGACTGAGTTCGGGAAGAAAGCGGGCAAAGCGCCGAAACCGCGCAAGCGTGCCGAGGACGCGCCCCCCCGGGTCAACATCATCGGGCCGATCTACGGTACCTTCAATCAGCCTTCGGATCTGGCTGAGATCCAGCGGCTGGTGGAGGGGATCGGCTGCGAAGTGAACATGGTCTTCCCGATGGGAAGCCACCTTGCGGATGTGGGCCGGCTCGTCGATGCGGATGTGAACATCTGCCTTTATCGTGAGTTTGGCCGGCTTCTCTGCGAGGCGCTGGACCGGCCCTATCTGCAGGCGCCGATCGGCCTCACCTCGACCACGAAGTTTCTGAGAAAGCTCGGGGAACTGACAGGTCTCGACCCCGAACCCTTTATCGAGCGCGAGAAGCACACGACGATCAAACCGCTCTGGGATCTGTGGCGGTCGGTCACGCAGGATTTCTATGCGACGGCATCCTTCGGGATCGTGGCGGGGGAGACCTATGCGCGGGGGGTCAGGCACTACCTCGAGAGCGATCTCGGGCTGCCCTGCCGCTTTGCCTATAGCCGAACGGCGGGCACGAAGACCGATAACGAGACGATCCGGACTGCGATCCACGAGACGCCGCCGCTGATCCTCTTTGGCTCCTACAATGAGCGGATGTATGCGGCCGAGGCCAAGGCCCGGGCGCAGTTCATCCCCGCGAGCTTCCCCGGCGCGATCATCCGGCGGGCCACGGGCACGCCCTTCATGGGTTACGCCGGGGCGACGTATATCCTGCAAGAGATCTGCAACGCGCTCTTCGATGCGCTCTTCCAGATCCTGCCGCTCGGGACCGATCTCGACGCGGTCGATGCCGCCCCCACGAAGCTCGTGCGTCAGATCCCCTGGGAGGGGGAGGCCGAGCGCGCGCTCGAGGCGCGGCTTGAGGCTGTGCCGGTCCTCACACGGATATCCGCCGCCAAGCGCCTGCGTGACGCGGCCGAGGCTGTGGCTCGTGCCGAGGGCGCGGGTTCGGTCGCCACGAAACATTTGGAGGAGGCCGCCGCCAGCGGCCTCGCGCCAGCCTGAAGTACCTGGGAGCCGGGCGCCCGCGGAGATGGGCCCTGGAGACGACGACTTGGGAAAGACGACGGGAAGACGACCCGATGAGGGCCCGAGAGAGGCCCCGAAAGGAGAGACGAGATGCTCGACCAGGCGATGAGCGAGACGATGGTCCAGGCGCCGGCCGCGGAGGCGCGGCAGCGGCTGAGCGATCGGATCGACCCCGCGCGGCTGAAGCGGCTCAAGGATCAGGAGTACCGGGTCATGTACTGGCTGATCGTGCCGGTCTGCCTGGTGATCGCGATCACGTCGCGCGCAGCACGGGCCTGCGGCGCCACGGGAGATGCGTTCCATTCGAGCCATAGCGTCGCGCGCGGCAACGTCTTTCAGGAGGCGAGCCGCCTCGCGCACACGGTAATCCCCTTCGCCTTCTGGCGCTGAGGGAGTGGGTTCCGCGGGGTCCTTAGCCCCGCGGAGTGAAGACTCCGCACCTTGCCCGTGGTTCCGGCCGCGGAACGGCTGCGGAGGAGGCTCTCCGGGGGTCTTCCCGGGGGTGCAGGCGCCGGGGCACGCCCCTAAGCCATCCCCGCCGCACGGGATTGGGTGCGGTAACGGCCCCCTCGCAAGAGGATCTCGGGCCACCAGCCGGAGGTGAATTGATGGCTGAAGAAAAGGGCTCGCTCACGGGCCTGACGGACGAAGAGGCCAAGGACTTCCACGAAGTCTACATGAGCGGCCTCGTGCTCTTCACCGGCGTCGCCGTGGTCGCGCACTTCCTCGTGTGGCTGTGGCGTCCTTGGTTCCCCGAAAGCCCGACCGATGGCTATGGGGCGATCGAAGGGGCGACCAAGCTCGCCGAAGCCGCCCTGTCGGCGCTCGTGTGAGGAGGAGCTGAAAGATGCAAAAGTTCTACAAGATCTGGCTCGTCTTCGATCCGCGCACGGTGTTGATCGCGCAAGCGATCTTCCTGTTCTCGCTGGCCGCACTCATCCATCTGGTGGTGCTGTCGACCGACAGGTTCAACTGGCTCGATGGCCCGACCAAGACCGCAGCGGTCTCGGAGGCGGTGATCGAGATGGACACCCGGATCGGCTGACGTCGCATCCCGAAAAAACGCTGGGGGCGGCCATCTCGCCGGCCCCGGCGAACCGAGAGGCTTTGAGTGCCGGCGGCCGCGTGGCGGCGGTCCAGACGCACGGAGGATAAATCGATGGCCTTGCTCAACTTCGAGAGAAAGTACCGCGTCCGAGGCGGCACGATTATCGGCGGAGATATGTTCGACTTCTGGGTGGGGCCTTTTTACGTGGGCTTCTTCGGGGTCACGAGCGTCTTCTTCGCCGTGCTCGGAACACTGCTCATTGCTTACGGCGCCGCGATGCAGGCGTCGGTCATGGACGGCGTGAACCTCTGGACGATCCATATCGCGCCCCCCTCGATCGAATACGGCCTGGGGCTTGCGCCCATGAACGAAGGCGGGCTCTTCCAGATGATCAGCATCTGTGCCCTTGGCGCCTTCGTCAGCTGGGCGCTCAGAATGGTGGAGATCAGCCGTAAGCTCGGCATGGGGCTGCATGTGCCCGTCGCCTTCAGCTTCGCGATCCTCGCCTATTTCACGCTGCAAGTGATCCGGCCCGTCTGGCTCGGCGCCTGGGGCTATGCCTTCCCCTATGGGATCTTCAGCCATCTCGATTGGGTGTCGAACGTCGGCTACACCTACGGTAACTTCCTCTACAATCCGGCGCATATGATCGCGGTGACGTTCTTCTTCACCACGTGCCTGGCGCTCGCGCTTCACGGCTCGCTGATCCTCTCGGCGGTGAACCCTGAGAAGGGCTCGCCCGTGAAGACGCCGGAATACGAGGACACCTATTTCCGCGATCTGATCGGATACTCGATCGGCACCCTCGGCATTCACCGGCTGGGCCTCTTCCTCGCGCTCAATGCGGGGTTCTGGTCCGCGGTCTGTATCGTGATCTCCGGCACCCTTTGGGACGGGGCCTGGGGCGACTGGTGGGTCTGGTGGCCTGAGCTGCCGATCTGGGGCCCAAGCGAAGGATAACGAACCATGGCCTTCATCGAATATCAGAACCTCTTCACGCAGACCCAGGTGCGGGGCGAGCCGGAAGCGGGCATCTCCTCGGATCGCAACACCTGGTCGCGGACGGGCGAGGGCGGCTTCTCCTGGCTCGTCGGCAAGCTTGGCAATGCGCAGCTCGGGCCGATCTATATCGGCGGTTTGGGCTTCGCCTCGATCGTGTGCGGCACGCTTTGGTTCGTGATCGTCGGGCTCAACATGCTCGCTTCGGTCAACTGGAACCCGCTGCAGTTCGTGGGCAACCTCTTCTATCTCTCCCTCGATCCGCCGCCGCCGGAATACGGGCTCTCCTTCCCGCCGCTGAACGAGGGCGGGTGGTTCCTGATCGCGTCGCTCTTCCTGCTGATCGCCGTGCTCCTCTGGTGGGCGCGGACCTGGGAGCGGGCACAGTCGCTCGGCATGGGCAAGCACGTGGCCTACGCGTTTGCGTCGGCGATCTGGCTGTTCCTAGTGCTCGGCCTCTTCCGGCCGATCCTGATGGGCTCCTGGTCCGAGGCCGTGCCCTACGGGATCTTCACCCATCTCGACTGGACGCTGAACTTCTCGGTCGCGCACGGGAACCTCTTCTACAACCCGTTCCACGCGCTCTCGATCGTGTTCCTGTTCGGCTCGGCCCTCCTCTTCGCGATGCATGGCGCGACGATCCTCGCCTGCACCCGCGTCGGCGGCGACCGTGAGATCGAGCAGATCGTGGACCGCGGTACGGCGTCCGAGCGGGCCGCACTCTTCTGGCGCTGGACCATGGGCTTCAACGCCACGATGGAGTCGATCCACCGCTGGGCCTGGTGGTTTGCTGTGCTGACGACGCTGACGGGCGGGATCGGCATCCTGCTGAGCGGACCGGTCGTGAACGATTGGTACACTTGGGCGGCCGACCACCACTACCAGCCGCAATACCCGGACGGGAACGTGCCCGGCCTCTACTGATCCTCAAACAAGCCTCTCGGCCAACGCGCCGCCCGCACCTCGCGGGCGGCGTTTTCGTCTCTAGGGGTGGGCAAGGCGACAGAACGCCCAATCCCGCTTGCCGCCACGCGGGCAGCGCGCTGCTCTCCGGCGCGCGAGCACCTGAGGCTCCCCTGGAGCTCGCCTAGAAAGCTGGGATGGTGCGGTCGAGAAGACTCGAACTTCCACGGGTTTTACCCCACAGCGACCTCAACGCTGCGCGTCTACCAATTCCGCCACGACCGCGATTGGTGAGCGCGCTCTTAGGGGATCTGGCGGGTTCCACGCAACCCCCTACGGCCTCCCCATCCGGAGAATTCCGTGTCGGTTGGCGGGCGTCCTCTTTCGATGATCTCGCTGGCATTGACCGGGCCACCCAGTCGGCAGCATTTTGCGGCGAGATCGAAGAGCGGGGTGGCAAAGTGGCGGAGATATGCGTGCGGAGCATGATCTCCCATTGGGCGGCGACGCAGCCCGAGCGGCTCGCTGCGATCGAGAACGACGTCGCCTTCAGTTATGCCATGATGTCGAGCGGGGCGATTTACCTCCGCGACCGGTTTCGCGCGGCAGGCGTGACGGCTGGCGCCCATGCGATCGTCTATATTCAGTCGCCCATCGACAGCCGGCTCGCGATCTATGCTTTGCGCATGCTGGGCGCCGATGTCGTGCCCATTCCCCATCTCAGCGGCTATGCGAGCCGGCTGGCGTCGTTGCCGGACGCCCTGCTCGTCATGAGCGAGATCGAGCTCAAGCTGGGCGCGGCTGCACGGCCCGATGATCTCGGTATCCCGCTGCACCTGGTACCCGCGGCGCTCCGCGATGAGATGCACCGCCCGCGCGATCCCTCCTCTGATCCGATCGTCATGTCGGGTCGTGTGCACGCGCATTCCTCCGGCACAACCGGCCCGGCAAAGCGTCTGGTGCTCGTCAACGCCATCGAGAACGAAATCAACGAGCGGCGTGCCGATCATTTAGGGATGACCCAAGGCTCGCTCACTTACTGCGGGAGCATGGGTGCCTGGGGCATCGGCGGTTTCCGGCCTCCGGTCATGATGTGGCATCTCGGGGCGGTCGCCGTCTTCGAGTACGGCAAGGATCGGGAGCGCGATATCTGCAAGCACGGGGTGACCCACGCCTACACCGTGCCGACGAGCCTTGCGCAGATTTGCCGCGACTGGCCGGCTGAGCGCGGGCGGATCGATGGGACGATGCTCCTCTCGGGTGGTGGGCCGATGTCGGCGCCGCTTATCAGGGCGACCGTCTCGCGGCTCACGCGGCGGATTGTGAACGTCTACGGCGCGAGCGAGCTGTCCTTTCCGCCGCTCGAGGGGCGGTTCGAGGGCGATCCCGCGGGGATCAACTGGCTTGAGGTGCAGTCGGGCGTAGAGGTCGAGATCGTGCGCGACGACGGCTCGCCAGCGGCGGTTGGAGAGACCGGGCGGCTCCGCGTCCGAACGGGGCCAGACTACCCGCAGCGCTACGAAGATGCACCGGAAGCATCGGCGCGGCACTTCCGCGACGGGGCGTTCTACCCCGGCGATTTGGCGGTGCGACGCGCCGATGGCCGGATCCGCATCGCAGGGCGTGAGGACGACGTGCTGAACCTCAAGGGGAGCAAACGGCCCTCCGGCCCCATCGAGGCACGGCTTCTTGAGATGCTGGAGGTTGAAGCGGTCTGCGTCTTCGTCGGCCTCGATGGGGAGGGGGTGGAAACCCTCGTCGTCTGCATCGAGAACGACGGTCGCGTCTCGAAAGACGCGCTGAGGGATGCTGCTCGGGCGCTTGCACGAGAGGGTCGGGTTGCCTTCTCGCTCCATAAGCGCTTTCCACGCGGATCGAACGGGATGGGTAAAGTGCTGCGGCGAGAACTGCGCGCAGCTTCCTTCGCCAAGATCGGCATGCAGGAGCAGGGATCCGTCAACGCTTGATCCCGCCGCGCAGTTGCGGTCGAAAGTATTGCAGGCGTTGCCCTTCATCCGAAATGTGATTTCCTAGCAAGGCTTTTCTCACAGCTTGGAGGACTGCCATGGGAGTGCCGTCGAAGATCTCTGACTGGGCCGCAGCCGATCCGGATCGGGTTGCGGCAATCCAGAACGACGATCACGTCACCTATGGCGAATTGGCGAGCGGCATCCTGTACCTGCGAGACAGTTTCGCGGCGCAAGGTGTCGGGGCAGGGGCGATGGCGATCGTCGATGTTCGGTCGCCACTCGTCCTCCGCATGGCGCTCTACGCTTTGCGCGCGCTGGGGGCCGATGTCGCCTGCATCGACCGTCGGGCGTATATGATGCAGCTGATCAAGCTCCCGCGTGCGGTGTTCGTCGTGTTTCAGGCGGAGATCCAAGCGGGCACGGTCTCGGTCACTGAGGACATTACCGTACCCGTCGTCGAGGCGCCTGGATCGCTTCGCGACGAGATGCGTCGCCCGCGGGATGTTGGCGGCGATCCGATCGTCCTTAGCGGCAGTCACTCGCTCTACTCCTCGGGCACCACCGGGCCGGCGAAGCGGGTCGTGCTGCAGACGCATAAGGAGAACCTGCTGCATGAGCATCGAGCGGCCGCCATGGGGTTCGATGCGTCGTCACTCGTGCATATGGGGCGGATGGGGCCCTGGGGCGTTCCAGGCTTTCGAATCCCGGGCTGCGTCTGGCACATCGGTGGGCGCGTCTTTTTCAACACGCGGCCCGATACTTGGGCGGACTTCACGTATCGCGGCATCACCGATTACTACACCGTGCCTCAGGCGCTGATGAGGATGCTCGATAGCTGGCCCGAAGATGGGCCCCGGGTGGATGGATTGCGGCTCTTCTCCTCCGGCGGGCCGCTCTCGGCGCCGCTTGTCCGGATGCTGGCAGCGCGCATCACCCGGCGGATCGTCAATGTATACGGCTGCTGTGAGGTGCCGCGATACATGATGGCGCGGGCGTTCGATGGTGAGCCCTCGGAGTTGAACTGGCTCGACCAGATCCCGGGTAGCACGCTTGAGATCGTGCGCGACGATGGAGAGCTCTGCGCTGAGGGCGAGACGGGGCGGCTTCGCTGCCGGCTCGATCCAGATGACACGCACAGTTATGCGGATCTGCCTGAGGCGACGGCCATGCATTTCCAGGATGGCTGCTTCTATCCTGGTGATCTCGCCGCCCGGCGCGGGGATGGCCGCATCGGGCTCGCCGGGCGCGAGGACGATGTGCTGAACATCAAGGGCAATAAGCTGCCCGCCGCACCCCTTGAGGCGCATCTGAGCGATCAGCTTGGCGTCGACACCGTCTGTGTCTTCGTCGGTCAGGACGATCGGGGGGCCGAGATCCTTGTGGTCTGTATCGAAGGCGAGGCGCCGGTCTCGAAGCAGGCGCTGAACGATGCCGCCCAGTCCGTTGCGAAGGACGGTCGCGTGGCGTTCTCCCTGCACCCCAGCTTCCCGAGGGGCTCAAACGGCATGGGCAAAGTGCTGCGGGGCGCCCTGCGTACGGAGGCGCTGGAGAAGATCGGCCTCCGCGATGCGGCGACGGGCGGGGCACCGGCCTCCCAGTAACGTTTCATTGACCGACGATAGAAGAACCGCGCAGGTTCGGAGCTTCGAAATCTTCCCTTAGGAGAAGTGTCGATGAGCGAGCGTCCGAGTGAACCGCGTAGCATGATTTTCCACTGGGCTGCGACCGAGCCCGGGAGGCGCGCGGCAGTCGAGAACGATGTAACGTTCAGCTATGGCGAGCTTGCCAGCGGCATCCTGTATCTTCGCGATGCCTTCGCCGCGATGGGACTGGCGCCAGGCAGCCTTGCGGCCGTCGATGTGTCGTCGCCCCTCGACAACCGCCTGGTCCTTTTCGCGCTGCGTGCTCTCGGCATCGATGTCGCGCCGGTCCATCATGCAAGCTACATCCCGGAGCTGCTGCAGAAGCCGAAGGCGTTCTTGGTCTTAAGCGCGATCGAGACGCGGTCCGGCATCAGGGAGGCGCCGAAGGATTGCGAGGACAGGGTGGTGCTGGCGCCCGCGGATCTTCGCCAAGAAATGCGCCGGCCGCGAGACCCGTCGGCAGGCCCCATCCTTCTCACCGGCCGACACTCGGTCTTCTCCTCGGGCACAACGGGTCGGGCAAAGCGCGTCGCCTTCGACAGCGAGTATGAGAACAGGCTGCACGACCATCGCGCTGAGCAGCTTGGGTTCTCGGCATCGACGGTCATCGATTGCGGCGCGATGGGGCCTTGGGGTGTCGGGGGCTTTCGCTTCCCGAACTGCGTTTGGCACATCGGCGGCGTCGCGGTTTTCGACAACCGCGCAGGGCAGCGGCGGGACATCCATGCCCATGGTCTCACGCATTTCTACACGGTGCCGACCGCGCTGGCTCGGTTCGCCCATAGCTGGCCAGCGGAACTGCGCCGCGCTGACGACGTGACCATCCTCGTGGCAGGTGGGCCAGTATCGACGCCGGTGATCAATGCGGTGACCGAGAAGATCACGCGTCAGATCATCAATGTCTGGGGCTGTAGCGAGACGACCAAGCATCCGATGCAGCGTCGTTTCAACGGCGACCCGTATGAGCTGAATTGGCTCGATCCCGTGCCGGGCACGACGACTGAGCTCCTGCGCGAGGACGGCACGCCGGCGGCGCCGGGGGAGGCTGGCATCATGCGTTATCTGTCGGAGGCCGGTGGCGTGACGCGCTATGAGGACGATGGGGAGGCGACGGCCCGCCAGTTTCGCGATGGCGCCTTTTACCCGGGCGATCTGGCCGTACGGCGCGCCGATGGTCGCATTCGGTTCGCCGGCCGCGACGACGACGTGCTCAACGTCAAGGGCATCAAGACGCCGGCCCGGCCGATCGAGGCCCGCCTGATCGACGAACTCGCCGTTGACGATGTGTGCATCTTCGTCGGCTTGGACGATAGCGGGGCCGAGATCCTGGTCGTCTGCATCGAGAGCACGCAGCGCGTGCCGAAGGACGCACTCCGCACCGCAGCCCAGCACCTTGCAAAACAGGGCAAGGTCGCCTTCTCGCTGCACCAAGCGTTCCCCCGCGGCGCCAACGGCATGGGCAAAGTGATCCGCCGCCATCTGCGTGCCGAGGCGTTCGAGCGGCTCGGCATGAGCGAAGGCGCACCGACTGAGGTGTGAGCAGCGGTGTGCGAAGGGTCCATTGACCCTTACAGCGGTCGAAGCGCATGATTGCGTCAGTTTGCCGCTGACGTAAGGTAGCTTGGGATGGTGGAGAGCGGGAGCGGCTCTCGCAGCATGATCTCTCACTGGGCGTCCACGATGCCCGAACGATCCGCCGCGATCGAGAATGACGAGGTTTTTAGTTATCTCGAACTGGCGGCCGGCATTCTGTTTCTGCGCGATGCCTTCACGGGGAAGGGGCTGACGACAGAGACGCTGGCCATCGTCGATGTGTCGTCGCCGCTCGACAATCGGATGATCCTGTTCGCGCTCCGCATGCTGGGCGTGCATGTGGTGCCGGTCCACCATGTGAGCCACCTGGTCGAGCTCTCGAAGAAGACCGGTGCCGTGCTGGTGTTGAGTGAGGTCGAGGTGAAGCGTGGCGTTCGGCGCGCGCCACCCGATCTCGCGGTTCCGGTGTTGCTGGCGCCAGCATCGCTCCGCCAAGCGATGCGCCGGCCGCGCGACCCTTCGGCCGATCCGATCTTGCTCACGGGGTGCCACTCGATCTTCTCGTCCGGGACGACTGGCCGTTCGAAGCGTGTCGCTTGCGATAGCGCTTCGGAGAACGGGATCCTGGCGCATCGCGCGGAGCATTTGGCGTTTTCCACCGAAACCGTTGCCAATTTCGGCGCGATGGGGCCCTGGGGCGTCGGTGCCTTCCGCGTGCCGAACGCGGTTTGGCATGTCGGCGGCACCACCGTCTTCGACAACCGAAGAGGCCAACGGCCGGATCTGCACGCGCATGGTGTGACACATTTCTTCACCGTGCCGACGGCGCTGGCGCAGGTTGCGCAAGACTGGCCAGAGGATCTGCCGCGGGCCGATCACGTCACGGTTCTGGCGGCCGGCAGTCCCGTTTCCGTCCCGGTGGTCAAGGCGGTGACGGCGCGCATGACCAACCGGATCGTCAATCTCTGTGGCTGTAGCGAGACGCCTAGGCTTCCGATGATCAGGGCTTTCGACGGCGATCCGGACGAACTCAATTGGCTCGACTTGCTTCCTGGCACCACGACGGAGATCATGCGCGAGGATGGCACGCCCTGCGCGGTCGGTGAGATCGGCATCCTCCGCTACCTGCAGGAAGCTGACGCAATCGAAGGATATGAGGACGACCCTGAGGCCACGGCGCATCATTTCCGCGACGGTGCTTTCTACCCCGGTGATCTCGCCGTGCGTCGTGCCGACGGCCGGGTGCGCTTTGCAGGGCGAGAGGACGACGTGCTCAACATCAAGGGCATCAAGATCCCGGCAGGGCCCATCGAGACGCGGCTGATCGGCGAGCTTGGGGTCGATGGCGTCTGCATCTTTGTCGGCTTCGACGACAGTGGCGCCGAGATCCTGGTCGTCTGCATCGAGGGTGAGGAGCCGGTGTCGAAGGACGCCCTGCGGGCTGCGGCTCAACATCTCGCGAAACAGGGCAAAGTCGCCTTCTCCATGCATCCGAGGTTTCCACGCGGTGCCAATGGCATGGGCAAAGTGGTCAGGCGCCATCTGCGCGCGGAAGTCTTCGAGCGGCTCGGCGTGCGAGAGCAGGGCGGCGCGAAACTGTGACAACGGGGCCTTGGAAGTTCCGTTGACCTCAATCGGCATCGACGCGCAGATACGCGAAGCGGGCAGTATTGCAATGCCCGCACGCAACCCCGAGGCTGCCGCCATGGCGCTCCGCAACATGATTTCCCACTGGGCCGCGACCGACCCCGGCCGGGTCGCTGCCATCGCGGCCAACCAGCACTTCACTTATGCCGAGCTGTCGAACGGTGTGGTGTTCCTTCACGAACACTTCGCCTCCAAGGGTCTGACGGCGGGCAGCGTCGCCATCGTCGACGTGTTATCGCCGGTTGCTAACCGGCTGAGTTTGCTTGCCTTTCGTATGCTCGGCATCGATGTGGTGCCGATCCACGCTCAACGCTTGATCGAACGGCTCGCCGGCCTGCCCGGCGCGTTTCTCGTGTTGAGTGAGCGCGAGGTTGCGAGCGGTCGGCGGAGTGCGCCCCCCGGTATTCCGATCCCGGTTCATCTTGTGCCCGAGAAGCTGATCCGAGAGATGTCCCGCCCGCGCGATCCGACGGCGACGCCGATCGTGTTGCGTGGCCGGCAGTCGGTTTTCTCCTCTGGCACCACGGGGGATCCGAAGCGGGTCGTTCTCAAGAACGAGAACGAACACGCCATCTTCGATCATCATGCCGAGACGCTCGGCTATGGGCGCGATACTGTCATGCAATGCGGCGCGATGGGGCCGTGGGGCATCGGTGGTTTCCGGTTCCCGGCCTGCATTTGGCATCTTGGCGGTACCGTGGTTTTTGAGATGACGCGCGGGCCCCGGGATCTGCAGAGCCACGGTGTCACGCATGCGCATTTCTTCACGGCAGGCCTTGGCGCGCATTTGCGGGGCTTGCCCAAGGATGCACCGCGCCTCGACCATCTCTCCATCACCGTCTCGGGCAGCCCCGTTTCCAGCAGTCTCGTTGCCGGGGTGACTGGTAGGATCACGAAACAGCTCACCAATCTCTTCGGGTCGAGCGAGGTCGCCCGCCATCAGCTTCAGCGTCGTTTCGACGGCGATCCGGACGAGATGAACTGGTTCGACACCGTCGCCGAACGGGCCGTCGATGTGGTTCGTGAGGACGGCAGTTCCTGCGCGCCGGGGGAGACGGGGCTGCTGCAGCATCGACTGGCGCCGAACGATGTGGATGGATATGCGGACGATCCCGTCGCGACCGAGAAGCACTTTCGCAACCGCTGCTTCTCCGGCGGCGACCTGGCCGTGCGGCGGGAGGATGGGCGGATCAAATGTGTCGGGCGCGAGGACGATGTTCTAAACATCAACAGCCACAAGGTGCCGGCGGGCCCCTATGAGGCTCGTGTGATCAAGGAGCTGGACGTGGAGGACGCCTGCCTCTTCGTCGGCCTGGACGATGCGGGGAGCGAACTGTTGGTCGTTTGCATCGAGAGCGAGGCGCCGGTTTCGAAGGAGGCGCTGCGGACCACCGCGTCCTGGCTTGCGCGCAAGGGGCGGGTGGCGTTCTCCATGCACCAGCGCTTCCCAAGAGGGACGTCGGGCACGGCCAAGGTCCAGCGGCGCGCGCTGCAGCAGGAGGCTTTCCGGAAGATCGGCGCGCATGACCGCGCGGCGGCGCGTGCCTGAGGGGAGTGTTCAGCCGCTGTCGCAGGCCGTCGAATGGCGGGTTGCGGCGGGCCTTATGCCTTATGCGGAAGCGCTCGATGCCATGGAGGCGCGTGTTGCAGCGATCGCTGAGGGCACGGAGCCTGAGCTTCTGTGGCTTGTCGAGCATCCGCCGCTCTATACCGCTGGTGCGAGCGCGCGGGCCGAGGATCTGCGCGACCCTCATGGTTTGCCTGTCCATGCGGTGCGCCGCGGCGGGCAGTACACGTATCACGGGCCGGGGCAGCGCGTCGTCTATGTGATGCTCGATGTCGGCCGGCGCGGGCGCGATCTTCGACGCTTCGTCTCCGCGCTCGAGGGCTGGATCATCGCCGCACTGGCCGAGTTTCAGCTGCGTGGGGAGCGGCGGGAGGGTCGCGTCGGTGTTTGGGTGCAGCGCCCCGATCGCCCGAGAGGGCCCAATGGTCTGCCCGCCGAGGAGAAGGTCGCAGCGCTTGGGATCCAACTGCGCCGTTGGGTGAGCTTTCATGGGATCGCGATCAATGTCGATCCCGACCTCTCTCACTATGCCGGTATCGTGCCTTGCGGCATTGCCGAGCATGGGGTGACGAGCCTCGTCGATCTCGGCCTGCCAGTGACGATGGCGGACCTCGATCTCGCCCTTGCGCGGACCCTTCCGCCGGAGCTTGGTCCTGTCGCGACGGACGGCTGAGCCCAGGATGCACCGCATCCAAGTTGCGTCTTAAGACCAATCACAACCTTATGTTTCTCCGCTGAGCCCAGTATGATCGCAGACAAAATGCCGCACACAACAAAGCGGCGAAGCAACGCCTCTGGGAGAATAGCGATGACCTTCAAGCTGCGCCTTGCCGCTGCCGCGATCCTTGCACTCGGTGCTTCATTACCGGCTGCGGCCGATCAGGTGGCGGGTGCCGCTGCCGCAGGCTGCGATGCCTGCCACGCCGCAGGGCAACCTGTCACACAGGCGACCGGAACGAGCCTTACGACCACGGGGGCGGAATGGGCGCTCGCCACGACCGCGTCCAAGGTTGGATCGGAACCCGAACGGCCCGCGTCCAGGAGCGATGCCGACGCTTTGGCGGGCTACCTTCGCTCAACGAACAACCGCTAAGTCTCACCAGTCGACGGCCATCGAGGGGCGGGTGCCGTGGGCGCCCGCCCCTGTTGCTGTGGCTCGACATAGGCCCGCGGCGGGCTGACGCGTTGGGGCGAAGGGGCGTTGCCGTTTTCGTAGCATCTCGATATGGCTAGCCCAAGCAACGGCGAGCAGTTCCGCCCCTCGAAAGGAGATACCCATGGCCGACGCGGCAGCGCATGCCCACGACCAAGGCAAAACCGATTTCTTCACGCGTTGGTTCTGCTCGACGAACCACAAAGATATCGGGATCCTTTACCTCTTCACGGCGGGCGTTGTTGGCCTGATCTCGGTCGCGTTCACGATGTATATGCGGCTCGAGCTGATGGAGCCGGGCGTCCAGTACATGACGGATGCCGAGGGGTATCCGAACGGGCATATCTGGAACGTCATGGTCACGGCACACGGCGTGCTGATGATGTTCTTCGTGGTGATCCCGGCGCTCTTCGGCGGTTTCGGTAACTACTTCATGCCGTTGCAGATTGGCGCGCCGGATATGGCATTCCCGCGCTTGAACAATCTTAGCTATTGGCTCTTCGTGGCCGGGTCGTCGCTTGCCATCCTCTCAGTCTTTGTCCCAGGCGGGAACGGGCAGTCCGGAGCGGGCGTCGGATGGGTGCTCTATGCGCCCCTCTCGACGAGCGAGGCGGGCATGGCGACCGATTTTGCGATCTTCGCCGTCCACCTGTCTGGTGCCTCGTCGATCTTGGGTGCAATCAACATCATCACGACGTTTCTCAACATGCGCGCGCCCGGCATGACGCTCTTCAAGGTGCCGCTCTTCGCCTGGTCGATTTTCATCACCGCCTTCATGATCCTGCTCGCGCTGCCGGTTCTGGCCGGTGCGATCACGATGCTGCTGACGGACCGGAACTTCGGCACGGCCTTCTTCGATCCGGCAGGCGGCGGGGACCCGGTGCTCTACCAGCACATCCTCTGGTTCTTCGGCCACCCCGAGGTCTACATCCTGATCGTGCCCGCCTTCGGCATCATCAGCCACGTGATCTCGACATTCTCGAAGAAACCGATCTTCGGCTACACGGGCATGGTGTTCGCCATGGTGGGGATCGCGGTCCTCGGCTTCGTTGTCTGGGCCCACCACATGTATACGGTGGGCATGTCCAAGAACGCCCAAGCGTATTTCATGCTGGCGACCATGGTCATCGCGGTGCCCACGGGCATCAAGATCTTCTCCTGGATCGCCACCATGTGGGGCGGGGTGATCGATCTGCGGACGCCGATGCTCTGGGCGATCGGGTTCCTGTTCCTCTTCACCGTTGGTGGGGTGACGGGCATCGTGCTCAGCCAGGCAGGCATCGACCGGGCCTATCACGACACCTACTATGTGGTGGCGCACTTCCACTACGTGATGTCGCTGGGCGCCGTCTTCTGCATCTTCGCCGGGGTCTACTACTGGATCGGCAAAATGTCCGGACGCCAGTACCCTGAGTTCCTGGGCAAGGT
>JBCDFC010000090.1:0-17743 GCA_039178805.1 Pseudomonadota bacterium | reverse complement strand
CGCAGGGTCGCCAGGTTTGCCCCGCTCAGCGGATGCGCCAACCGCCTGTCTCCCCTCTTTGGGCCTATTCGACCAAGCTACTGAGCGCCCGGTTCCCATGCAATCCGCGGCGGGCCTGCGGGCGGAACGGGCTGGCCTTAAGCCGTGGTCATCGCCCGAGCATCGGCGAGGACACCCGGAAGCGCCTCGGCCAATGCCGCGAGATCGGGTTCGGTGCCGCAGCCAATGCGAATGCATCGATTGAGGGGGGCGACCCCTGGCATCCGCACGAAGATGCCTGCCGCCAAGAGGCCGTTCAGGACCGTCGCGGCAAAGCCACCGTCCTGCCCGCAATCGACCGCCACGAAGTTCGTAGCCGAGGGCAGCGCCGTGAGCCCGTTCCGCGCCGAGATCTCGCCGATCTTTCGTCTGGCCCGGCTCGTAGCGCCGATCACCGCCGCCAGATGCTCGCTATCGGCCAGGGCGGCCAGCGCTGCCGACTGCGCCATGCGGTTAACGCCGAAATGGTTACGCACCCGGTCGAATGCCGCAGCGGTCGCAGGTGCTGCCACCGCGTAGCCGACACGAAGGCCCGCCAACCCGTAGGCCTTGGAGAAGGTGCGGAAGCGAATGACGCGCGCATCCTGGGGGTCGAGCGGCGGCATGGTCCCCACGGGCGCGAACTCCCCATACGCCTCATCGAGGCAGAGGAGGCACCCATCCGGCAGCGCGTCGAGGAACGATGCCACCGCCAACGAATCATGCCAGCTTCCCATCGGATTGTCGGGGTTCGAGAGGTAGACGAGTTTCGCCTTCTCCCGACGCGCCGCAGCGGCGAGGGCCCCGAGATCCTCGGCGTCGTCGCGATAGGGAACCGTCACCAGCTCCGCACCGAATCCCGCGACATGGTAATTGAAGGTCGGATAGGCGCCCGCCGATGTCACCACCCGGTCGCCAGGCCCAGCGAAGAGGCGCACGGTGAGGCCGAGCAGCCCGTCGATCCCCTCGCCGATCACGATGCTCGCGCCCGGGGCCCCCAGATGAGCCGATAGCGCCTGGCAAAGCTGATGATTGTTCGGATCAGCGTAGCGCCACACCCCAGCCGCGGCCCGCTGCATGGCCGAAACCGCGCGCGGGGAGGGGCCAAAAACGCTCTCATTCGCGCCGATCCGTGCCCGGAACGAGGAGCCGCGGTCGCGCTCCTGCTGCTCCGGCCCGACGAACGGCACGCTCGCGGGGAGCGACGCGGCAAGTGGCGTAAGGGGCGCAGTCATGTCGACCCCTTACGTCCAGGTCGGACGGCGGACAAGGGCTGTGGTCGCGAGATGCATTGCCGCCCATCAGCCACCCGTCAGCCGCCCTCCGCCGGGGCGATGCGGTAGAGCCCCCCGTCGCCGACGGCGAGAAACCAGATCGTGCCGTCCGGCGCCTCGACGATATCGCGGATGCGGGTGTAGCTCGCTTCGAAGAGCTTCTCCTCACCGACGATCCTGTCGCCCTCACGATCCAGCCTGGCGATGTAGTCGTGTTTGAGGGCGCCCGCGAAGAGATCGCCCTTCCATTCGGGGAACGCCGTGCCGGAATGGATCAGGAGGCCAGATGGCGCAATCGACGGATCCCAATACCATTTCGGCTGCTCCATGCCGTCCTTCTGCGTGCCCTCGCCGATGGATGCGCCGCTGTAATGCGTGCCGTAGCTGATCACCGGCCAGCCATAGTTCTTGCCCGCTTCGGCAAGGTTGATCTCGTCGCCACCACGTGCGCCATGGGACAGGGTCCAGAGCCGACCCTCGTCGTCGAGGGCGGCGCCCTGAATGTTGCGATGCCCGTAGGACCAGATCTCAGGCTGCGCGCCGGCGGTGCCGATGAATGGATTGTCCGGCGCGGGCGCACCATCGGGGAGCAGCCGGATCACCTTTCCTTGATGAAGATTGAGGTTCTGCGCCGTGCGCGGCTCGCCCCGGTCACCGGTCGTGATGAACAGTGTGCCGTCGGCGGCCTCCAAAACGCGGCTTCCGAAGTGCCGCCCGCCTGACATCGCAGGTTCCTGGCGGAAGAGGTGGCGCACATCCTCAAGCCGAGCGCCATCGTCAGACAGCATCGCCGTGACCATCGCCGTGCGGAGCCCGTCCTCCGCCCGTTCGGAGAAGGTGAGATAGATCCGACGGCTCGTCTCAAAATCGCGGGCGAGCGTCACGTCCAGCAATCCGCCTTGGCCGGACACTTCGACGGCCGGCAGCCCCGCCACCTCCTGCTGCTGCCAGTCCGCATCGAAATGCCAGAGCCGCGCATCTTTCTCGGTGATGAGCGCGCCGCCGGCGGGCAGGGGTGCGACGGCCCAGGGTTGCTCGAGCCCAGCGACGATCCGCGTCACGCTCACGGGCCCGGCCGAGGTCTCAAAGACCTCGCGTGCCTGCGGCGGCGGCGTGTAGCTCGCCGCGATCACGGCGCATCCGGCGAGTGTTGAGACGACGGCAAAAAGACGGACGAGGCGCATGAGATGGCTCCGTTGGTTCGCGTGCCTCTGTCAGATAGGCCGCTCAGCCAGAGATCGCGCCCCTAGACCCGCAATTTTTCACGCCTGGAGGAGCCGCGCTGCATCCAATGCGAAGTATGTGAGGATACCGCTGCAGCCGGCCCGCTTGAACGCCATCAGGCTCTCGAGCGTACATCTCACCTCATCGAGGGCACCCGCCTCGATGGCCCGTTTCAGCATCACGTATTCGCCCGAGACCTGATAGGCGAAGACGGGCAGGTTGAAGGCCTCGTGCACGCGCCGGCAGATATCGAGATAGGGCATGCCGGGCTTGACCATCACCATGTCCGCGCCCTCGGCCACGTCCATCGCAACCTCGCGCAGCGCTTCGTCGCCGTTGGCGGGGTCCATCTGATACGTTTTCTTGTCGCCCTTCAGCGCCCCGCCAGAGCCGACGGCGTCGCGGAAAGGCCCGTAGAAGGCCGAGGCATATTTCGCAGCGTAAGACATGATTGCCACGTTCTTGTGGCCCTCACGCTCCAAGGCCGTGCGCATGACGCCGACACGGCCATCCATCATATCCGACGGGCCCAAAACGTCCGCGCCGGCAGCTGCCTGCGCCAAGGTCTGCCGTTCCAGCGCCTCCAGCGTGAGTTCGTTCAGGATCTGACCGTTCTCAACAATCCCGTCATGGCCGTCGCTGTTGTAGGGATCGAGCGCGACGTCGAGCATCACACCGATATCGGGATGCGCGTCCTTCACCGCCCGTGTCGCCGTGTTGACGAGGTTGTTGGGGTTCCAGGCTTCCTCGGCGGTCGGTGTCTTGAGTGCAGTTGGTGTCTCGGGAAAGATCGCAACGCACGGGATACCAAGCGCTTTCGCCTCACCGACCGCCGTCACAAGCCTGTCGACCGTGTACCGGTACACGCCCGGCATGCTCTCCACCGCGACGGTCTCGTCAGTCCCTTCCATCACGAAACAGGGCCAGATGAAGTCGGCGGGCGAGAGCGTGTTCTCCGCCACCATCGAGCGTATCCAAGGCGCCTGGCGTAGGCGGCGAGGGCGGGCTTGCGGAAACGGGGCTGGAGGCAGCATCGGTCGGGCTCCGGCGTTTGGCTGGCGTCAACCCAACCTGACACTCCTCGCACCCATCGGGCAAGAACGACCGAGCGGGCAGTGTCCTATCAGCCTCTCCTTGACGCATCGCACGGTCGCTGCTTCCTGCGCGAGCAGAAGGCACGGCGTGGGAGACGGCGATGAAGCGCGTGGAAGAGGCTGGAGAGGACATCCTGTTCGAGCGACGGGGCGCGCTCGGCCTCGTCACGCTCAACCGTCCCAAGGCGCTCAACGCCCTAACCCACGCCATGGCGCTCGCGCTCGAGGCACAACTGGATGCCTGGGCGACCGATCCGGGTGTCGCGACGGTCGCGATCCAGGGTGCCGGCGACCGCGCCTTCTGCGCCGGCGGCGATATTCGTGCGCTTTATGAAGCCGGGCAGCCAGGGGGCGAGCGAGGGCGGGCGAACTTCGCCTTCTATGCGGACGAATACCGCCTCAACTGGAAGATCAAGCGCTTCCCCAAACCCTATATCGCGCTGATGGACGGGATCGTGATGGGCGGGGGTGTTGGCGTCTCGATCCATGGCAGCCACCGCATCGCGACTGAACGCACGGTCTTTGCCATGCCCGAGACGGGGATCGGCCTTTTCCCGGACGTGGGCGCCACCTGGTTCCTGCCCCGCCTCGCCGGCGGCACAGGGCTTTGGCTTGGCCTGACGGGCGCGAGGCTGAAGGGCGAGGAGACTGTCGCGGCAGGGCTCTGCGACACCTTCATGCCATCGCATCGTCTCGACTGGCTCCTCGATTGGCTGGCGGAAGGCCGCTGGGCGAAGGCGCCGGAGGGCCGGATGCTCCAGTTCTGCGACGATGAGGAGGGCGGCATTGGCGCGCATACGCGGCGCAGCGGCCTGCCCCAACAGGGCGCAATCGATCGTGCCTTCGCGGGCCGCGACGTGGATGCTGTGATCGACCGGCTCGAGGGGATCGGCGACGACTGGGCCAAGGCGCAGATCGCCGCCATTCGGTCGAAATCGCCGACTTGCACAGAGCTCACCTTCCGCCAGATCCGTGCGGGCGCGGATCGCTCCTTCGAAGACTGCGTGAAGCTCGAATACCGGCTGGCACGATTCTGCATGACGCACCCAGATTTTTACGAGGGCGTGCGCGCTGCGATCATCGAGAAGGACGGCGCACCGCGCTGGCAGCCCGCAACGCTTGCCGAGGTCGATACGGCCGCCATCGACGCGGCGTTCAAGCCCCTCGGCGAGGAGGAGTTGCGCCTCGGCTGAGCGCCTCCTCCGCCTGAACTGGCGAAAGGGGGCCACCGCGACTCTATTCCAACATTCCCACCGCTCGAAAACCCGCCTTGCGAGCCGCGCGATCCGGTTGCGGGAGGGGGCGTCTCGGACTACCTCCCGCCCCGTGAACAAGGCAGAGCCGTTACGGCCGGGGCGTGTCACCGTCGGTGGGGCGCCCGAGGGCTATGACGCCAAGCGCGTCGCCGACCTGGCCGAGACGGCAGGCGGGCCGGTCATCCATGTCGCGCGCGACGATGCGCGGGCGGCGGCCTTGCGCGATGCGCTCGCCGTCTGGGCGCCGGGGCTGCCGGTACTCGGCTTTCCCGCCTGGGATTGCCTGCCCTATGACCGTGTCTCGCCCAATCCGGACCTTGTCGCAGAGCGCATGGCGACATTGGCGCGGCTGGCGGGCCAACCGCCCGAGGCGCCGGCTGTCGTGCTGACAACGCTGAATGCAGCAACCCAGAAAATCCCTCAGTGTGAGATGGTTAGTGCGGCAAGCTTCAGCGTGCGCACAGGCCATCGCGTGGATGTCGAGGGGTTGACGGCCTGGCTCGCGCGGATGGGGTTCAACCGCGCCTCCACGGTGGCGGAGCACGGCGATTACGCCATCCGCGGCGGGATCATCGACATCTTCCCACCCGGCAGTGCGAACCCCGTCAGGCTCGACTTCTTCGGCGATGTGCTGGAGAGCACGCGCCGCTTCGACGCCTCGACGCAGCGCACCATCGCCAAGGTCAAACGCCTCGCGCTCGCGCCCGCCTCGGAGGTCATTATGGACGCCGAGGCGATCCAGCGGTTCCGCAGCCGGTACCGCGAGATCTTCGGCGCACCCCGGCTTGACGACCCGCTTTACACCGCCGTCTCCGAGGGCCGGAAGCACCAGGGTATGGAGCACTGGTTACCGTTGTTTCACAGCGGGTTGGAGACGCTTTTTGACTATTTGCCCGGCGCGCCCGTGACGCTGGACGATCAGGTCGACGCAGCGCTGGCCGCGCGGGCCGAGACGATCCGCGACCATTATCAGGCGCGCGTCGATGCCATGGGTGCTGCGAGCCCCGGTGCCATGCCCGTGCGGCCATGCCCTGCGGAACTCCTTTACCTCGACGAAGCGGCGTTTGCGGCCGTGCTGCATGTCCGCACCGTCCACGCCTTCACGCCCCACCGCACGAGCCCAGGTCCGGGCGTGATCGATGCGGGCGCGCGTGCCGGACGAACTTTCGCGCCGGAGCGCCAGCAGGAGGGCGGAAACCTCTTCGAAGCGCTCGCGGGCCATATCCGCTCGCGGCTCCACGAAGGGCCCGTGGTGCTCGCCAGCTACTCCGACGGCGCACGGGACCGGCTGCAAGGATTGCTGGCGGATCAGGGCTTTAGCGACCCCAACCTCGCTGAGCACTGGCGCGATGTGAAGCCTGGACTGAACCTGATGGTCTGGGCCTTGGAGCAGGGTTTCGTCGCCCGCGAAGGCACGGTCATTGCCGAACAGGACGTGCTCGGCGACCGGCTGATCCGGCGGGGCAAGCGCAATCGCCGCGCGGAGAACTTCCTGACCGAGGCGCAGAGCCTGATGGCCGGCGATCTGGTCGTGCATCTCGACCACGGGATTGGGCGCTATCTGGGGCTCGACACCGTCACGGCCGCCGGCGCACCGCACGAGTGCCTCTCCATAGAATATGCCGGCGCGGCAAAGCTTTACCTGCCCGTCGAGAACATCGAGCTTCTGTCGCGCTACGGTCAGGAGACGGGCGAGCTCGACCGGTTGGGCGGCGGTGCCTGGCAGGCCAAGAAGGCCAAGATGAAGGAGCGGATCCGCGATATGGCGGAGAAGCTCATCAAAGTGGCTGCCGAACGGATGCTGCGCCGCGCAGACGAGCTGGAGCTTGAGCCCGGCGGCTATGCCAAGTTCTGTTCGGGTTTTCCCTATACAGAGACCGAGGATCAGCTTCGCGCCATCGAGGCAGTGATGGAGGATCTCGGCAAGGGCCGGCCGATGGACCGGCTGATCTGCGGCGATGTGGGTTTCGGCAAGACCGAGGTGGCGCTCCGCGCGGCCTATGTCGCCGCCTCCTCGGGCCAGCAAGTGGCCGTGATCGCGCCGACGACGCTCCTCGCCCGCCAGCACGCGAAGGAGTTCGCGGAGCGGTTCCGGGGCACGGGGCTAAGGGTCCGACAACTCTCCCGTTTCGTTTCGACCAAAGAGGCGGCGGAGACGAAGAAGGGGCTGGAGGCGGGTGAGATCGCCATTGTCGTCGGCACCCACGCGCTCCTCGCCAAGGGCGTGAAGTTCTGCGATCTCGGCCTCTTAGTCATTGACGAAGAACAGCATTTCGGCGTGGCGCATAAGGAGCGGCTAAAGCAGCTCCGCACCGATGTGCATGTGCTGACGATGACGGCGACGCCCATTCCCCGCACGCTGCAGCTTGCGATGTCGGGGGTGCGGGAGCTCTCGTTGATCGCGACGCCGCCGGTCGATCGGCTGGCCGTGCGCACCTATATCGCGCCCTTCGATGAGGTGACCGTGCGCGAGGCGCTGCTGCGCGAGCATTATCGCGGCGGGCAGTCCTTCTTCGTTGTGCCGCGCATCAAGGACCTGCCCGATGCGGAGGCGTTCCTCCGCGAACAGGTGCCAGAAGTGAAGGTCGTTGTCGGCCATGGGCAGATGGCGGCCGGGCAGCTCGATGAGCGGATGAACGCCTTCTACGACGGGCAGTACGACGTGCTGTTGGCGACGACCATCGTCGAATCGGGACTGGATATTCCGAGCGCCAACACCTTGATCGTGCACCGCGCGGACATGTTCGGTTTGGCGCAACTCTACCAGATCCGTGGCAGGGTCGGCCGGTCGAAGCTGCGGGCCTATGCCTATTTCACGACCGAGCCGCGGAAACCGCTGACAGCACAGGCGGAGAAGCGGCTTAAGGTACTGGGATCGCTCGATAGTCTTGGCGCGGGCTTCACGCTGGCCTCGCATGATCTGGATCTGCGCGGGGCAGGGAACCTCTTGGGGGAGGAGCAGTCGGGGCATATCCGCGAAGTCGGCTACGAGCTTTACCAAGACATGCTTGAGGAGGCGATCGCGAAGCTCCGCTCGGGCGAGGCGGGCGTGGCGCTCGATGACGAGACCTGGGCGCCGACGATCAACCTCGGCGTGCCGGTGCTGATCCCGGACGACTATGTGTCCGATCTCGATGTGCGGCTGGGCCTGTACCGGAGGCTCTCGGGGCTTGAGACGCGGCAGGAGCTCGAAGGCTTCGCGGCCGAACTGCACGACCGGTTCGGAAAACCGCCGCGAGAGGTTGAGACCCTGCTGCGGGTCGTTCGGGTGAAGGCGATGTGCCGACGTGCCGGGATCGCGAAGCTGGATGCGGGGCCCAAGGGTGCGACGATCCAGTTCCGGAACGACCGCTTCGACAACCCTGCCGGTCTCGCCGATTTCCTGGCCGGCCAGAACGGGTTGGCGAAGATTAAGGATACCCGCCTCGTGATCCGCCGCGATTGGTCGGAAGACGATATGAAATTGAAAGGCGCCTTCGCCATCGCGCACGATCTGGCCAAGATCGCGAAGGAGGCGCCCGCAGCCGCGTGACGGCCGTCCTTCGAGGCGGTGATGTTACTCGTCTTTCAGCCGCACCGTCGCGTTGAAGGCGATCGAGATTCGCACATCGTCTCCGCGATAGGGGTGAACGCTGTGGCGGAGCCAGCTCGGGAACACGACCATGCGCCCGGCCACCGGCTCGAACCTCGGACGCTCGGTCATCACCATGCCTTTGAATGGAAACATGGAGGTGCCGGCGCGCGGATCATGCAGCTCCAGCATGGCGTTCACGGGGATATCGTCCCGCAAGCCATCGCAGCAGACATAGTAGACACCGGACCAGTGGGCCTTCGGATGGTCATGCATGGTGTTGTACTGACCATCGCGTGAGACATTGGCCCAGGCAGAGATCATGTACTCACGTTCTTTGTTTCGATCCTCGGACCTGGAGAGTGTCGAGGTCAGATCGATCAGGAAGCGCCGCAGACGGCGCCCAAGTTCCTCGACATGCGGACCGCCCCAGTTCAGCAGGTCGGTGTTGGAGTGCCAGCCACCGATGTTCGAGCGTTTCATGCCGCTTTCCTGGCTCTCACGCTCAAGGCATTGAGCGCGCAAGCCTGCGTTCATCTCCGCGCATTCCGGCCAGTCGATGACCGCGATCGGCGTGATGAAGACGTTGCGCATGCAACGTTCGGCAATGTTCTGATAGCGCGGTTTCTGCGCTGCATCTGCCGCAGGGGCAGGGGGTCGGGGAACGGCTGTGTCTGTCATCTGCGCCTTGTGCGACAAACCGCCTTGCGCATCAAGTCTGAACAGTCTTCCGCAAAGACTGACGGGCGGCGCAGTGACTGCTGCGCCGCCCGTCGGTTTGGGGCGTCGGCCCCGTCTTGGATCAGCTGTTCGCGCTGAACGCCGGCAGGCGGCGCGGAGGAAGCGCACGGCGCGCGGCACGGCGCGCGGCAACCCAACGGCGGGCGGCGGAAACGGAATGACTGCTGCTAACGCTGGACCGCACCGGCGTCTTCGCGGGCTGACGGCGGGGCGAGGGGGTCGTATTCGCACGATCGGCGTCGAACATGCCAACCTCCATGGTTATGCTTCGATTTCGATGAAAGCGCATAGGAGTCGCGCCATTGCGAGAGTGGATAGCACAGAGCGCCGGTAAGATCACCCCTTAATTCAAATTGTTGCTTTCCCTCACGGTAGCTCCCGATCTCAATATCGGCTGTTGGCTGTGGTTATTCGGCTATCCTCAACGAAGCGTTACCCCGCTGTCTTCGCGCCGTAGCGAGATCCACTCGTGCCCCGCGCCGGAAGCGCTAGTTTTGGGAGAAGCAATACGGGAGGACCTCGATGGGGCTGCTGATCGATGGGACCTGGCACGACCAGTGGTACGACACCAATAAGACCGATGGCGCCTTCAAGCGACAGGATGCGAGTTTTCGAAATTGGGTGACGCCGGATGGCGCCGCGGGCCCATCCGGAGAAGCCGGGTTTCCGGCGGCGAGCGGGCGCTACCATCTTTATGTCAGCCATGCCTGTCCGTGGGCGCACCGCACCTTGATCTTTCGCCATCTCAAGGGGTTGGAGGACCATATCTCACACAGCGTCGTGCATCCGTTCATGGGCAGCGACGGCTGGCATTTCGGTGCGGATTGGGACGGCGCGACCGGGGACACGCTGATGGGCAAGCCCTTCATGCGCGATGTCTATTTGGAGGCGAAGCCGGACATGACGGGTCGTGTCACCGTGCCGGTTCTGTGGGACAAGGAGCGGCACACGATCGTTTCAAACGAAAGCTCCGAGATCATTCGGATGTTCAACACGGCGTTCGATGGGATGACCGGCAACACGCTCGATTTCTATCCGAGCGATCTGCGCGACGAGATCGATAGCGTCAATGCGCGGATCTACGACACCGTCAACAACGGGGTCTATAAGTCCGGCTTCGCGACGACCCAGGCGGCCTACGAAGCTGCGGTGGTGCCGCTTTTCGAGACCCTAGATTGGCTTGAGGAGCGGCTACAGCGGCAGCGATACCTGATGGGAGAGCGGCTGACCGAAGCGGATTGGCGGCTGTGGACGACACTCGTGCGCTTCGACGCGGTCTATGTCGGGCACTTCAAGTGCAACATTAGGAGAATTGAGGATTATCCGGCAATCCAAGGACTTACGCGTGAGCTTCATCAATGGCCTGGTGTGGCAGAGCGCACGCGGCTCGACCATATCCGCCACCACTATTACGCCAGCCACGAGACGATCAATCCGACGCGGATCGTGCCGGTAGGACCCGTTCTCTCGCTCGATGAGCCGCACGGCCGGAGTGCACTCAAAGCCGCTTGATCCCAGTGACCGGTATTACTCAGCCGACGATCACCGCGCGTGGACGCGGTGATCGGTCAGAAGGAGAGGAGTGCTACGGCGAGGACGGCTGCGATCCCTGCGCTCATCGCAATGTTGAAGTAGTGCATGACGCGGAGCCGTTCGCGCGCGATCTCCACCTCGTCGGGGCTGATCATTTGCGCTGCCATGATCCGGTCATAAGCCTCGGCCAGGCGAACGCGAAGCGGCGCGATCTGAACGACGCAAATACCTGCGGATATGATGAAAAAGGCGATCAGCGGCGCTTTGCCATCGGCGATCATGGCGAGGCCTGCGATCATCGCGATGATCCCCGCGAGCATAACGAAGAAGTACACGGGGCCTGCGATGATCGGCTTGTCGAGATAGCGCGGCACGAAACCATCGGAACTGCCCTCGGTACCGCGCACAAAGGGGCACATCACGCAGTGTATCGCCGACAGGATCGCGACGGAGGCCACAGCGAGAACGCAGAGCCAGGCGGCCGGATGGGACGAGACCTCGGTCAAGGTCTCGAGCAGCATGTTCATGGCATCCCTCCATTGCCGTTCCGCGGCGCTGCGCCGTCGGCAGCCTCGGGCTCACGCTCCGGCCCTGCCGCACTGTTCTGCTCCGAAGCGGCGGTGCTGATTTCGTCGATGACGCGCAGCCAGGTCGGGCTGTCCTGCGCGCCCTGAACGACGTAGCGCCCCTGGATGATGAAGCACGGAACGCCAGTGACGCCCATCTCACGCGCGGCCTGTTCTTCCTCGATCAGCGCCTCGCGATCGGCATCGCCCTGGAGGAGCCGGGCGACGACGTCGCGATCCATGCCGACCGCACCGGCCACCTCGAGCAACAGATCGCGGTCCGAGATATCCTCGCCAAGCCGGAAGTAGCGGTCGAAGAGAATGTTGGTCACGTCCTCCGCCACGCCCGCCTCGGAGGCCCAGCGGATGACGCGGTGCGCGTCGAGGGTCTGCGGCGTGCGCTGGATCGAGGAGAGGTTCACGTCGAGCCCGTCCGCCTCCGCCGCCTGCTGGATCGCGCCATAGACGCGGTCGGCGCCTTCCGGGCCGCCGAACTTCGCCTCGAGATAGGCGCGGCGATCCATGCCCTCCGCGGGCATATCGGGATTGAGCCGGAACATACGCCAGCGGGGACTAAAGGGGTTGTGCCCCGCTTCGCCCAAGGCGCGATCCAGCCGTGTCTTCCCGATATAGCACCAAGGGCAGATCGGGTCGGAGATGATGTCAAGCGTAACCATTCGCGTCACATAGCCCTGAGAACGGCCGATTTTAAGTGTTCGATGTCTCGGTTGAAGCGTCTTCTGCGTGATATCCATGAGTTTCGATGAGTATCCGTCGCATCAGCTTGCCGTTGGCCGTGCGGGGTAGGCTCTCGACTTCGATCCAGAGGCGGGGGCGTTTGTAGGGGGCGAGGCGGGAGGCTGCATGCGCCTCGAGCGCATCGTCGCCTGGATAGTCGCCGCGCGGTACGACAAAACCTGCGACAAGGGTGAGGTCGGCGCGGACGGGAAGCTCCGTCACCGCGATCTCGGCGATGGCCGGGTGGTCGGCCATGGCCTCTTCGACTTCCTGAGGGCTCACGCGGTAGCCGAGCGCATTCATGACATCGTCAGCGCGGCCAAGATGGGTGACCGCGCCATCCTCGGCCATCACGGCCCGATCGCCGGTGATGAACCATTCCCCTCGGAAGGCCTGCTTTGTGGTCTGCGGATCCTGCCAATAGCCGAGCATCAGCCCTGGATCGCGGCTCGAGACGGCGAGAAGGCCCGGTGAGCCGCGAGACACTGGGATTGCGTTGTCCTTGGGCGTATCGAGCAGTGTTTCGGGCAGGATCGCGACGCGTCGACCCGGCTGCGGGTAACCGGCGGTACCGGGCGGCGCCGGTCGGTCGGGCGAGCCTGAGATGTAGGTGGAGCATTCGGTCATCCCCAGCGCCTCGTGCAGAGCGATGCCGTGGGCGGCCCAGCTTGCGCGCAGGCTGTCGGGCATCCGCTCCCCTGCGGTCAGGCCATGGCGAAGGCTGGCAAGATCGGTGGAGAGGTCTGAGGGGCGCGCCTCGGCCGCCCGCAGCGCTTGGCGCCAGACGCCGGGCACAGCGCAGAAGATGGTGGCGCGTTCCTGCGCGATGAGCCTTGGCCAGATCCCGGGGTCGCGGGGGCCGGCATAGACGAGGGCCGTGGCGCCAGCGGCCCAAGGGTCGGTCAGGCCGGCACCGAGCGTGTAGGTCCAGTTGAAGGCCCCGGCGTGGAGCACGCGGTCCGAGGGTCCGAGCCCGTACCAGCCTTGCCACATCATCCGCCGCGCCCAGGCGGAGCGCTGCGCATGGAGGACACCGCGTGGCGTGCCCGACGTGCCCGACGTGAAGATGAGAAACGCCGGATCCTCAGGCGCCGTCTCGGCTATCGGCCCCGGTGCGTGCTGGGCGAGCGCGTTGAGGGCTGATTGATCGAGGACGGCGATCTCGGATGGCAAGGCGATGTCCAACCCTTCCCCGATCGCGATGAAACGGGGCCGGACGCGGGCGAGGAGGGCGCTCAGCTCTGAGGATGTGAGCCCCGGCGCGGTCGGCACAGCGACGCCCCCTGCAGCGATCGTCGCGAAGAAGAGGAGGGGGAAGGCGGAGGTGTTGGGCAAGCGCAACGCCACTCGCTCGCCGCTCAAAAGCCCGGCCGCGCGCAGCCCCGTGGCCATGGCGCGGATGGTGCGGTCAAGCTCTGCATAGCGCCAACGCTCGGCCACGCCGCCATCGGCATCGGCAAGGACGACGAGTGCGTCCTTCTCGGGCGTCGCGGCCGCCGGGGCGAGCACATGCGCTGCGATGTTGAAGATGGACGGACAGGGCGGGGGCGGGCCGCCGTCGAAAATGCTCGGCTGCCCGCACTCTGCGTCGGTCGACGACCCGCTCTCTCCTTGCATCTGCCGTCCTGCTCCGCGTCAACCGCGCGGAGCCGGTTCAGGCATGCACGGGGTTCGGTACCTGCTGGCTGCGGAGCAGCGGCGTGGCCACGAGCTCGGTGAGTTCCCGCGCCATCTTGGGATTGCCGCTGCAGCAGTCTCCGATCAAAAACTGCAGCATCCCGCCGAAGGTGTCCATGTTGGCGCTGTAGCGAACGCCACGACCCTCGCGCACCGCTTGCACCAGGCCGGCGCGGAGAAGGACCGATAGATTGGTGGACATCGTGTTCTGCTTCGCGCCCAGGCGTTCGGCGACTTCGCCGGCCAGAAGCCCTTGGTCGCCCATCGTGACGAGGAGGCGGAAGGCATCCAAACGCCGGGGGTGCCCCAATGCACTAAGAGCTGCGAGAACATCATGTGTCTTCATCTGATTTTCTCCTGCAATGTTTTATCTGCATTAATATGGTCATGGTGCATACAGAGATGCAAGCTAGGAGTTTACTCTTTTCGCGAAATATGGGTGCGACGCGAGCCGCACCCGTCTCTCAAAGCATCACAATGCCGTCCATCCACCGTCGACGGAGATCGTGGTGCCCGTGATCTGTGCCGCGTCGTCGGAGCATAGGAAGGCCACGACGCCGCCCATCTGCTCGGTCGTTGCAAACTCTTTCGAGGGTTGGCGTTCCAAGAGAACGTCCTTGATCACCGTCTCGCGGTCCATGCTGTACTCCTTCATCGTGTCGGGGATCTGCGCCTCGACGAGGGGGGTAAGCACGTATCCGGGGCAGACCGCGTTGCAGGTGATCGGCTCCTGCGCGGTTTCGAGTGCGGTGACCTTGGAGAGGCCGACGACCCCGTGCTTGGCCGCGACATAGGCGGATTTGAAAGGCGAGGCGGTGAGGCCGTGAGCGGAGGCGATGTTGACGATGCGCCCCCAGCCAGCCTTGCGCATCACGGGGAGCGCCGCTGCCGTCGTGTGGAAGGCCGAGGAGAGGTTGATCGAGAGGATGGCCTCCCATTTCTCCGGCGGGAAGTCGTCGATCTTGGCCACATGCTGGATGCCGGCGTTGTTCACGACGATGTCGCAGGCGCCGTAATGGGCCACGGTTTTGTCGATCAGCGCGCGGCATTGATCGCCCTTGGACATATCGGCCTGGATGTAGACCGCTTCGCCGCCCGTATCCGCCGCGACCTTCTTGGCGAGGGCGTGGTCTTCCTCGCTGGCCGAAAAAGAGTTGAGAACGACGCGGGCGCCGCGCTTGGCCAATTCCTCAGCCACGCCAAGGCCAATACCGGAATTTGACCCGGTAATCACCGCAACCTTTCCTGCGAGAGACATCATCGCCCCCTTTATCTTGTGCCGCGACTCGGGCACATCTACCAGAACCGGCATGGCCCGCCGCAGCGCACAATAACGACGCGGGCAGGGTTGGCGAGGGGTGCTGGCGCGGGCTTGAATAAAAAAAGCGCCCCACGAGGGGGCGCGTCAGGTGTTGAGGCAGGTTTCATACAGGCTAGAAACCTATCGAGCAGTCAGAGGAGCATACTGCAAGGTGGTCGAGAACGACAAGAGCGATTTGCGCCCTGTCTCACATAAATTGCGCAAATTCCCCTGTTTTCGAAGCTTTTCGCTCCTGACGCTCGCCCTAGGGGTGAGTGTGCCGGCCAGCGAGGCCGCAGCAGCGGGTGTCGAGATCACTCATGGTATCGCGATGCATGGCGACCCGGCATTACCGCCGGATTTCAACGCGCTGCCCTATGTTAATGCCGATGCCCCTCAAGGCGGCGCCGTCGTCTTTGCCGAGATGGGGAGCTTTGACAGCCTCAACCCGTTCGTGCTGCGCGGAACGACGCCTTGGGCGCTCTCCACGCACGTCTTCGAGTCAATGTTAGCAAGGAGTTATGCGGAGCCTTTTAGTTTATACACGAGATTAGCCGAAGAAGTCATTGTTCCTGAAGATCGAAGCTCCGTGACATTCGTACTGAACCGAGAGGCGCGCTTCTCGGACGGCACGGCTGTCACGATCGAGGATGTGATCTGGTCTTTCGAGACACTTGCCAGAGACGGGCACCCACGATACGCCGCCGCCTGGTCGCAAGTCGCGTCGATCGACGCTAGCGGCGAGCGGGCGGTCACGATCACCTTCTCCGAGCCCAACCGGGAATTGCCGCTGATCCTGGGCCTCCGCCCTGTGCTGAAGAAAGCACAGTTCGAGGGTCGCGCGTTCGATGCGGACCCGATGACCCCTCTGATCGGGACGGGACCCTATGTGATCGGCTCGGTCGAAGCGGGTCGGACGATCAGCTTCGTGCGCGACCCGGACTGGTGGGGGCGAGACCTGCCGGTTAACCGCGGCCTCAACAACTTCAACGAGGTGCGCTACGACTTCTATCGCTCATCCGATGCGCTCTGGCAGGCGGTGACGGCGGGCCAGGTCGATATGCAGTCCGACGGCGATCCTGTCCGCTGGATCGAGGGATATGAGTTCGCGGCGATGCAGGACGGGCGCTTGGACCGGACCGAGATCCCGCATCATCGCCCCTCAGGCATGCAGGGCTTCGTCTTCAACACACGCCGGGCGCCGCTCGACGATATCCGAGTGCGGGAGGCGCTAGGCCTCGCCTTCGACTGGGAGTGGATCAATGGCCGGCTCTATGGCGGCGGGTACGAGCGGATCACGAGCTATTTCGGTGGTTCGGCCCTGGCCTGGAACGCTGAGGACGGGCTGGCGGGGGCGCCCGCTCTCGAAACCGCGGCGGCCCCGGCCCCCGCTGGCACTTGGCCCGTGTCCGACGGATCGGGGCGGGATCGGCGGCTTTTGCGCCGGGCGGCCCAGTTGCTCGACGAGGCGGGATATCCCGTGCGCGATGGGAAACGGCAGGGTCCCGATGGCACGCCGCTGCGCCTTGGTGTCCTGGTCACCAGTACCGAGCATGAGACGCTCGCAGGGCTCTGGTCGGAGGCGCTGAAACGGCTCGGCGTCGGTCTCGATATCAGGCGGGTGGATGCGGCGCAGTTTGCGGAGCGGCGCAAGGACTACGACTACGACATCACGGTGCATCGCTGGGTCATGTCGCTCAGCCCCGGGACGGAGCAGCGTTACTATTTCGGCTCTGACGGGCGCGAGACGCCGGGGACGCGGAATTATATGGGCGTCGCGGATCCGACCGTGGACGCCGCCATCGAGGGCCTGGTGACCGCCAAGACCGAGGCAGGGTTCCTGGAAGCGGCGCGCAGCCTCGACCGGCGGCTGAGCGAAGGGCTTTATGTCGTGCCCTTCGGCGTTCTGCCCAATGACCGGATCGTGCATGACGCGGATCTGCGCCATCCCGACTGGGACCATGGTGAGCGCTCTCTCTACGGTTGGTTCGGATGGTGGTCGGGGCCGGGGATCTGGTGGCGGGAGCCTGATGAATGAGCGAGGCGGCGGCACGGATTGAAGAGCATGGCTCGCCGGCGGATCTTGTCCTGCGCGATGTCTTCGGGTTCGAGGGTTACCGGCCCGGTCAGCAGGAGATCGTCGAGGCGATGCTGGCGCGCGAGGACGTGCTGGCGATCATGCCGACGGGGGGCGGCAAATCGCTCTGCTACCAGCTCCCGGCAATCGCGGCGGGCGGGCTCACGCTCGTCGTCTCGCCGCTCGTGGCGCTGATGGAGGACCAGGTGAGTGCGCTCCGTGCCGCGGGTGTCGAGGCGGGATCCTTGACGGCTGGCACGCCCGAGGATGAGCGCGAGCGCGTGTTCAGCGCCATCGAGCGCGGGGCCCTGAGGCTTCTCTATGTGGCGCCGGAGCGGCTCGCCAATGACCGGTTATGCGGGTTCCTGCAACGCCTGCCGATCAACCGGCTCGCGGTCGACGAGGCGCATTGCATCAGCCAATGGGGGCATGACTTCCGGCCCGATTACCTACGGCTCGGCCCCTTGGCGGCGGCGCTCGGCGTGCCGGTCGGCGCGTTCACCGCGACGGCGGATGAGGAGACGCGGCGCGAGATCCTGGCGCGGCTTTTTCCGGGGCGGGGACCGCGCCGCGTCTCCTCATCCGCCGTCGCGGTGAACGCGCCGACCGGCACGCCGAGCGCCGCCGCCAAGGGGCCGAGCCGTAGGTAATCGGGCCGGAAGTCATGCCCCCAT
>JBCDFC010000089.1:0-18043 GCA_039178805.1 Pseudomonadota bacterium | reverse complement strand
CATTCATCAGGAAACCGACCGTGCCGCGGTTCATGCCATAGACAGGCGTGCCACTACCCATGGTCGCGTGCAGGGTTTGCAACATGAATCCATCGCCACCCAGGGCCACGATGATCTCCGCCTCTGCGGGCTCGACATGGCCATAACGCGCGCGCAGATCCGTGCAGGCGGATTGGGCATCCGGCATGTCGCTTGCCACGATCGACAGCCTTTCGGACATGCCGATGGCCTCCTTAACGCCCTACCCCACCTTCGGGGTCCAGCCCTCGGCACCCTTCCGCTTTCGCCAGACGAAAGAAAGCTGCTCATGCGAGGGATGGGACGCATTTTCCCCTGTCGCCGCACCAGACCCTGAGTATGTTGCGCCCCAGTGACAAAGCGGCCTGCGCCACGGCGCGGCCCACAACCATGACGAGGAACGTGCCATGGACGCGCTGACGAAAGACGCCGGCTTCTTCACCGATGATCTTGCCACCCGCGACCCAGAGCTCTTCGGATCGATGGTCGGTGAGCTCGAGCGTCAGCAGGACGAGATCGAGCTCATCGCCTCGGAGAACATCGTGAGCCGTGCCGTGATGCAGGCGCAGGGCTCTGTGATGACCAACAAATACGCCGAGGGGTACCCTGGGCGGCGCTATTATGCCGGTTGCCAGCATGTGGATGTGGCGGAGAAGCTGGCGATCGAGCGCATTTGCCAGCTCTTCAATTGTAAGTTCGCCAATGTGCAGCCCCATTCGGGCGCGCAGGCCAACCAGGCCGTGATGCTGGCGACGATCAAGCCAGGCACGACGATCCTCGGCATGGATCTCGCTTCGGGCGGGCACCTGACCCATGGCGCAAAGCCGAACCTTTCGGGCAAGTGGTTCAACGCAGTGCAGTACGGCGTGAGCGCCGAGGATCATCGCATCGACTATGATCAGGTCGCGAAACTGGCCGAGGAGCATAAGCCCGGGCTCATCTATGCCGGCGGCTCCGCTGTCCCGCGCGAGATCGACTTTGCCAAGTTCCGCGAGATCGCCGACAGCGTCGGCGCGATCCTCCATGTCGACATGGCGCATTTCTCGGGCCTCGTGGCCGGTGGCTCGCATCCCAACCCGCTCGATCACTGCCATGTGGCGACATCGACCACGCACAAAACCCTGCGTGGCCCGCGCGGCGGCGTGATCCTGACGAATGACGAAGCGCTGGCGAAGAAGATCAACTCCGCAGTCTTTCCCGGCCTGCAGGGCGGCCCGCTGATGCATGTCATCGCCGCGAAGGCCGTGGCCTTTGGCGAGGCGCTGCGGCCCGAGTATCGCAGCTACATCGCCCAGGTTGTGAAGAACGCCCAGGCGATGGCGGATGAGCTTATGAAGCACGGGCTCGACATCATCACGGGCGGCACCGACACCCATCTCTGCCTCGTCGACCTGCGGCCGAAGGGCGTGAAGGGGAACGCGGCCGAGCAGTCGCTTCTGCGCGCGCATATCACCTGCAACAAGAACGGCATCCCCTTCGATCCGGAGCCGCCGATGGTGACATCCGGTCTCCGTCTCGGCTCCCCCGCCTGCACGACGCGCGGCTTCGGCGAGGAGGAGTTCCGTGAAGTCGGGCGCCTGATCGCCGAGGTTGTCGATGGGCTTGCGGCCAATGGCGAGGACGGCAATACCGGCGTCGAGGAGGCGGTGAAGGCCAAGGTGAAGACGCTCACGAGCCGCTTCCCGATCTACCAGGCCCTCTGATCGGCTACGAGCGATCGTGACCGCGGCGCGCAACGGCGCCCTGCGGTCACACCCGCGTCAGTCCCCGCTCGAAAAGAAAATGTGTCGGCGCGCCGATACTCGGCGTTCGGTGGCTGCGCACTGCGAACATGCGGGCCCTTGGCGGTGCTGACCGACCTGCGAGACCGTCCCTAAACTGATCAACTTGCACCCAGCGGACCGCCACCACCGACGCGCAGACGCCGTGCACCTTCGTGGGCCGGGCGACATTGAGCGCTAAGCTTCAAGACGCTGGGGGCTGCAACGGAGCGGAGTATGGGGCGGTTCGACGAATACATCGCGCCGGCAGGGGCGCGTGTCGGGCTGTGGCGACCGTTCCTGGGGCTCATCATCGCCCTCGCGGTGTGGGTCACCGGGATCGTTCTGCTCGTGCTCGGCGTCGCGATCATGCGGATCCTGTCGGGCCGAGAGGCCGAGATCGACAGCATCAGCGCGCTGGCCGGGGGCGGATCGCCAGAGGCGACGGCCTTTATTCTGGCGAGCTTCTGGGGCATCTGGGCCGGGCTCGCCCTCGCACTCTGGCTCTGCCATCGGCAGCGGTTTGGCACGCTCATCGCACCCGAAAGACGCGTTCGCTGGCGGGAAGCGCGCCTTGGGCTCTACATCGCCCTCGCCATCTTCGGCCTATCGATCCTGCCAGCGTTCGTGATCGAGGGCGCGCCGCGACGAACAGAGTTGCCGCTTGGCGACTGGGCGTTTTGGCTCCTCATCTTCATCCCTTTGATATGGGTACAGGCGGGCGCCGAAGAGCTGCTTTTTCGCGGCTATCTCGTGCAGCAGATCGCGATCAGGCTTCGGCATCCACTGCTTTGGGCCGTCCCGCCAGCAGCACTCTTCGGCGCCCTGCACTACAATCCCGGTCTGCCGGGCAGTGCGGGCCTTCTCTACGCCCTCGCCACCTTCTGCATCGGCCTCTCAACTGCCGTCATGACCTATCGGACTGGCAGCCTCTCCGCGGCCATGGGCTTTCATTTCGGCATCAACATTCTGGGCGTGACCGTCGTGGGCGCGGAAGGTTTGATCGAAGGATCGCAGCTCTTCGTCTACAATGCAGAGGCGGCTTTGAACCTGCTCGGGATCGATACAATCGCCCACTTTCTCCTGCTCGGCTGGCTCCTCTCACCGTGGTCGCCCTTTCGTCGCGGGCTGGATGCCTCGGCCTAAGGACAGAGCCCCCGCTATGATAAGGTTCGATATGTCCGCTCTTCCGAGACTTCGATCTGGATTGGTCTGGGCCCTGTCGCTCGCTGCCCTGGCCGGCTGCGCGTCGACCGAGCGGCTGACGGTGCTCAAGGACCCGGATGATGCCCAGATCCCGGTTGTCCTCTTCGCGCCCGGTGACGCATTGGAGCGGGATTGGCAGAAATTCGACGTCTGGCAGAACACCACGTTCGATCTCGTCGCCGAGGGCGAAGACGTCGCGATCCGTGCCCGGGCCGAGGGCGCGTCCGGCCTGCTCGCGCGGCGCGTCGATATCGATCCGACGACCTGCCCGATTCTCGAATGGCAGTGGGTGATCGAGGCGCTTCCGACCGAAGCGGATCTCTCGTCGCGCAGATCCGAGGACATGGCGGCCGCGCTCTTCGTGGCCTTCGGTGATCCAGGCATCTTCACCAATCCCGATCCGGTCCCGACACTGCGCTATGTCTGGTCGACCGAGACGAACGGCGTCGATGAGGTCGTCGACAGCCCGTACTTCTCAGGCATGATCCGAAGCCTGCCTGTCAGAAGCGGTCCGGCCGGTATCGGCAGCTTCACGCAGGAACGGCGCAACATCCTGTCCGATTATCAGTTGGCGTTCGGCGAGCTTCCCCAAGACGATATCGAAGTGATCGCCCTCTTTATCGACAGCGATCACGGCAAGGACCCATTGGAGGCCCGCTTCCTCGGCGGGCGTGTGCTCTGCAGCGAGGCGCCCGAGGAACCGTCGATCTTCGATTGAGCGCAAAGAGGCCGTTTGCGCGGTGAGGATTGGCGCCGGTACCGGGGCCCGCGTCATCCGTTCATCGCGATGCTGTCATCGGCAGATGCGCCGATGCCACGCTAAATCCTGCGCGTGATATGTCGGGCTACACAAAAAGTCGGGGCACCGTATAGTGACTGTAGCGGCTTCGAGTGTCGGCTACGATGGAGGCGCCTATGCGCTGCCCTTTTTGCGGTAATGTCGACACGCAGGTGAAGGACTCGCGTCCCGCCGAAGACCATGTCGCCATCCGCAGAAGGCGCCTTTGTCCAGCTTGCGGCGGGCGTTTCACTACTTACGAGCGCGTGCAGCTCCGCGATCTCGTGGTGGTCAAAAAGAACAACAAGCGTGAGCCCTTCGATCGGGACAAGCTCGCCCGCTCGATCCGCATCGCGCTGCAGAAGCGGCCGATCGAGGCGGAGCGCGTCGAGCAGATGATCTCCGGTATCGTGCGGCGGTTGGAGAGCATGGGCGACACCGATATCCCGTCGGACACGATAGGCGAGATTGTGATGGAGAGCCTCGCTCGGATCGATACGGTCGCCTATGTGCGATTTGCGAGCGTTTACAAGAATTTCCAAGAAGTTTCTGACTTTGAGGATTTCGTGTCCGAGCTGCGTCCTCCGCAACGGGGCGACGACGACGATAACTGATCGCCATCGGTGCTAGGGCTGCGAAGCGGCGCCTAGGTTTCGACGATTGTACGGGAGGTTCGGCAGGCGATGGCGGCGGAGCATCGGTTCGACGCCGCCGATAGGCGATGGATGCGAGCGGCGCTCGCCCTTGCCTCGCGGGCCGTTGGGCGTGTGGCCCCGAACCCGGCCGTTGCGGCCCTGATCGTTCGGCACGGACGCGTGATCGCCCGTGGCGGGACCGCACCGGGCGGGCGTCCGCAAGCCGAGGCCATCGCGCTCGAGGCAGCCGCCGCGCGGGGTATCGATGTCGCCGGAGCGACTGCCTATGTCACGCTCGAGCCCTGCGCCCATCACGGCCGAACGCCGCCCTGTGCCGAGGCACTGGCAGTGGCCGGGATCACGCGTCTCGTCTGCCCGCTGGAAGACCCGGATCCCCGCGTCTCGGGCGCTGGGTTTGCGCGGCTCGCAGCCGCTGGGGTTACGATCGATGTCGGGCTCTGCGCCGAGCAGGCCGCATGGGTGAACGCCGCTTTCCTCTCGCGCATCGAACGTGGGCGGCCACATCTTACGCTGAAGCTCGCGACGACGCTCGATGGTCGGATTGCGACTGCTTCGGGTGAGAGCCGCTGGATCACCGGGGCAGCCGCGCGCCGGAAAGTGCACCTCATGCGCGCGCGGTCGGACGCGGTGCTGGTCGGCGCGGGCACGGCGCGGGCCGATGATCCGATGCTCGATGTGCGCGGTTTCGGGGCGCATGCGGCGCAGCCGGTGCGCGTCGTCGTCGATCCCGGTCTCTCTCTGTCGCTCGGCGGCAGGCTCGCGCAGAGTGCAAGGCGTATCCCCGTGATCCTCGCCCATCGCGACGATCCGGGCATTGCGGTCTCTGAACACAGCAAAGCGCTCTCCGCCTTGGGCGTGACGCTCATGCCCTGCCCGCCAGCCCCTTCATCGGCACCTACACCCTCAACGATTGGGGGTGAGCCGGACATTACCCATCAGCAGCAGACCGGCAATCCGCCCAATTCGATTGATCTTGAAGCAGTTCTCGCGGGTCTCGCCCAACGGGGCATCGGCAGCGTTCTCTGCGAAGGAGGGGCGGTGCTGGCCAGCGGCCTGATCGCTCAGTCTCTCGTCGACCGTCTTGTCCTATTCAGCGCGGGCAAGATGATCGGAGCGGAGGGTCAGCCAGCCGTCGGATCGCTCGCACTCTCGACGCTCGCAGCAGCGCCGCAATTTCATCTCGTGGAGTGTGAAAGGCTCGGCGAAGACACGGTTTCGATATGGGAGCCGAAGAGCAGGCCCGGCAACCAACGCGCCACCGGTAGAGGTTAGCGGTTCGCCACATGCTTGCTCGAGAAGAGCCGGCGCGCCCTAACTTGGCGCGCCGCAGCTCCTTAACTTCAAAGCCCGGAGAGTGACCGGGTCGTACCTGCAAGGCCCAGCACGGGCGCGATGGACTGCAGCACCTTCTGGAACTGCACGAAGGGCGCGGTCGTCACATAAAGCGTGTCGTCGTCCCGCATGATGAATTCGCGCGCGAGGAACATGCCGCCGGGCTTGGTGAGGTCGATGACGTAGACGATGCGCCGAGAGCCGATAACCGTCTGATCTTGCAGGACGAGGCGGGCCACTTCCTGGGGCTCAGCACGGAAGAGGAAAATCCCCGTGGGATCGGCCGTGGCATCGATCAAGCCCGCGACTTGGCCAAGAGCGCGCGTGACCGACAACTCCCGCACCGGGAAGGGCACGGTTGCAGGCCGCCCAACCGCGCCAAGCGCCGTAAAGATGCGCCGGTCGCGCTCAGCAATCACAGCATCGCCAGGACGCAGTGCGACATTCATCTGCGGCTCGTCATAGAGATCCTGCAACCAGATCTCGCCCGTTGCCTGACCGCGACGCAAGCGCACGCGCACAACCTCAGGCTCAGCCTTCACACCTCCCGCCCGCGCAAGCATAGGCAAAACATGCCGCGTGCCGCTTCGGATCGGAAAGATCCCGGGCGTGTTGACAGCACCTTGCACGCTGACCAGCCGACCTTCTGACGCCTCAGGGAAGACATCGACCTGCGGGTTCAGCGTACGTTCCGCCAGTTGGGTGCGAATGACGCCGCGCAGTTGCGACAAGCTTCGCCCGGCTGCCCGCACGCGGCCGACATAGGGCACATGGATAAAGCCACGCTCATCGACCTTCACGCTCGGCAGAACCGTCGCACCGACCCCTGCAGCGTTCAGAAGGCCCGTATCGCTGTTCTCCCACACCGTGATGCTGAGCACATCGCCGCGGTTCACGAGCGCCGTGTTCTCCGGCGAGACATCGATAAAGGCCTTGTCGAAGCCTAGGCGTTCATCCACGCGCGCCTTCGCCACGACCTCGGGCGTGACATGGACAACGTCGAAGGGCAGCGCGCCCACTTCTTCGATTTCCGATACGTAAGGCCCACCCCTGGGCAGCGCGCAAGCGCTGAGAGCGAGCGTTGTGAGAAGGATCGCGCCAATCCGCAGGGCGCGTCGAGCCGTTCGAGCCATGGTAAATCCCTTCGATGCCACCGCGACGCGTTCTGCGTCGCCCACACCGCTTGTTGCGCGGGCATGCTTGAGAAAGGACTAAAGTTGTACCGCTCTTGTTCTCTATCCGTACGAAATCGGCTGCGCTTCGGCGGGTCGGCCCGCCTTGCCTGTCCGCCTAACCGCCGCTAGGTGCCCGGTAGCAACGGAGGGATGCCATGTTCACCGGAATCGTGCGCGAAGTTGGTGACGTTATCGCGATTGAGGCCATGGGCGACACGCGCATTCGGATCGCCTGTTCGCGACCGGAGGCGGAGATCGAGATCGGCGCCTCGATCTGTTGCAACGGTGTCTGCCTTACCGTCGTCGCGAAAGGACAAGCCGGTGGACGGACCTGGTTCGAGGTCGATGCCTCTCAGGAAACCCGCAGCCTAACCACACTCAAAGCCTGGCAGCTTGGCACGAAGGTCAATCTCGAGCCGTCGCTCCGCGTCGGCGACGAGTTGGGCGGTCATATCGTATCCGGCCATGTCGACGGCTTGGGTCAGATCCTTTCTGTGGCGCCCGAAGGAGGGTCGCACCGCGTCGAGATCATGGCGCCCAAAACGCTCGGCCGGTATCTCGCGCGCAAAGGTTCCATCGCGATCGACGGCATTTCTCTTACGGTGAACGGGGTCGAGGATCGGGAGGACGGGACCGTTTTCGGAATCAATATCATTCCTCATACCTGGACCGTGACGAACCTCGCCGATGCCGGCCCCGGAAGTGAGGTCAATCTCGAGATCGATCTGCTTGCGCGCTATGTTGATCGTCTATCAGAGCATGGCTGACACGAAATCGATCCGAAAAGGGACAGACTAGCGCTTTCCCGCCTGTCGCAGCCCCGCAACAACCGCGAATTTGCCACAAACTCGTCAGAGCCGCGCCAACTGCGGCGACCACTCTATCTTTGTATCACGGGGTGGAAGTCGGGGAGCCGGGGGGCTGACAATGCTTGTTATGACGTTTGTACTCGCGCTTTGTTACTGGGTCTTGCTTGCGGTGGTCATCGGGACCGAGATCGGTGGCAGCGTGATTATCTCAGAAGTGCATGCGACCTTGCCCGTGGTCGGTAGTGTGACGGTAAGCGGGCCGGTGGCCGGCATCATCGCGCTTGGCCTGCCAGGTCTTCTTTGCATCCTCGCGGGAGGGGCGCTTCTTTACCTGCGCCTGCGCGCACAGCGTCAGGCCACGGATCGGGTTTTGGTCCCAGGCGAAGCCTGAACGTCCTGAACCTGACGTGACCCTGCGCCGGAGCAGCGCAGGGTGCCTTCCTCTCTGGCCATGACGCTTTCGGCAGTCTATGTCCGCCCGCGACGGGCGCTGGACCCGTCGGCAGGCGAATGGTTCCATGAGCGAGCGCACCGATTACAGCGACGCGATCAGCCCCACGGCTGAGATCATCGACGCTGCCAAGAAGGGCCAGATGGTCATCTTGGTGGACCACGAGGATCGTGAGAACGAGGGCGATCTCATCATCCCCGCCGTCGATGCGGACGCCGCCGCCGTCAACTTCATGGCAACGCACGGTCGGGGCCTCATCTGCCTCGCCATGACCGGCGACATGATCGATAGGCTGGGCCTGCCGCTGATGGCAGCCCAGAACCAGTCACGCCACGAGACCGCCTTCACCGTTTCGATCGAGGCGCGAGAAGGCGTGACGACCGGCATCTCGGCCCCGGATCGCGCGCGCAGCATCGAGGCTGCGATCGATCCCGAGAGCACGCCGGCCGATATCGCGACCCCTGGCCATATCTTCCCGCTCCGCGCCCGCGACGGCGGTGTTCTGGTGCGGGCCGGCCATACCGAGGCTGCAGTCGATATCGCACGGCTTGCGGGCAAGCGACCGGCCGGCGTGATCTGCGAGATCATGAACGAGGACGGGACGATGGCCCGCCTGCCGGACCTCGTCGCCTTCGCGCAGCGCCACGGGCTCAAGGTCGGCACGATCTCAGAGCTTATCGCCTATCGGCGCCGGCACGATAACCTGGTGCAGCAGGTGGATGAGGCGGACATCACCTCGATGCATGGGGGCGGTTGGCGCCTTCGCGTCTTCCGCGATGCGCCCGACGGGAACGAGCATTATGCGCTCATCAAGGGCGATCTCTCGGATGGCGGACCGACGCTCGTGCGGATGCATGTGCTCGATCCGCTAGAAGATATCCTGGCGCTCGACCCGACACGCTTCAGCCAAGTGCCAGACGCGATGGAGGCCGTTGCCGAAGAAGGGCGCGGCGCCGTCGTCATGCTGCGCGACACCTCACCCAACGCAATCTCGGATCGCCTACGCGGCCGGTCTGTCAGCCCGAAGGAGCTGCGCCAATACGGTGTCGGTGCTCAGGTGCTGCAGGCCCTCGGCGTTAGCGAGATGATCATGTTGACGAACTCCCCGGCGCCCAAGGTCGTCGGGCTCGAAGGCTATGGCATCACCATTGTCGACACACGGCCCATCCCGAAACGGCAGCGGAAGAGCGACGATGGCTGAACAGAGCGACACCGATCCCCTGCCCCTTCCGACGCTCGATCCAGCGCCCAAGCTGATGATCGTCTGCGCGCCCTTCTATCGCACGATCGCCGACAACCTCATCGCCGGCGCATCTGAGGTCCTGAAAAGTGTCGGCGCGGGCTTCGATCTGCTCGAAGTCCCCGGCGCCCTTGAGATACCGACGGCAATCCGCATCGCCTCCGAGGGACAGGGATATGAGGGCTATGTCGCTCTCGGCTGCATCATCCGCGGTGAGACCACGCATTACGAGACGGTGTGCGAGGAGAGCGCGAGGGGCATCACATTGTTGGGCGTGCAGCAGGGGCTCTGCATCGGCAACGGCATCCTGACCGTCGAGAACGCGGCACAGGCGAACGTCCGCGCCGACCCCCAGGATCACGACAAGGGCGGCGGCGCGGCAAAGGCGGCGCTGCACCTGATCGCTTTGGCTCGCAGGGTCCGCGGCGCGCCCGCCCCAGCATTCGGCGGATCGGGCGCAGCCGGCACCGCCTATGCAGGCGCACTGCCGACGCGAACCGCCTAGAATGGGAGCCGGCTCGAAACCCGGTTCCGGCGCGGGGCGTCCCGCCGGAAAGCTCAAAGCGCGTATCGCGCGCTCGGCAGCGAGGCTCGCAGCCGTCCAAGCGCTTTATCAAATGGAGATCGCCGGTACGTCCCTGGCGGAAGTGCGGCGCGAGTTCGAGACCCATCGCATCGGCGCCGAGATCGAAGGCGCGACCTATGCGGAGGCGGATATCGACCATTTCCGCGATGTCTTGGGCGGTGCCGTGAAAGGCCAAGTGCGGATCGATCAGATGACGGATCGCGCACTGGTCGAGAAATGGCCGTTGGGGCGGATCGACGCCACGCTGCGCGCCCTCTTCCGCGCCGCCGGCCACGAACTCCTCGCGCGCGACGATATCCCGGTGAAGGTCGTGATCGGGGAGTATCTCGACGTCGCCAAAGCGTTCTTCTCCGGCAAAGAGCCTGGCCTTGTGAACGGTGTCCTCGACCACATGGCGCGAGAAGCCCGGCCCGGCTCGCTCCAGTAAGATCCCGCTTCCAGGGGAGGTTGGCACAAAGACGGGGCACGAGGACGACATCCAACGGGGCACCGCAGACGACACCTGACTCCGCAATGGTGTCCGTTGCAGTCTCAGTCTAGGCTCAGGCCACCAACGGGAAGAATGCCATGGCTGAGATAACGGCCGCTCGACCGACAAAGACAGCACCAGACAACGACGGGCAGGCGCGCCGGGCGGTGATGATCCTTGCCTGGGGCCAAGCGGTCCTCGGCGCGCAACTCCCAGTGCAGATCATCCTGGCCGGGCTGGTCGGCGCGATGCTGGCACATGACGTCGCCTTCGCAACCGTGCCGATCACCGTCATGGTCCTCGGGTCCATGGTCGGCGCACCGATCCTCTCCACGATCATGGGGCGGATCGGACGGCGACCGGGCTTCCTCATCGCCGCAAGCGCCGGCGCCTTGGGAGCCTGGATCAACCTCAACGGCATCCTGGCGCAGGACTTCCAACTTTTCCTCATCGGCAACTTCGTCTCGGGCATGTACTGGGCCGGCCACAACCTCTACCGCTTCGCCGCTGCCGATTTGGCGAGCCCTGAGTTCCGTCCGAAAGCAATCTCATGGGTGATGGCGGCGGGTCTCGTCTCGGCGATCCTAGGACCTGAGATCGCGAAGTATTTCGGCGATGCCCTTGCCCCTGTGCCCCATGCCGGCGCCTATCAGGCGCTCATCTGGCTGAACCTGCTCGGCGCCCTGCCGCTCCTCTTCCTCGACATTCCGCTACCTCGGAAGCCGAAGGACACGAAGACATCGAAGCGACCGCTGCGCGAGATCCTATCCGAGCCGAGGGTGCCCGTCGCCATGCTCTGCGCGATGGTGAGCTACGGGCTCATGAACCTGATGATGACGTCGACACCGCTGGCGATGATCGCCTGCGGCTTCATCACCGCACAGGCCGCTGGCGTGGTGCAGGGGCACGTGCTCTCGATGTACATCCCCTCCTTTTTCACCGGCGGGCTCATCGCACGGTTCGGTGCGACACGGATCATCGCAACGGGGCTTGGTGCTATCGCCCTTGCCGCCGGTGTCGCTGCGTCGGGCATTACGCTCGTGCATTTCTACGCTGGCCTCATCCTTCTCGGCATCGGATGGAACTTCGGTTTCATCGGCGCGACCAGCATGCTTGCCGATGCCGTCGCGCCCGAGGACAGGGCCCGCATGCAGGGCCTGAACGATTTCTGCGTGATGGCCTTCGTCGGCGTGGCTTCGGCCTCTTCCGGCGTCCTGCTCTCGGCCGGAGGATGGGCTGCGGTTCAGATCGCGGCCGTCCCGATGCTGACCCTGGCAGGCGGTGCGCTCATCTGGCTCACACTCCGCCGACCTGCAGCAGCGGCCTGAGCGCGGAGACTTATGGTTTGGCGGAGACGGTTGATACCGTCATTGCCGATCTCGATCCGGCAATCCAACAAGGCCCGGCCTTTCAGTGTTGGCGGGTGTCGGGGTCCCCGGTTCAAATCCGGGGATGACCAAATCAGTGAGATCGAACGCGCTTCCGATCAGTTGCCCAGCAGGCTCTCGCCGCTCGTTCCGATATTGCCAAGGACCTGCTGCAGGATCGTCAACTCACGCCCAAAGGTCGGCGTCGTCCGGGTCTCCAGATCGACTATTCGGCCATCTTCGAGCCCATAGCGCCTGACAGCGGTCACCCGGTCCACGTCGTTGAACTCAACCGCGACGATGCGCCTATCCACGATCTCGGGCGCATAGAATGCCTGCTTCGAAAGCGTCGTCGAGACGTAGTACCAGCCAGTCTCCGAGAACGTCCCCGTCGCTCCAGGTCGGCCGATCTTCCGACGAACGGAGCCGCGGGTGTCGACACCTTCGACGATCGACTGCACCATCTCTTCGGGTGGCGCATAGCCGTGGGACGTGACGACGGGCGCGCAGCCTTGCACCAGAAAGAGCCCCGTGAACGTGGCAGCAGCGACCGCATTAGTCGATCTCGAAGCGCGCATGGCGAACTCCATGGACAACACCGCTTCCCCGTATCCTCCCACCATCCTAAGTTCAAGTTGAGGACGCATGGCGATGGGGCGCGAATGAGCGGCAAGAACGGGAGAATGGAGGGCGACGCGGAGCGCGATCCGTCCGAGGTCGTGCTTCCGCTCACACATCCGGTGGACGTCGCGAGGTTAGTGGAGAGCGACGGCCTCACATTCGATCTCATGCCCGAGGCCGACGAACGGTCAAAAGTCGCAGAGTTTCTGGCTGTCGATGGGGTGCGCGACTTCAGCTTCCGCGGCGCCTTGTCGTCGCGAGCCGGCGGCTGGTCACTCGAAGGACGATTGACCGCGATCATCGTGCAAACCTGCGTCGTCACGCTGGAGCCCGTCGAGAGCGCCGTCGATGTCGAGGTCACGCGTCTTTGGCTGCCGAACTTAGAAGTGCCTGAGGGCGGCGATCTCGAGCTTGATGCCGATGCGGACAGTGCGCCCGAACCGCTCAGCCGCGAGATCGATCTTGCGGTCCCGATGCTCGAAGCACTCGCGCTCGAGATCGACCCCTTCCCGCGCGCAGCCGATGCCGAGCACGGTGCAAAGGATTACGCGCCCGTAGGCGCCGAACCGCTCACCCAGGAAGCGATGCGCCCCTTCGCCGGGCTCGCCGCGCTCAAAGCGCGCATGGCCGGTGATCGGAGCGACCCGGACGACGACCGAAACGGTAACGAGGAAAGTTAAGAGCCGACTTCGCCACTCATGCAGAAATGCCCTTGCCCCAGAGCCCAAGATGAGTATTTTCCGCCTCTCGCGCGCATCGGGGTCGGTTTGCGAACTATGCGCGTTGTGAGAGATTTGGCATGAATGCTGCGACGCTAGCAGCGCGCGCCCGGGCGGGTGCGGTGGCCACCGGAGATGGCCGCGAAACTGGAAGGGTTGAGAGATGGCCGTCCAACAGAACCGCAAGACGCGCTCGAAGCGCGGGATGCGCCGCAGCCACGACGCCCTACGCGTCGTTGCCAGCAGCGAATGCCCGAATTGCGGTGAGCTGCACCTGCCGCATCACGTCTGCGGCGCTTGCGGCTACTATCGTGGTCGCGAAGTGGTCAGGATGGCCCCCGAGATCGACCTCGACGACGACGCGGCCTGATGTAAGGTCCGGCCATTCGGCGTTGAATGTCGGTTGGCAGCCAGCGGGGTGAACGCAGCGGCATGACCGGTAGCCTGGCGATCTCGGTCGATGCCATGGGCGGCGACGCAGGGCCGGGCCCCGTATTGGCCGGGATGTCGCGCGCGCTCAGCAAACTCCCTGGGCTGAGGTTCATTCTTCACGGCGACCGTGCAGTTCTGGAGCGGCAACTCGGCCGCCGCCGGTTCGCCGCGTTGCGCGATGCCGTTGAGATTCGCGCGACCAGCGACGTGGTCCGAATGGACGACAAGCCTGGCCGTACGCTGCGCGAGCGGCGCGGCAGCTCCATGTGGGCCGCGCTCGAGACGGTGAAGGCAGGCGACGCCCCCGTCGTCGTTTCCTGCGGCAACACCGGCGCCCTCCTCGCGATGTCCGTCCTGATCCTTCGCAAGGCTCAAGGGATCGACCGGCCCGCGATCGCGGTGCACTGGCCCTCACGCGCAGCACATGGGTTCACGACCGTGCTCGATGTCGGCGCCGATCTGCGCGCGGGCCCGCGCACCCTGATGCAATATGCGATCATGGGCGCTGAGTATGCGAGGCTCAGCTTCTCGCTCGAACGGCCGCGGATCGGTTTCCTGAACGTCGGCACCGAACGGACCAAGGGCACGCCGGATCTGCAGCTCGCGGCAGCCACCGCCGATGCAGCGGCGGAAACGCATCCGGGCCTTTTCGAAGCATGCGGCTTCGTCGAAGGGACCGATATCGCGAAGGCGAGTGTCGATGTAGTCGTCACCGATGGCTTCACCGGCAATATCGCGCTCAAGACAGCCGAGGGCACGGCGTCCTTCATTCGCGATGGGCTGAAGCAAGCCTTCGAGTTCAGCATCCTTTCGCGCTTCGGCAGTCTTTTTGCGCTCACCTCGCTGCGGCGGTTGAGCAAGCGCATCGATCCCCGCCGCGTGAATGGTGGCGTCTTCCTCGGCCTGAACGGCACGGTCGTGAAAAGCCACGGTGGCGCCGATGCGGTCGGTATTGAGGCGGCCGTCAGGCTGGCGGCGCGCCTTGCGGAGCACGATATCGGCACAGCCGTTCGTCGACAGCTTGAGCGCGTCGATCTCAGCGAGCTTCCTCTCGCTCATGGCACCAGCCATGGTCACGACCCGCGGGCCGCTTTATATCCAAGAAGGAGCGTCGGCTCGGCAGGCGATGCGCCCGCCCCCGATGCTCTGGCGGTCGGGCGTACTGCTTCAGGCGGGGGCGAGGCTTCATGAACATCGTTCGGTCGCGGGCCATTGGCTGCGGTCACTACCTGCCGGAGCGCGTCGTCACGAACGAGGAACTGGCCGATCAGATCGATACCTCGGACGACTGGATCACCACGCGTACAGGCATCAAGCAGCGGCATGTCGCCGCAGATGGTGAGCTCACCTCGGATCTCGCCATCCGCGCGGCAGAGGCGGCGCTCGGTGCGGCGGGGATGGATGCGCGCGACCTCGACGCCGTTGTGTTGGCCACCGCCACACCAGATCAAACCTTCCCGTCGACCGCCACGCGGGTCCAGCACGCAATTGGCATGTCGAACGGCTTCGCCTTCGACCTTCAGGCCGTCTGCGCCGGTTTCATTTTCGCCTTGGCCAACGCCAACGGCCTGATCTTATCCGGCATGGCGGAGCGGGTACTCGTTGTCGGGGCAGAGACGTTCAGCCGGATCCTCGATTGGGACGACCGCTCCACCTGCGTGCTCTTCGGCGATGGCGCAGGGGCACTTGTGCTGGAGGCCGCGCAGGGCATCGGCAGCCCTTCCGACCGTGGCGTGCTCGGCACCTGCCTTCATTCCGACGGCAAACACAACGACCTCCTCTATGTTTCCGGCGGCCCGTCCAGCACGGGCGAGGCCGGCAAGGTCGTCATGGAGGGGCGCGAAGTCTTCCGCCATGCCGTCGTGAAACTGGCCGATGTCGCGCATGAGGTCATGGATAAGGTGGGCGTTGGCGCCGAGGATGTGGACTGGATCGTGCCCCACCAGGCCAATCTTCGTATCATCGACTCAACGGCCAAGAAGACCGGCATCCCGATCGAGAAAGTCGTGATCACCGTGCAGGATCACGGCAACACTTCCGCCGCCTCGATCCCCCTCGCCCTCTCCGCGGCGGTCGGCGACGGACGCATTCAGCCTGGCCAGCTTCTATTGATGGAAGCCATCGGCGGTGGGCTCGCCTGGGGCTCGGCCCTCGTTCGCTGGTAACGGCGCTCAGCGTCGATTTGGCACGTTTTTTGACGTGCTTGCGTCCCACCAGAGAAACGAACACTTTCAGACCGATCTGCAAGCTCTTGAAGTTGACGGCGCTTCCACGCCGACGCTATCGTCAGGCACGGATTTGTTAGTAGGGAGGTAGAGGCCGGATGGCAGGCAACACGCTCACCCGCGCAGACCTCACCGAGGCGGTGTATCGCGAGATTGGCCTCTCCCGGAACGAGTCTGCGGAGCTCGTCGAGCTCATTCTCGAGCAGATTTCGGAGGCGCTCGTCCGCGGCGAGCACGTCAAGATTTCATCCTTCGGCACCTTCGCCGTTCGAGATAAGGGGCCGCGTGTCGGCCGCAATCCGAAGACCGGTGAGGAAGTGCCCATCGACCCACGCCGGGTGCTCGTGTTCCGCCCGTCCCACATTATGAAGGAACGCGTGAACCTCGGTGTCGAGGCGGGCGGCTGATGGCAGGAGAGCGTCAGCGTAGCGGGCGGGCGGCAAGAGATAACGCCGCCCTCACGGGAAAATCGCCGGACGCCTTCCGCACGATCAGCGAGGTCTCGGAAGAGCTCGATCTACCCCAGCATGTGCTCCGTTTCTGGGAGACGAAGTTCAGCCAGATCAGGCCGCTAAAGCGCGCCGGGGGCCGCAGGCTCTACCGCCCCGACCACATTGCGCTGCTTCGGGGCATCAAGGCGCTCCTCTATGACGACGGGCTGACGATCAAAGGCGCTCAGAAGGTCTTGAGAGAGCGTGGGCAAAAGGCCGTCGTGGCCCGCGGGCGCGCCGATGCGGAGCTGAGCCTCGAGATACCGCAAGTCCCGAGCGACGCGGCCGAGCGTCTGGCGGCTTTGCGTGCCCGCCTCGAAGCGCGGGGCGAGGCGCCGGCGCCCGATCTGCCGGCGGATGCGCCTCTGCCAAAAGCCGATGTGAGAGCGTCGATCGACCGCCTCGAAGCGGTACTCGAACGCCTAGAACGCCGCCGGGCCAACACGTAGTCGCAGGCCTTTATTGCCCGAGCGTTGCACGCCCGTTACCCGCCCATTGACCATTGCACCACGCCGCGGCCTGAGTATAAGCGAGGCCTCCGGTTTTCGGGCCGTAGCGCAGCCTGGTAGCGCGCTTGCATGGGGCGCAAGAGGTCGTGAGTTCGAATCTCGCCGGCCCGACCAAATCCGGAGAACGCCAGCGGGCCCGCCCGCTGGCGTTTCGCGTTGGTGAACCCGCCCGCTGTCCGAAGGAGTGCACCGGCTTGGCAGATGACGGAGAGCCCTTAGCTGAGAAAGCCAACGGCCTTGGCACGGGCGGCGTCGTTCCCAGCCAAGCCCTGCGCACGCTCATCGCCGAGAGGGCCATCACGGCCGAGCCGGCCATTCAACCCGATCAGATCCAACCCGCCAGCCTCGATCTGAGGCTCGGCCACCGGGCTTGGCGGGTGCGGGCGAGTTTTCTTCCGGGAAAACGACGGGTTGAAGATCGCCTCGCCGAATTCGCGATGCACGAAATCGACCTCACGGGCGGGGCCGTGTTGGAGACGGGCTGCGCCTATGTGGTCGAGCTTGCCGAACACCTCGCCCTGCCCCCCAATTTAGCAGGCGCCGCGAACGCCAAAAGTTCGACCGGAAGGCTCGATCTGCTGACCCGGCTCGTGACCGATGGCGCAAGCGCCTTCGACGTCGTCGAGGCAGGCTACCGTGGTCCGCTCTACGCGCAGATCAGCCCCTGTACTTTCTCCGTCCTCGTCCACCCCGGCATCGCCCTCAACCAGCTCCGCCTGCGCGACGGCGATCCGTGCCTCGACGACGATGCCCTGGCTCAGCTCCACAGCGAAGATCGGTTGGTTGACGGTGAGCCGGTAATCGATGGCGGTCTCGGCTTCTCGGTCGATCTGACCGGCGCGGGCGGCGCCGATGGCATCCTCGGCTGGCGCGCCCGGCGTCACTCTGCCCTCATCGATCTCTCGCGCATCGCCGCCTACGACCCTCTGGAGTTCTGGGAGCCGATACGTCCGGCCGGCCATGGCGGCGTGATCCTGGATCCCGGTGCCTTCTACATCTTGGTCAGCCGCGAAGCCGTCTCCGTGCCGCCCTATGCAGCCGCCGAGATGGTACCCTTTATGGCCGTCGCCGGAGAGTTTCGCGTGCATTACGCAGGCTTCTTCGATCCCGGCTTCGGGCATTTCTCGACCGGCGGCAGCGGTTCGCGCGGCGTGCTTGAGGTCCGTTGTCACGAAGCGCCCTTCGCCTTGGAGCACGGT
>JBCDFC010000088.1:0-18140 GCA_039178805.1 Pseudomonadota bacterium | reverse complement strand
TCCAGACGAACCCGTTGTCGAGCCGCGCCCAAAGGAGCGTCGACACGAGAAGCGCGCCGAGGATCAGCACACCGCCCATGGTGGGTGTGCCCGCCTTGGCCGCATGCGCCGCCGGGCCATCGTCGCGGATCGGCTGTCCCTTCCGCTGAAACCGGCGCAACATCTCGATGATCCGCCGTCCGAACAGGAAACCGAAGACGAGTGCCGTGATAAAGGCGCCCCCTGCCCTGAAGGTGATGTACCTGAAGAGATTGAAGAAATCGCCGCCGTCGCTAAAGGCGCTCAGCTCGTAGAGCATGCTCAGGCTCCTCCTCTGTTCGGCGCCGAGGCCTCTTCGGGCCCCTCGCGTCGGGGGGTGCCAAGCGCCTTGATGGCGGCAACGACGGGCCCCATACGCGCGCCTTTGGAGCCCTTGACCATGCACACATCGCCTGCGTCAAGCGTCGCCCGCGCCCGTTCGGCAAGCGCCTCGCTCGTCTCCGACCAATGCCCGCGCCGCTCTCTCGGTAGCGCTTCCCAAAGCGCGCGCATCGCTGGGCCGCAGCAATGGACAAGGTCGACCTTCGCCATTTCGGGCGCCTCCGCGAGGCCGGCGTGGAGCGCGGTCTCCTGCGCGCCAAGCTCCAACATATCGCCCAGGAACGCGATCCGGCGGCCCCGCGCCACGCGCCCGATGCCGTCGGTCACGGGCTGTGCCGCCAGGACCGAGAGCGCGGCGCGCACCGAAGCCGGATTGGCGTTATAGCTCTCGTCGAGGAGGAGGACCGCCCCATCGAGGCCCGCGGGGCCGAGCTCGATCCGCCACCGCTCCCCTCGCCCCGCCCCAGGCGCCCACCGGGCGAGGGCCAGTGCCGCGCGGGCCGGATCGAGACCGAGCGCCGCGACCGCCGCCAGCGCGCCGAGCGCGTTCGAGGCGAGATGACGCCCGGGCGCCCCGATGCGAAAGGACCAGGGCGCGCCGTCCAGCGCGGCCTCGACTACCGTGGTGCCGGCATGGACCTGCGCGTCGATCAGCCGAAAGCCCGCGTCCGCGACCGCGCCGAACAACACTCGATTGCGCCCTGCCGCCGCCTCCAGGATCGTGCGCTGCGCACTATCCGCCGGCAGCACCGCCACGCCTTCGGGTCCCAGCCCCTCAAAGATCTCGGCCTTGGCGCGTGCGATGTTCTCGATCGAGCCCAGATTGCCGATATGCGCCTCGCCGATCATGGTGATGAGCGCGACATCGGGCTTGGCGAGACGCGAGAGCGGCGCGATCTCGCCCGCATGGTTCATCCCGATCTCAAGCACGGCATGCGTCGTCTCGACCGGCATCCGCGCGAGCGTGAGCGGCACGCCCCAATGGTTGTTGAGGCTGAGCTCGGCGGCATGCACACGCGCGTCCGGTTGGCTACCGAGAAGCGCCGCCGCCATGTCCTTCGTCGTCGTCTTGCCCGAGGACCCGGTGATGGCCAGAACCTCCGCCGAACTGCGCGCTCTCGCAGCCGTGGCGAGGGCACTAAGCCCAGCAAGCGTATCCTCGACCTCAAGGCACGGCGCGTCCGCCGGCAGATCCTCAGGCCGGCGATGAACCATCACCGCAGCCGCACCCGCCTCCAGGGCCTTGGCAGCGAACCCATGCCCGTCCCGCGCATCGCCCACCAGCGCAACGAACAGATCTCCAGGCGCAAGGCTCCGGGTATCGATAGAGATGCCGGTGGCCGCCCAGTCGCCCGTGGCCCAGTCGCCCGTAGCCCAGTCGCCCACGGCCCGGCCGCCGGTCGCAGCCGCAGCATCGGATGCGGTCCAGAGGGCTGTCATCCCGCCCCCGCCCCAGGCCCTGCGTCATCCGCGTCGAGAACCGCGATGGCGGCGCGCGACTGCTCGACGTCGTCGAAGGGCAGCATCTCGCCCATGACTTCCTGGCCCGGCTCATGCCCCTTGCCGGCGACGAGCAGCACATCGCCCGGGCCCTGCAGCGCATCGACACCCACCAGGATCGCCTCGGCGCGCCCACCGACGTTCTGCGCACTCGCGCCCGGCACGGCGCGCACGCCCTCCATCACGGCGGCGCGGATCTCGGCCGCATCCTCGCTCCGCGGGTTGTCGTCCGTCACGATCGCGATATCCGCGCCGCGGGCGACCGCCTCGCCCATCATCGGCCGCTTACCCCGGTCCCGGTCGCCGCCTGCGCCAAACACACAGACGAGGTTGCCGGTCACATGCGGGCGGAGCGAGGCGAGCGCCGCCTCGAGCGCGCCCGGCGTGTGCGAGTAGTCGACATAGACCGCCGCACCGTTCTGCCGATGCCCGGCGAGCTCCATCCGCCCCCGCACCGTCGCAAGGCCCGGTAGTGCTGCGATCACGGCCTCGACCGACATGCCCGTCGCCATGGCGAGGCCCGCTGCCGTCAACACGTTCTCGGCCTGATAGGTCCCGACAAGCTGCAGCGGCACACGATGTTCGGCGCCGCCATGCGCGATCAGCAGATCCTGGCCGTCCGTCCGGAAGCTCTGCCCCATGAGCCTGAGATCGGCACCCTCCGACCGGCCCGTGGTGATCGCCCGCTGCCCCCGCGCCTGCACGAGCGCCATCGCCTCCGCCGCCACCGGGTCGTCGAGATTGATCACCGCCGTGCCTTCGGGCGGCAGCACGCGCCCGAAGAGCGCGAGCTTCGCCGCCACATAGGCCTCGAAGCTTGCATGATAATCGAGATGGTCGCGGCTGATATGGGTGAGCGCCGCCGCCGTCATCCGCACGCCGTCGACACGATGCTGCTCAAGCCCATGCGAAGACGCCTCCATCGCCGCATGACCGCAGCCCTGGCGCGCCAGGGTGTCGAGCGCGCGGTGAAGCGTGATGGGTTCGGGCGTCGTATGGCCGAGGGGCGCATCGAAGGCGTGGGGATCGGCGGCCGTCCCCCCTTCGACCCCCGTCGTACCGAGGCTCGCCGCCGCGAACCCCTCCGCATGCCAAAGCTGGCGCAGGAAATGAACCGTCGAGGTCTTGCCGTTCGTGCCCGTCACCGCCGCCATCACGGCGGGCTGAGAGGGCCAGAAACGGGCGGCGATTATCGAGAGTGCGCGCCGCGGCTTCGGCGTCGTGAGCACCGGGACAGGCCAGCCATCCTCAGGCGCCATGCGCGCCGCACCCTCGGGTGTCGCGAGGATCGCGCCCGCCCCCATACGAAGCGCGTAGGGAATGAACTCCGCGCCGTCGAGCCGCGTGCCCGGTATGGCGACGAACAGGAAACCGTCCTTCACCTCCCGGCTGTCGACGGCGATCCCGGCAATCATGGCATCGGATGCCGGCTCGGGCCCGACAAGGCCATAGTCACCGCCCGGCACGAGACCCAGTTCGGCGAACCGCATGCCGCCGGATCCGGTTGCCGGTGCGACGCTCACGGCCTGCCGGGTCTCGGCATGGGCATCGGCGCCGGCTGCTGGGATGGAGCGGCAACGGCGGCGGCAGGCGCCTGCGCATCCTCAGGCCCCGAAACGCCCGTCGTGCCTGCAACCAGACCAGCCGCGTTCGCAGCCACCGCGAGGGCTGCCGGTGCCGCTTCGGGTGCGTCGAGCGCGATGGGCACGAGATCCGGGCGCGGGCGGAGACCTAGGATCGGCGCCATCCGACGCACCGCCTCGCGCACGGCCGGCGCCGCCGTGCGGCTCGCCTGGCGCGAAGGGTAGGCCCCGCTCCGATCCGTCGGCTCGTCCATCGTCACGATCAGCACGTATTTGGGCTCGGAGATCGGGAAGACGGTCGCGAAGGTCGCGAGCACCCGGTCGCGGGCATAGCCCCGGCCGTCCTCGCGCGGCTTGTCCGCCGTGCCGGTCTTGCCGCCAAGCTCGTAACCCTCGGCCCTCGCGCGCCGCCCGGTCCCGTCCGTCACCACCGCCCGCAGCATCGCCAGCACTTGGCGCGAGGCGCGGGGCGAGAACACGGGCTCGCCCGCACCCTCGGGCACATGGCCTTTGCGCAGCGTCGGCACCACGCGCCGCCCGCCATTCGCGACCGTGGCATAGGCTGCCGCAAGATGCATGGGCGAGACCGCAAGACCGTGCCCGAAGGCGATGTTCATGGTCGAAAGCTCCGTCCATTTCGGCGGCAGGAGCGGGCGCGATCCCCGCGCCTCGGCGATCTCGAGCGGCGAGGGATCGAACATGCCGAGCGCATCGAGATAGGACTTGAAGCGCGGCGTTGTCACCATCAACGCAAGCCGCGCCGAGCCGACATTCGAGGAGCGCCGCACGATGTCGGTGACCGTCATCAAGGGCGGCATGCGGTGCATGTCCCGCACACGCTGGCGGCCCCAGCGGATCGGATCCCCGGTCTCGATCAAGCTGTCGGGCGTCGCCGCCCCCGCATCCAGCGCCATGGCGGCCGTCAGAGGCTTGAAGACCGATCCAAGCTCATAGACGCCCTGCACCGCGCGGTTGAAACGAGGGCTCTTGCCTGCGCGTTTATCCTTCTCGCTCGGCCGGATGTTCGGGTCGAAATCGGGAAGCGAGACCATGGCGACGACCTCGCCCGTCTCGACCTCGAGCAGGATACCCGCCGCACCCTTGGCGCCCAGCCGCCGCTTCTCGCCATCCAACACGTCCGCAAGCGCTGCCTGGGCCGAGAGATCGATGGTGAGGGGGAGCGGATCGCCCGAGCGGGCCGGGTCGCGCAGCCGGTTATCGAAATGCCGCTCGACGCCGCCCTGCCCCACAAGCTCGGCATAACGCACCGCCTCGCGCTCCGCCTTGACGCTGCCGACCAGATGCGCCGCGACCCGGCCCGCCGGGTAGAACCGCAGATCGCGATGGCCGAAAAGGAGCCCCGGCTCGCCGATATCCTGGATCTGCACTTTCTGACGCGGTGTCACCGGCCGCCTGATCCAGACGAAGCGGCGCTCATCGGTCAGAAGCGCGTAGATCTCCGCCTCCGCCATATCGCCGAAGATCCCGGCCAGCGCCTTGGCACTCCTCTCCGGATCATGCATCTCACCCGGATGGGCATAGAGCGAATAGGCAGGCAGGTTGGCCGCCAAAAGACGCCCATGCCGGTCGGTGATCGCACCCCGCACTGGGTCCGCATGGGCGAACGCGCCGAGCGTCGGCTCCGCCGGCACCGACAGCGCGACCAAGGTCATGCGAAGCGATAGGGTCGCGTAGAACAGCACGAAGGCGAAAATCACGAGGATCAGTCGCCAATCGTCGCGCGCCCGCGCGGCCGAACGCGGGGGCTCGGGCGGGCGTGGGCGAAGGCGCCGGTGGATGGGGGCTGCAAAATCGCTCATTGCGCCGGCCTTGCCGCGACCGGCGGGCGGGGTACGGGCAGCGGCTGCGCGGTGCCCGCGGCGTTGACTTGCGACAGAAAGGACGGGTTCGGGTCGGCCGCCTGCGTCGACCGCTCCACCCGGCCGCCCACGCTACCGCCACCTCCCCCAACCGAGACCACCCGCGCAAGCCCAGGTGTCACTGCGGGCGAGAAGACTGCCACGGGCGTGGACTGCCCCCCCGAACGCGCCTCATAGCCCGGCAGCGGCGCTTCTGACTGAGATGCGGCTTCCGGCGCGGGGATCTCCGCGCTCAAATGCGCCACCGCACCCTGCCCAACGGTTTGCCCTAAGGTCTGGCCCACGGTCTGGCGCACAGCCTCGTCGATCGCCGCTGCCAGCGCGGCGTCGGTTCCTTCTGGCGACGACACGGCCTCGGCCGCCTGCAGCCCGTCCGTCGCGAACGGCCCGGCCGCACCATCGGGCCGCGCCATGACTGGCAAGAGACGCGTGGGCGGCGCCACTTCCAACAGCGGCAAGAGCCTCGGATCCGGCCGCGCGACGGGCGCAGCACCGCCCCCGCGCTCGACCTCCTGCGCGATGATCGACCGCTCCGCACCGAACAGCGCCGCTTCGAGGGCTGCCTCCAAGGCGTCGTGGCCCGCGGGCGGCTGGAACGGCACCTGCGCCGTCTCGCCGAACCGCTCCGGCGCCATGGGCTCGAGACCGAGTGCCGCCTGATGCTCTCCGACCAGCTTCGCGAGCCGTTTAGGAGAGTTCAGCCAAGCCCATTCGACCCGCAGAACCTGCACATCCTCCCGCGTTCGAGCGATCTCGTCCCGCAGCGCTTCGACCCGATCGAGCGCCTCGCCCGTGCGGTAGTTCACATTGTACGCCCAGGCTGCGACCACCAGGATCGCCAGCACCGAAAGCGCGAAACCCGTCCTGCTCATACGCGCCCTCGATTTTCGTTTGCGCTCGAACGGCGACGCCGCAGCCGCGTCACGAAATCAGCGGCCACAGGCGCTGTTGGCAGACCGAGCGCGCGGGGCTCGGGCGCCACCGCGGCCGCCGCCGTGCGCCTCGCCATGCGCAGCCGCGCCGATCGGGCACGGGGATTGGCCCGACACTCTGCCTCATCCGCCTCGATGGGTTTGGCGGGACGCTCCCAACGCGGCGCAGGCCCCGGCGCTGCTTCGGGCATGTGGCGAGAGACGCCGCCACCCTGCCCTGCACCGAACTGAAAGAAGCGTTTGACGATACGATCCTCGAGCGAGTGGAACGTCACGACGGCCAGCCTGCCGCCAGCGCCCAACACCCGCTCCGCCGCCGAGAGAGCGCGCACGAGCTGTCCGAGCTCGTCGTTCACAGCAATCCTCAGCGCCTGAAAGGACCGCGTCGCCGGATGCACCTGCCCGGGTCTCGAGGCCGGCAGACAGCGCGCGATGACCTCGGCAAGCGCAAGCGTATCCGTGATTGCCGCATCATCGCGCGCAGCGACGACGGCCCGCGCGATGCGGCGCGCCGCTCGCTCTTCGCCAAAGTGATGGAGGATATCCGCAAGCTCCTCGAGCTCGGCCGTGTTCACGAGATCGGCAGCGCTCGGCCCGTCGCTCGCCATGCGCATATCGAGCGGGCCGGCCCGCATGAACGAGAACCCACGCTCTGCGCGGTCGAGCTGCATCGAGGACACCCCGATATCGAGCACGACCGCATCGGGCGCGATCCCGGCTGCTTCGGCCAAAGTCGCGAGATCCTCGAACGCGCCCTCGGTGATCAGGAACCGCGGCTCCTCGCCGGCAAGCGCCCTGCCGATGGCAACGGCGTCCGGGTCTCGATCCAGGCCGAGAACGCGGTCGGCCCCGGCCGCCAGAATTGCCCGACTGTAGCCGCCCGCACCGAAGGTCCCATCGATCACCGCCGCACCCTCTAGCGGCGCGAGCGCCCCGAGCACGGGTTCGAGCAAGACGGGGATATGCGGCGCGCCTTCCATCGCCGCGCCCTAGTGCAGGCCGTTCATCGAGACCTCGGCGATCAGCGGACGCGCCTTCTCGCCCGTCTGCTCGGCCCGGGCATCGTGGCCCTCGGGCGCCCGGATCTCGAAATAGCTGCCGAGCCCTACGAAGACGAGATCCTTGCCGATGCCGAGAAGCTGCCGCACCGCGGTCGAAAGGACGATCCGCCCGGCCTCATCGGCTTCGAGCGGCACTGCACGCCCTTGGATGAACTCGTTGAAGGCGTCGCGATCCTCGGCGCTCGTCAGCGTCTCCTCGACCCGGTCGCAATAGGCCTCGAAACCGGGGCCGGACATGCAGACATGGGCGTCCGGGCGCTTCATGCAGGGGACGAGATAGATGTCGCGGGTTTCGAGCGTGGTCAGCACCTTGCGGAAGGGCGATGGCAGAGAGACGCGACCGCGGTCCTCGACCTTATGCTTATGGGTGCCTGCGAAGCGCCTAGACATCCTCGCTGCCGCCCCTCGCCCTTAACCGCCGCGCGGTCGCCGCCTCATGGGCGGATCAGACCTTCGGGCGGCAACGCTACGCGGGCACCTCTCTCGCAACCCGCTCGCCGCCCCTGCGCCATCTGCCCCGACACCGTCGACGCCAACGCAACGCATGCTCCAATCACTACGGGCTGCCGGGGCGGGCCCTCTGCCATCCAGGCTGCGGGCGCCGCCCCTTTTGCCCCTCGTTCACCGGCCTGCTTATCGGCCTGTCTGCTCGTTGGCGTGGGCCTGCTCTGCCTCAACAGCCTGACGCGCTCGCCGGTGATGTGCTGGCCCGGGGGGCGATCTATGCCGCTTGCGCCTGACCACAGAGTTTTCTTACCGCGAAGAGGTATCCACAGCAACCCAATTTCTCCCAATTCACTCCCAAAAGGGGCTCAGTGAACTAGAATGAGAACAAAAAGGGGTCAGAAATGATGTCAACACAACTCAAAAGAGTGTGGCATTCAGTTTGTTCATTTTCTGTTCACTATGCTGACAATGACGAGGCGCCCTGAGGGTTCGAATCATCGCTTTTGTGCGCTGAGAGACCCGGATCGCGGCTTCGTCGAGACGCTTTTGCCAAGTTGGGAGCGAATTGGGAGAGTGCGGGCGACGTATAAGCCGGGTTCTGTCCGAGGGCGATGCCCCCTGGATGGCCATTCATCTAAGGACCCCGGTCGCCCGTGGCCTCTTGCGGTCAACCCGGATGGCGGGCCGGAGGCGCCCCGGCGATGCCTTGCCATCCCTTTTCGACCTTGCTCCCGGTGGGGCTTGCCGTGCCGTCTGCGTTGCCGCCGACGCGGTGGGCTCTTACCCCACCGTTTCACCCTTGCCGAGACAGATCCCGGCGGTCTCATCTCTGTGGCGCTTTCCCTGAGGGCCTTGCGACCCCCGCCGGGCGTTACCCGGCACCGTTTCTCCGTGGAGCCCGGACTTTCCTCACCGTCCTGCAGAAACCCACATGACGGCGCGGCCATCCCGCCGCCCGCGCGCCGCTGATGCGTCGACGAAGAGGGAATGTCAAATTTGAGCGTCGCCCTCACGCATAACGGGGAAGCGCGCGGCGAGCGCCTCCGCATGCGCGACGGCAGCAGGGCCGGGAAGCGGATCGCGCGCCCGCATCGGCAGAAAACGCTGCGCAAAAGCTGCCCAGACGGCGCGAAGCGGCGCGCTCCAGCCAGGCCCTTCCTCCGGAAAGACGTAGCCGATCCCGCGCGCCGCCGCCCCGAAGAGACGGGCGTCGCCCGTACCGAGGGCCAGGGCCTGAGCGCTGGGGTCTGGATCGAGCCAAACCGCCCGGCCTTCAAGCGCGAGCCTCCGCCAATCGAACTTCTCCCCCGGATCCTGCTTTCTCCCCGGCGCAACGCAGGCATGGCCCAAGATCCGTTCGGGCGGGATCGCGTGGCGCCCGCGGATTTGGTCGATCAGGCCCTCAAGCCGCGCCATCTGCGGCTCCGCGAATGCCGGGGCCGGATCCTCCGCCGCGCCCGCATTGTCGAGCTCGATGCCGATCGCGTGCGAATTGATATCCGTGATGCTCCCCCAACCCGACCGGCCCGCATGCCAGGCGCGCCTTTCTTCGGGCACGAGCGCCATGAGCTGACCATCCCGGGCGATCAGGTAATGGGCGGAAACCTCGGTGGCGGGGTCCGTCAGCCGTGCGGCCGCCGCCTCAGCACTCTCCATCGCCGTGTAGTGGAGGATGATGAGATCGACCTTCGCACCACGACGGTCGCCGTGATTGGGCGAGGGTCGTTGCACTAAGCTGCAGGCCACCTCATCCCCACACACGATCATCCCTCCTCCAGGCCGAAATCGCACGGCAAAGAGTGCGGCGCGCAGTATTAGACCACAAGAGGTGAGGCTGCAGCGGTCCCAGAGCGCAGGACGGAGACCCTCCTTTGCGCCGCGCCCTCCCACGACAGGCTATCGCCCAACAGTGAATTTTCAGCGAACGCAGCACGGGCTGGAGACGCAACACCGCTGAAACCTCCGATAGCGTCGTTAGCCCTTCTTTGGTGCGACTCACGCCATCCTGTCGTGGGTGGGGGCGCTCGGCAGCCTGTCCCAACCCAACCCCTTTCGACCGCTAGTCCAGGCAGGCTTCCAGGAGGCCGAGGCCGCCATCGGCGTCGATCCGGAGCGCGACCAGCCTTTGGCTGTAATGCGCGCCGGTGGAGAGGCCGAAGGAGCCGCTGTCCGGCTCCAGCGGCTCCACGAGCGGGCCGGCATGCACCGACCAGAGCCCGTCCGAGCGCCGCCGCGGTGGCCCCTCGCCCACGCCCAGCACCAGATCTTCGACTGTCTGCTGCTTGACCGGCACCTGCGGGGCGCCACCGCCATGGCTGAACAACACATCGCCGATCGTCACCGATGGCGGCATCGCGTCGAGGAGCGCCCGGCGATGAGCCAGGACCGCCTCGACCTCGGGCCGAAGCCGGAAGGGGGACGCCCCGAGGCGCGGCTCGACACCATTGCTGACGAGAAAGGCGACCCCGCCATCGCCGAGCCAACGCGCCCCGTCGCACTGCCCCGAGAGGAAGCGGCACAGGCGGTACTCCTGCGAGCCGAGAACAGGCGTCACTTTGAGCGCCGGCTCCGCCGCAAGCTCCTGCAGATAGTCGAGCACGCCGAGCCCGTCCGAGCCGCTTCCGATCAGATCGCCCAGGAAGACCAGATCTGCGGCTTTGGCCCGCCGGCTTCTGGTCGAGGGCGCGCCCTCATCCGCGCCGACCTGCTCGGAGGGGCGGCGGGGCACGTCGCGCAGGATCCGCTCCACCAGCTTGCGCAGGAGCGCCGCCTGCCCGCGGACGGGCCCGATCGCATAGACCGTGTTCGGCACCCGCGGCCGCCTCTTCGCCGCAGCCGATTGCTCCGCCGCGGATGACCGTCGGAACACCTGCAAACGCATCGGAAAACTCCAGATCGACATCCTCACCGCGTGTTGTGCGCCTTGCGGATGAGCCGATGGTAAACGGTGGGATCTGTGCCTTATTGGGTCAGCGTCCGACGGATCGCATCCTTCCAGCCCGCGTATTTCCGCTCCCGCACCGCCCCCTCCATGGCCGGCTCGAAGCGGCGGTCGAGCGCCCAGGACTGACCGAACGCGTCGATCCCGGGGAAGATGCCCGCGCGGCTTCCCGCAAGCCAGGCCGCGCCAAGCGCCGTCGTCTCCTGGATCTTCGGCCGATCCACCGGCGCGCCGAGGATGTCGGCCAGAAACTGCATCGTGAAATCGGAGGCCGACATGCCGCCATCGACGCGGAGGACGACATCCGTCGCGCTGCCCGTCTCCTCGGCCCAGTCGCGCTGCATCGCATCCAGCAAATCGCGGGTCTGATAGCCCGTACTCTCAAGCGCCGCTCGCGCGAACTCAGCCAGCCCCGTGCCGCGGGTGAGGCCGTAGATGGCTCCCCGGCAGTCCGCGTCCCAATAGGGCGCGCCGAGCCCGGTGAAGGCCGGCACCATATAGACATCCTGGTTTGGATCCGCCGCCTCCGCCAGGCGCTGCGTCTCCGCCGCCTCGCGGATGATCTTAAGCCCGTCGCGGAGCCACTGCACCACGGCGCCCGCGATAAAGATCGAGCCTTCGAGGGCGAAAGCGGGCTTCCCGTCGAGCTGATAGGCGACCGTCGTCAGCAGCCGGTTGCGGGAGGCTACGGGCTTGTCGCCAGTGTTCAGTAGCGCGAAGCAACCCGTCCCATAGGTCGATTTCATCATGCCCGGGCTGAAGCAGGCCTGCCCTATGGTCGCCGCCTGCTGATCGCCGGCCACGCCCTGGATCGGGATGGGCCGACCGAAGAGATCGGGCCGCGTCTCTCCGAAATCGCCGTTCGAGTCGCGGATTTCGGGCAGCATCGCCTCAGGGATATCGAGAAGCCGCAGCATCGCTTCGTCCCAGCGCCCCTCATGGATGTTGTAGAGCATCGTGCGGCAGGCATTGGTGGCGTCCGTCGCATGCACCTTGCCGTCGGTCAGGCGCCAGATGATGTAGCTGTCGACCGTCCCGAACAGGAGCTCCCCCCGCCGCGCCGCATCGCGCGCGCCCGGCACCGCGTCCAGGATCCAAGAGAGCTTGGTGCCCGAGAAATACGGGTCGAGGAGGAGGCCCGTCCGCTCCGTCACCATCGGCTCATGGCCCGCATCGCGGAGCTTCGCCGCAAGCTCCGAGGTACGGCGGTCCTGCCAGACGACGGCGCGGTGCACCTGCTTGCCGGTTGCCTTTTCCCACACGCAGACGGTCTCGCGCTGATTGGTGATCCCGATGGAGGCGATCTGCTCGGGCCTCACGCCTGCGCGTTCGATGGCGGATCGGCAGGTGGCGGCGGTCGTCGTCCAAAGATCGGACTGTTCATGTTCGACCCAGCCCGAACGCGGGAAATGCTGCTCGAACTCCTGCTGGCCGCTCGCGATTGGCCGCATGGTTCCGTCGAACAGGATCGCGCGCGACGAGGTCGTGCCCTGATCGATCGCCAGCACATGGTCCGCCATGGTGTCCTCCCGTCTTGTGGTTAGGAGGGAACGTGGCGGGCCATGCGGCGGGGTGTCAACGCGCGGTCATGGGAAATCGGGCCTTAGGGCGCGACCAGTGCCTCTCCTCAGCTTTGGCCGCCCATGATGGCCCGGGTGATGATCACGCCCAGAACGGCCGAGGTTGCCGTAGCGATCGTACCCCAGGCGAGGTCACTCGCCACCATCTGCGGGTGCCAGCCGCGCAGCGTGGCATAGTTCGTGGCGGCATAAGTGCCGTAGCAGAGGAGCCCGAAGAAGGCACCGTCGAGTGCCACCCGGCCGAGCGGCTTGCCCGAAAGCCCGGCCGAGGATGCAAAGTAGAGCACGCCAACCAAATAAAGCGCATAGAAACCAATCGCCGGCGCCGCGCGGAAATCCTCCAGCAGCATGTCGTTCACATGCGTCTCGAAAAGCTGCCGAACGTAGAGCTTTATCCAGAGTACATCGGCGCCGAGGAAGATGACGGCAGTGACGAGATAGAGGACGACTTGGGACACCTGGGCTCTCCTGCGGCTCGCATGCACGCTGTTCGCCACCGCAAGTAGGGCGGGTTCCCGAGTTGTCCTGCCGCAGGTGTGAGATGCGTTATTCCGCCGCCCGTGTGGTAGCTGCCCGTGTCGTCGCTGCCCGTGCCGTAGCCGCCCGCTCCTCCTGCATAAAGGCATCGAGCGCCGCGATCTCTTCGGTCGAGAGCCTAAGGCCGAGCTTCGTGCGCCGCCAGACCACGTCCTCGGCACGGCGGGCGTATTCGTTGGCCATCAGCCAGCGCACCTCGGCCTCGGTCAAGTTGAAGCCGAAATGCCGGCCGAGATCCTCGACCCGGTGCGCTTCTCCCAGCACATCGACCGCCTCGGTCCCGTAAGTCCGGATCATGCGTCGAGCCCAGGCGCTATCGAGGAACGTGTAGCGATGGCGGAGCTCATCGATGAGGCGCGGTTGTCCATCATGCTCGAACGCGCCGCCCGGCATCGCGGCATTGGCTGTCCAGGGCTCGCTTGCATTGGGGAAGTACTGGCCAAGCTTCACCATCGCCGCCTCGGCCAGCCGGCGATAGGTGGTGATCTTGCCACCGAAGATGTTGAGAAGCGGCGGCTCGCCCCCCCGATCCTCGACTTTCAGCACATAATCGCGCGTCGCCGCCGTGGCGGAGCTCGCACCATCATCGTAGAGGGGCCGCACGCCCGAATAGGTCCAGACGATATCCTCGGCCTCGATCGGCTTCTCGAAATACTCCGACGCGGCAGAGAGCAGATAATCCCGCTCGTCATCCGCAATCGCGACCGTATCGGCACTCGCGTCGTGATCGCGGTCGGTGGTGCCGATCAGGGTGAAATCGTCCTCATAGGGGATCGCGAAGATGATCCGGTTATCCGCGTTCTGGAAGATATAGGCCCGGTCATGATCGAAAAGGCGCCGCGTGATGATGTGGCTGCCGCGCACGAGCCGCACTTTGTCGGGCGTGTTAAGCCCGATCTTGGCATTGAGGATGTCCGCCACCCAGGGTCCGCCCGCATTGACGAGCGCCTTGGCCGTCACGATCTCGCTCTCGCCGGTCTCGGCATCCTCGGTATGGATGTGCCAATGCTCACCCATCCGCTCGGCCTTGGTCGCCAGGGTGCGCGGCCGGATCACGGCGCCCCGTCGCTCCGCATCGCGGGCGTTCAGCACCACGAGCCTGCTGTCCTGCACCCAACCGTCCGAATACTCGAACCCGGTCTTGAGGTAGTCCTTGAGCGGTGCCCCGAGCGGGCCTTTGGCCAGATCGACAGTGCGCGTCGCCGGCAAGATCTTACGCCCGCCTAAGTGGTCATAGATGAAGAGGCCGAGCCGAAGCAGCCACCAGGGCCGCAGACCTTTGTGATGAGGCAACACGAAACGCAGCGGCCATGAGATATGCGGCATCGCGCGGATCAGCACTTCGCGTTCGATCAGCGCCTCGCGGACCAGCCGGAACTCGTAGTATTCGAGATAGCGCAGCCCGCCATGGAAAAGCTTCGTCGACCAGGACGAGGTTGCACCCCCGATATCGCCCTTCTCGCAGAGATAGACCGACAGCCCACGGCCGGCCGCATCGCGGGCGATCCCGCACCCGTTCACGCCTCCGCCGATGATCGCGATATCGTAGACCGGTTGGTCGGTCATGGCTTCCTCCGCTTGGTCGCTCGCGCGATGGTACGCCCTTCGCTTTCTTTCGCAAGGCGAGCGTTTCTGACCGTGGCTGCAATACGTTGCGGTGCGGCACGGGCATCCAGGCACATTGGATTGGTGCGAATCAATCGTCAGATCGTTGCAATCGCTTCATATTTTGGGGCATCATTCCCATCGAGAGCGGAAACCCGGTTCCGAACGCGCAGGTGCTTCGGGTCGTCGCAGGGCAGAAAACGAAAGAAAACGCGCATGACCTTGTCGATCCGGCAGCGCGAGATCATGAAGCGGGCCAGGCGCGAAGGCCAAGTGCAGGTCGAGACGCTCGCCGTCGATTTCGGCGTCAGCCCGCAAACCATCCGACGGGACCTCAGCGAGCTTTGCGATGCCAGGTTGCTCGCCCGCGTCCATGGCGGCGCGGTGATGGAGACGAGCGCCTCGAACCTCGTCTACGAAACCCGCCGCGCCATCGCCGAAGGTGCCAAGGCCGCCATCGCCGCACGCTGCGCGGACGAGATACCGGAGGGCGCGTCGCTCTTCCTCGGCATCGGCACAACGACCGAGGCGGTGGCCCGCGCGCTCACCGACAGGCGCGACCTCTTGATCGTCACGAACAACCTCAACGTGGCGCAGATCCTGGCAAGCGGCGACAAGGTGCAGGTGGTGGTGACGGGCGGGCGGTTGCGCCTCACCGATGGGGGCCTGGTGGGCGAGATCGCGGCCGAAAGCGTCGCGCGCTTCCGCCTCGACATGGCGGTCCTCGGCATCTCCGCCATCGACCCGGAGGGCACGCTCCTCGATTACGACATGGCGGAGATCGCGGTGATCCGCGCGATGATGACCCATGCCCGCCGCCGCATTCTGGTCGCCGACACGACGAAGCTTGCGCGCACGGCCCCGGTCGGCGCCGGCCGGCTCGACGAGTTCGAGGTGCTCGTCACCGACCGCCCCCTGCCGAGCCCACTTGCCGAGAGCGCCGCGGAACGCGGCCCCCGCGTACTCACGCCACCGCTTGCGCTCCTGCCCGAGGCAGTCGATGAGAGCACAGCGGCGGAATAGGCCGCGCGGCGCTCGCGTTGCCGCCCACGGCTTCAGCCTCGGAGTAAGCCCCGTGCCTGCCCTACCGCATCCCGACCGGCAGCCTCGATGATCGAGGCGCTCGGCATCGGCCCGACCGCAGCACTGCTCGGCCTGGTCGCCTTCTTCCTCGGCGGGCTCGTGAAGGGTGGGCTCGGCTTCGGCTTGCCGCTTGTGACGATCTCGCTCCTGCCGCTCTTTCTCCCGCTCGACTTGGCGCTGGCGATCAACGCGCTGATCCTGCCGGCCCTCAACGCTTGGCAGGCGCGCCAATCGGGCCGCTTCGGCGAAGTGCTGCGGCGGTTCTGGCCGCTCGCGCTCACGCTCACGCTGTTCCTCCCGCTCGGCGCATGGTTCGCGACAGGGGTCGACACACGCACGCTGACGCTGGCGCTCGGTCTTTTCGTGATGGCCTTCACGCTCTTCCAGGCACTGAACCCCCGCATCGAGATCCCAGCGCATCTCGAGAAACCGGCGGCCGCTGCGACTGGAGTGCTCGCGGGCCTCTCCGGCGGGCTTACGACGATCAACGGGCCCTACTTCGTGCTCTTCCTCGTCGGCCGCGGGACGGAGCGTGCGGTGTTGACCGGCGCGCTCGGCGTCTTCTTTCTGGTGACGGGCGTGATGCTCTCGATCTCCTTCGCGGCCTTCGGACGGATCGACGGGGCGCGGCTGGTAGCGGCCCTCGCCTGCCTTGTGCCAGCGACCCTCGGCATGGCCCTCGGCAACCGCATCGGCGCGCTGATCCCTCAGGCCTTGTTCCGCCGCGTCGTGCTAGCCGGCCTGATGATCGCGGGCGCCAACATCACGCTACGGGCGCTCATCGCAGGGTGAGCGCGCATGGATGGCACAGTCAGACGCCGAATGAGAGAACCTGACGCTGGCCACAGAACCCAGCTCCCGAGCGCCCCCGCCCACGACAGGTTTGACTGAGTCGCACGAACGAAGCGCTAACGGCACTGGCTGATATCCAGGAAGCGTTGCGTGCAAATGGCCAGGAGCGTTCGGCGCGCGTTAAGAAACCTTCGATACCCTGTCGTGGGTGGGCGCGGAGCCCGACAAGCGAGTCCGATGCCCCAGTCGGACACCTCAGTCGGCTGCCCCAATCGGCTGCCCCAGCCCGGTGACCCAGTCCGGTGACCCAGTGGGCACTGGGACAAGGCTGGCGTTTTCAGCCTTTTGAGGAGCGCGCTTTGAGCCGGCTCGAAACGCCAACGCGATAAGGTCGCTTCGACGGTCACGACGTGCGTTGAGGAGGGTTTTGCCCACCTGTCGGCTCCAGCGTCGCGGGTGACGGCAGGCCCCGACCAGATGATTGGTCCAGTGTCTGGACCCTCGGCGGCGATGTTCGAGCAACGTTCATGCATACGGATTGGGCCTCTGGCGTGCATGCTGCCCTCGACCTCGCAGCCGGCGGATCGGAGGGTGACCGTGCAGGACCGTTTCAGGAATTTCCGCGAGATACGTGCACCGCGCGGGCCCGATCTCAACTGCCTCGGCTGGGGTCAGGAAGCGGCCTTCCGCATGCTGCAGAACAATCTCGACCCTGAGGTCGCAGAGAACCCCAACGAGCTCGTCGTCTATGGCGGCATCGGCCGTGCGGCGCGAAGCTGGGACGATCTCGACCGCATTCTCGCCACGCTCCAGCGGCTCGAAGGGGATCAGACGCTTCTAGTCCAGTCCGGTCGCCCCGTCGCCGTCGCCCGCACCCATGCCGACGCACCCCGGGTGCTGATCGCCAACTCCAACCTCGTGCCCGCCTGGGCCAATTGGCAGCACTTCAACCATTTGGACCGGCTCGGGCTCATGATGTACGGGCAGATGACCGCGGGCTCTTGGATCTATATCGGTACCCAGGGCATCGTTCAGGGCACCTACGAGACCTTCGCTGAGGCGGGTCGTCGGCACTATGACGGCGATCTGACAGGGCGCTGGATCCTCACGGCGGGCCTTGGCGGCATGGGCGGTGCGCAGCCATTGGCCGCGGTCTTTGCCGGCGCCTCCTGCCTTGCCGTCGAATGCGATCCCGAGCGCATCGATTTCCGTCTCCGCACCCGCTATCTCGATGAGAAGGCCGAGGATCTCGACACCGCTCTCACGATGATCGAGCGGTTCACGGCCGCGGGCGAGGCGCGGAGCGTCGGCCTTCTCGGCAATGCGGCCGAGATCTTCCCCGAACTCGTCCGACGCGGCATCCGCCCCGATATCGTCACCGACCAGACCTCGGCCCATGACCCCGTCAACGGCTATCTGCCCAAGGGTTGGAGCGTCGCCGAATGGCGGGCCAAGCGCGAGAGCGACCCTGCCGCGGTCGAGGCTGCCGCCCGCGCCTCGATGCGCGAGCATGTGGCCGCCATGGTCGCCTTCTGGAACCAAGGCCTGCCGGTGCTCGACTACGGCAATAACATCCGACAAGTCGCGAAGGACGAGGGGCTGACCGACGCCTTCGCCTTTCCGGGCTTCGTGCCCGCCTATATCCGCCCGCTCTTCTGCCGCGGCATCGGCCCCTTCCGCTGGTGTGCGCTTTCGGGCGATCCGGAGGATATCTACGCGACCGACGCCAAGGTGCGCGCGCTCATGCCCCACGACACCCATCTCCACCAATGGCTCGACATGGCCCGCGCGCGCATCGCCTTCCAGGGCCTGCCCGCGCGCATCTGCTGGGTCGGGCTC
>JBCDFC010000087.1:0-18256 GCA_039178805.1 Pseudomonadota bacterium | reverse complement strand
GGCCTAGAACACCGACGGTCTGAGCCCGCCGAGCTGGCGTGCTTCGGGGCGCTCGCCGGTGGGCTCCGCCAACAGCGCCTGATGATCGACCTGGAAGACTTGGTTGTAGAGCTGGGCGATCCAGTGCTTGCCCTCGACGGTCTGGTCCAGATGCTCGAGTGCTGTGCCGATCACTGGCCTCACTTGGGTCCAGAAAAACTCAGGATACTTGCGCTCCAAGTCGCTAGGAGAGCTGTAGCCGAGTTGCCGCGCCGCGCCCGTCTCCTCGAACTCGTGATAGAGCGAGCGGATCTTGCGCAGATAGAACGGATCGCCGAGTTGGCCGATCAGATCCGCCGCCCGCACGAGGGCAGGTTCGGTGTCCGTGGCGCGATAGATCGGGTCCTGCGGCACCGGAAAACGCGTGAAATCGACCGCGCGCGACACGCGATCCGCATCGATGATCTCGCTGTCGCCGAACCGCTCTTGGATATAGATATGCGCGCGATCCACATGGTAAGGCGCCAGCACCGCATCCGAGGCGCTTTCCGGGATCGCCACCGTATCGCCATCCCTGTTGATGACGACCCGCCCGTCGCCATCGCCCTTACAGATCCCGCGAACGAAGCCGATATCGTGCACCAGAAGCGCGACGATGTAGTGGAGCCAATCCTCAGGCGTCAGCGCCTCGGAGAGAAGCCGCCCGCGGATGATCTCCTGGCCGACCAGCGTGACCATCATCGTATGTTCGGCATCGTGGTAGAGCGCCGTGGTGTTCGCGATCCGCTGTAGGATGAGGGTCGCACCGCCCCTCAGATAGGCCGCGTATTCCGGTCGCCGCCCTGCGAAATGCTGTGCGTATGTGTCGGCGAGATGGTCGCCGAACGTGGTCGCCAAGACCAGCCGCGGATTAAACACCGTCGACGCCCTCCCCTCGCGCACGCCGCTCCAGGCGCAGGCAAGGCGGCTAATACCCGTGCCGCCATTGCGCGCCAGTATGGCAGGGAGGGCCGTAGGGGCAAGCTTGCTGCGGTGGCGGGAGGCGGATTCCGCCAAAACTGCGTCGTTCGGGGCGCGAAACGGGCGTTTTGGCCATGCATCCGGCGCAAATGGCCCGGCCAGAGCGCATGACATAGCGCGCCGTCGCCGATTATGCTTTCGTATCCGGTGTTCGGAGGAAGCTCGGCTTTTGGGGGCCGCAGGCATGATCAGGCGCTTTCTGCCGTTTCTCTACGGGCTCGTCGCGCTGGTCCTGCTGGTCGGCATCCGCATCAGCGACCCCCGGATCGTTGAGCAGGCGCGCCTCTGGACCTTCGATTTCTATCAGCAGCTCGAACCGCGAACCTATCGGGAAGCCGGGGTGCGGATCGTCGACATCGACGAAGCATCGCTCGAACGATACGGCCAGTGGCCGTGGCCCCGGGCGGTTATCGGCCAGCTCGTCTCCTCCCTGACCGAGGCCGGTGCCGCAGCCATCGTCTTCGACATGGTCTTTGCCGAGCGCGATCGCCTACATCCGCGATCGATTGCGACGGCGGTTGAGCTGTCGGGCGCGCAGGTCGCGATCGACGTGCTGCTCGAGCAAGTTCCCGATCCCGACCTGATCTTCGCGGAGACGATCCGCGGTCTGCCGGTGGTCACGGGCTTTGCCCCGCATGAGACGAGCAACAACGCCGTGCCCGCGAGGCCATCGGGCGTCGCCTTCAGCGGGCCCGACCCGACGAAGGCCTTGGAGATTTTCCCCGGCGCCGCGGTGAACCTCACCGTCATTCAGGAGGCGGCGGCAGGGAACGGCAGCTTCGCCGTCCGCAACGACCTCGACACCGTGCTCCGCCGCGTGCCGCTGTTCCAGACCGTGCAGGGCAACATCTATCCCACCCTGGCCGCCGAAGGCTTGCGCGTCGCACAGCGCGCGCGAACGCATCTGATCAAGACGGCCGCCCTCGATGACGGCTCGGTCAATATGGTCGCCGCCAAGATCGGTGCGGTCGAGGTGCCGACGACCCGGCTTGGCGAGATCGTGCTCCACGACACCGGCCATATCGAACAGCGCTATGTCCCGGCCTGGAAAGTGCTGAACCGCGAGGAGATGCCGAAGGTCAATCCGCTGATCGGTGGGCATATCGTGCTAATCGGGACGTCGGCGGCGGGGCTCAAGGATCTGCGCTCGACGCCGCTCTCGCCGAATGTCCCTGGGGTCAGCCTGCATGCTCAAGCGCTCGAACAGATGGTGCTCGGCCATCATTTGCAGCGCCCCGACTGGGCCGAGGGGCTTGAGGTCTTGGTCTTCATCGCCACGGGTGCCGCGCTCATCATCGCGCTTCCGCTCTTGGGCGCCACTTGGTCTGGCCTCCTCGGGCTCGCCGCGATGGCCGCTGCGGTCGGGTCGTCCTGGTATGCGTTCACCGAGCTTCGGTTGCTGATCGATCCCGTCTATCCGATCCTCGCTACCCTCGGCGTGTACCTGCCCACGACATCGGTCATGATGATGCAGACCGAGGCCGAGCGGCGCTTCGTCCGCGGTGCCTTCAGCCGGTATCTGAGCCCCGAACTCGTAAAGCGCATCGCAGCGGATCCGGACAGCTTGCAGCTTGGCGGCGAAGACCGTGAGATCACGCTCCTCTTCTCCGACATCCGCAGCTTTACGACGCTTTCCGAGAAGATGGCGCCGGAAGAGCTGATCGTCTTCATGAACCGCTACTTCACGCCGATGTCGGACGAGATCCTGCGCGAGGATGGCTATATCGACAAATATATCGGCGACGCGATCATGGCGTTCTGGAACGCACCGCTGGACGTCGAAGAGCACCCGATACGCGCCTGTCGGGCGGCGCTGGCCATGCGCGAAGCGTTGCAGCGGTTGAACGGGACGCTGAAGGGCGAGGCGCTGATCGCGGGGAAAGAGTTCAATCCCATCGCGATCGGCATCGGGCTGCACACAGGCGTCTGCCGGGTCGGGAATATGGGTTCGTCGGACCGCTTCAATTACTCAGCGCTTGGCGACGATGTGAACGTCACATCGCGGCTCGAAGGGCAAACGAAGCTCTTCGGCGTCGACATACTGGTGAGCGGCGCGACGGTGGAGCGGATCGGCGATGAGTTCGCCGCCGTCGAACTCGACACCGTCAGCGTCAAGGGCCGGGCGCAGCCGGTTCGGATTTTCGCCCTGGTCGGATATGCGAAGGACGTGGCCGCAACGTCCTTCGAGCAGTATCGCGATGCGCAGGCCGCACTGGTCGCAGCCTATCAGGCCAAGGATTGGACGACTGCCGATGCCTGCCTGCACCGTGTCTTCCAGCTCTTGGCGCAGTCGAACGATTGGCGGGCACCGACGCTCCGCCTGGACGTGACCGCCGAGCTATACGCGGGCCGCCTGGCCTCGCGCCGGATAGATCCCGAGACCGGGGTCTATCCGGAGGAGGCCGACAGCGATCTGCCGGTCGATGCCGCCTGAGGCGTCCGCTACTCGACGGCGAAGGAATTCGGAAAGTCGGTAAACTCACCAACCGCCGTGAAGGTGCCGTCGGGGTTGATCTCATAGGCGACGAACGTGTTGCCCGCGCCGCCGGGCGCCGGTGAGATCTGATCGATGAGGTCGCCGGTGATCACCATGCTCCCGCCCGGCCCACGCTCGATCAGCCCGTTGCGAAGAAGCGAGACCATGGCGTCCGAAAGATTGGCAAGGCTCGTCGAGCCGAAAGTCTGATCCGAGAAGTTGAAGACCGAGATGCGGGTGACGCCGCCCTCGCCAAAGCTGTTGAGGGTTAGCACCTCGCTCCCGGGAAAGCCCGGCACGTCATCGAGCTCGACAGCCGGCACACCGCCCTCACCCACAGGCCCCGTCGTGTTCGCGAAGAAGACGTGGAAACGCCCGCTCCCGCTCGGGTCGGGACCGGTCGCATGCAGGTCGAGATCGAAGACGTCGTTGGAGGTGAGCTGTGCGAAGGCCGGGACGACGATCGTGGGGTCCGGCGTGATCGGCGGCAGCGGATCGACGATGTTCGAGTCGTTGTTCACCGTCAGCTCGTCGAAGCGGTTGGTCAGGATGCTCTCGGCGAGAACGCCCGACTCGCGCAGCTCCGCCGTGCGCTGCCCCGTCGTCTGGGCCGCACTTTCCCCGCCCGCGCCGACGCCGACGCCACCGGCAGGCGCCGCCGCACGCGCCGCGCCGCGCGCTCCGACACCTGGGCGAAGGGCGATGTGCAGATCTTCCAGAAGCTGCTCGGGGAACGGGATCGGATCCCGCGGCGCCTCGCCCTTGGTGACGAACGCGCCGAAGCCCGCGCGCCGCACCTCGGTCGAGCCCTGCTCGTTCTCGATCAAGCAGGCGCCGCGCCGGGCGAAGGCGTTATTGTCGAGGCCAGGGCCCAGCACGCCGCAGAAATACGTGTCCGGATCGTCCGGCGACTGCGCAACGAACAGCGCGGAGCCCCGGATACCCATCGAGGCCGCCGGGGTATTGATGCGCACGTTCTCAGCCGTTTCCTCGGCGACCTTGCCGGACAGATAGCGCAGGAAGCCCGTCGCCATCTCCGCCGCGATCTCTCCCGTGCCGCTGTCGGGATCATAGACGAACCGGTCGATCACGAGGTCGCTATTCGGCCCGATCGTAAGCGTCGTCTCGTCGAGGAGAAGCACCTGCATGCGCGATCCGTCGCCGGTTACGATGCGGTCTTCGAGGAAGATATCGGTGCCCGACTCGACCGCCAACGGCGAACCCGCGCTTGCGCGGGAAAGCTCGACCGGGCTCACAACGGCCGCAGCAACCCCTGCCTGCGGCTGATCCTGGGCGCCTGCAGCGCCAAGCGCGAGTGCCATAGCGCTCGTCGCGGCGAGCGCGCCGATGGCCAGAGTGCGTGTCGCAAACATCACGATATCCCCACCGTTACCAGTTAACGCTACAGTAACGCGCCGGGCCGGTCGTTGCGACTGAATTTATCGCAAGCTCCGGTGAGCGTTCCCCCACCGCTGCGGACGCATGAGCACACTCGCCCTGCGAATTTGTTACCGAAAGGTAAACGCGGTTGCTGCCGCGCCGCCATTGGGCCAGCCTTCAACTCTGACGTGTCGAGGCCCCTCGGGAGAGTTCGATGTTTCGCCAAGCTGGCCGCGTTCGCCCGTTTTTCGCCGGGACGGCTCTCCTTGTCGTGGGCGTGGTGGCCCCTTTCGACGCCTGGGCGCAAGACACGGACACGCAAGGCGTCGCGTCGATCCCGTATAGCGCCATTCTGCAAGATCCCGACAACCTGGAACTTACGGTCGCCTATGCCCGCCAGGAGTTGGCGACCGGGAACCTACCGGGGGCATCTGCAGCGCTTGAGCGGCTGATCATCCTCTATCCGGACGAGAACACCGTCCGGCTGCTTTATGCAGTGACCCTCTTCCGTCTCGACCAGGTTGCCGAAGCGCAGCGCGAGTTCGAAGCGGTGAACCCAGAAGCTTTGTCCTCCGCCGATCGTCGCGTGCTGGCCGAGTACCAGGAGCAGGCGGTGCGCAGGCTGAGCACGGTCACCGGGAATGTCGGCTTCACCCTGGGCGTGCAATACGACACGAACCGCGACAACTTCCCGCTCGGCGGTACGTTTCAGGTGGATATCCCCGGCCTTGGCCCATCCGTCATCGATACGGATGAGGAAGGCGAGGACGATGTCGGCATCTTCGGCGTGGTTGCGGGGCGCATCGACTACAAACTGCCATCGCAGACGGTGCAGCGTGTCAGCTTCGACTTCACCGCGCTTGGTGTCGAGCAGTTCGAGTTGGATGAGTTCGACGTCGTCTCGGGCTTCGCCTCGGTCTCGGCCTTCATCGATGCGACGGTTCTCGATATCGAGCCGCGGGCGACGTTCCGGCAGATCTATCTTGGCGGTGAGCGTTACCTACGCTCGGGCGAGGGCGGCGTTCGGCTGCAGCGCGCGATCGGGAACGATCAGCGCCTATTGGGCTTCGTCGATATCTCCGGTGGCTTCGACGACTTCGCCTCCGTCGACGCGGACGAGTTCGCCGATGAGAAGACCGGTCCCTTCGTGCAGGCGCGCACAGGCGTGCTTTGGACCCCGACCGACCGGCTCGGCATCGTGGGGAGCTACACCTTCAGCGAACGTTTCGCCGATGAGGATTTCGAAGCGTTCTCGCAGCACGGTGTGTCGGTGACGGCGCAGTATGTCGTGAACGATGCGGCAGCGCTCAGGCTCTCGGCCGACTATGCCTTCGCCGACTTCGATGGGCCCGACCCTTTCATCTCCACGACCACGACGCAGGAAGATCACGCGGTCGGTGCAAGGCTTGGACTGCTGCTGCGCGCGGATGGATTGTTGCGCGCAGCAGGCGCCGACGAGCCGATCGCTGCCCTCGACGATCTGTCGCTCAATCTCGGCTTTGGCTACCGGCGTGTATTCTCAAATTTGGACAACTTCGATTACCAGAATTTCCGATTTGAGGCATCGATCACGAAGCAGTTTTTCTTCTAGGGCCAATGGTTGTCAGGCGCCCTTCGTGTGCAACCTACGCAGGGGCAGAACTGGTTAATGCGTGGTTGATCTTTAAGGCGAAAAAGCGTCTTCTTTCGAGGGATTTCGACGACTCTGTTACACTCTTGAGTTGGGGGGCACCCGCTCCGCGTGTGGCGTCGATGGACCCAAGCGGTCCCGTCCAGCGAATTGCGCGGCGGGACGTGAAGTTTTTCACGGCGCCGGGCGAGTGTGTGGTTAAGGCTCGCGGCCCGGTCTGTAACTGGGCGAGGTAAGACGTGGCGAACCCGACAGCGAACGACGACGCGTTCTTCGTCGACAGCGCGACGGCCGGCACTGCGAGTGTGATCGACGTCTTTGCGAATGACGTGGATCTCGACGGCGATCCGTTGACGCTCGATAACTTCACCATGACGACCACGCTCGGCACCCTGGTGTCGAACGGCGACGGCACGTTCGATTACACGCCTGACGGCACCTCTGGCACTGACAGCTTCGAATACACGCTTGGCGGGGGTGGCGACGCGGCCGGGCCCGCCACTGTCACGATCCAGGTCCAGGGTTTCCCGACGGCGGACGATGACGATTTCACCATCCAAGAAGACACAACGTCGAGCCTCGATGTCCTGATCAACGACGGCGACCCCGAGGATGACACGCTCACGATCGTCTCGGTGGATGGGGCCACGAACGGCCTCGTCTCGATCGTGGAAGGCACGTCGCTCAGCTACCAGCCGAACATGGATTTCGAAGGCATCGAGACCTTCACCTACACGATCAGCGACGGGAACGGCGGGACATCGACCGCGACCGTCAGCGTCACCGTCGAGGGCGTCAACGATCCCCCGGTCGCGGTCGATGACAGCTTCTCGGGACCGGAAGACACCGACATCACCGGCAATGTCGGCGACAACGACATCGAGGTCGATGACGGCGACGAGCTGACCTTCAGCCTCGACAGCATGCCGATGAACGGGACCGTCGATCTGCAGTCCGACGGGTCCTTCACCTACACGCCGAACGACGATTTCAGCGGCGCGGATGTGTTCACCTACGATGTCACGGATGGTGAGGAGACCGACAGCGCGACGGTCATGATCTCCATCACCTCGGTGCAGGATGATCCGATCGCCAATCCGGACTTTGCGACGACGCCCGAAGACGAGCCGATCAATGTCGATGTGGTCGGGAACGACGCCGATCCCGATGGCGACAGGCCGTTCCTGCAGGCGATCGGTGCGGTTACGAACGGCATGGCCGTCCCGAACATCGCAGGCGGCATCCTGTTTACGCCGGACGAGAACTTCGTCGGCGAGGCGACGGTCGAGTACCTGATCAACGACGGCAATGGGAACCTCGCCCAAGGCCTGCTGACCATCGACGTGACGCCGGTCAACGATGCGCCCGAGGCGGTCGCCGACGAGGTGACCACGAACGAGAACACGTCCGTCGTCATCTCGGTCCTGGCGAACGATATCGATGTGGACGCGGATGACGTTCTGTCGGTCGTCGGTGCGAGCGACGGCACGAACGGGACGACCGAGGTCAACGACGACGGCACCATCACCTACACGCCGAATGACGGCTTCACCGGCAGCGATAGCTTTACCTACGATATCGAGGATCTGGACGGCGAGCCGTCGACCGCGACGGTCACCGTTACGGTGAACGAAGAGCCGGTCGCCATGGATGACATGGCGGAGACGGACCAGAACGTTCCCGTCGATATCGATGTGCTCGAGAACGACACCGATGGCGAGGGGCAGACGCTCACCGTGATCGAGGTCACGGAGCCGGCCAACGGGACCGCAGTCGTCAACGACGCAGGCGGCATCACCTACACGCCGGACCCCGACTTCTTCGGCATGGACAGCTTCCTCTACACGGTCAGCGATGGTGTCGGGGGCACCGATGTCGCGGCCGTGAAAGTGAACGTCATCGACGCCAACGACCCGCCGGAGGCCGATGCGCCGCTCGGCGACATCGTGGCGCTCGACGGCCAAGTCTTGACCTTCTCCATCGCGCCCGGCTTCACCGATCCGAACGGCGATGCGCTGACTTTTGCGGCTTCGGGCCTGCCTGCGGGCGTGATCCTAAATGCCTCGACCGGGGAGATCACCGGCACGCTATCGAACCTCGCCTCGAGCGGCGGTCCGGAGATGGACGGGATCTACACCGTATCGGCGACGGCAAGCGACGGTGCGCTTACGAGCGATCCGGTCGAATTCTCGATCACCGTCAACAACCCGCCGCCGGTCGCGAATGACGACACTTTCGCGGGCGGCTCGGACGGCCCTGTCGGCGGTCTGGTGGGAACGAACGACGTCGACCCCGATGGCGATCCGCTCACCTTCTCGCTCGTCTCCGGTCCGAGCGGGGGAATGCTCACCTTCAACGAGAACGGGAGCTTCACCTACACCCCCGGTGCCGGCACGCTGAGCGACAGCTTCGTCTATCTGCTGACCGATATCGATGGCGGTACCGACACGGCGACCGTGACGCTGAACATCGATCCGTCGAACACTCCGCCCGTCGCGGTGGACGACACGCCGACGACGGCCGAGGACACGGCGATCGTGATCCCCGTTCTCAGCAACGACATGGATGCGGACGGCGACTTGCTGAGCGTCACGAATGTGACGGCCGCCGCGAACGGCGTGGCGCTGCTGCAGCCGAACGGCGTCATCCTCTACACGCCCGATCCGGACTTCGTCGGCACGGACAGTTTCGACTACGAGATCAGCGACGGGCCCGGCGGCGCGACGGATACAGCCACGGTCACCGTCACGGTGACGGCGGTCGCCGATGCGCCGATTGCGGCCGATGACGACGCGTCGACGACTGAGGACACGGCCGTCGATATCGACGTGCTTGCCAATGACAGCGATCCGGATGCCGGCGATGTTCTGAACGTCGCGGTGCTCGGTGCGGCGGCGAATGGCAGCGTTTCGGTCAACTCGGACGGGACCGTTCGCTACACGCCGAACGCCGATTTCACCGGTACGGACATGTTCACCTACACGGTGGGCGATGGCACCGGCCTCTTCGATCAGGCGACCGTCACAGTCGAGGTCGGCAGCGAGAACGACGACCCGACACCGGCCGATGACGAGGCAACAACCGACGAGGAGGCCGCCGTCGTCATCGCGGTGCTGGCCAACGACAGCGACCCCGACGGCGATCCGGTGTCGCTCGTCTCAGCCGGCGACGGAAGCAACGGCAGCACGAGCGTCAATGCCGATGGGACGGTTACCTACACCCCCGATGTCGATTTCTTCGGCACCGACAGCTTCACCTATGTGGTGGAGGACGGCGTGGGCGGCAGCGCGGACGCGACTGTCGAGGTCACGGTGAACCCGATCCAGGATGCGCCTCTGGCCGCGGACGACATGGTCGGCACCGCGTTCCAGACGCCGATCGTGATCGACGTGCTCGCCAATGATAGCGACCCGGATGGCGATGCAATCTCGGTCAGCGCGGTCGGAACCTCGCCGGACGGGATTGCCGTGCTCAACGAGGACGGCACCATCACGTTCACGCCCAATGACGGGTTCTTCGGCGATGCGAGCTTTGGCTACACGATAACGGACGGCGGTTTGACCGATGACGCCATCGTCACGGTCAATGTGGCCGAGCCCGACAATGTAGCACCAGTGCCGGCCGAGATCAGCGAGACGACGCCGGAGGACACGGCCCTCAACCTCGATCTTGCCGCGGCCGCCTTCGATGCCGATGGCGACGCGATTGTCGTATCAGCGGTGATGAGTGGCGGCAACGGATCGGTCGTGATCGAGGCGGACGGGACCGTCACCTACACGCCCGATGCGGACTTCTTCGGCGCCGACAGTTTCGACTACACGATCGAGGATCCGTTCGGTGCGAGCGCCATCGGCACCGTGAACCTGTCCGTCACGCCCGTTGCCGACGCCCCTGTCGCGGTGAATGACGAAGCAAGCGTCGGCAATGATCAGCCACTCGTATTCGGCACCTTTATCAGCAACGATTTCGACCCCGATGGCGACACGCTGACGGTGATCGGCGGTGGCGGGTCGCTCGGCAATGTCGGTGAGTTCTTCGAGGTTGCGGGTGGTGGAAGCGCGGCGGTCAACGCCGACGGCACCTTCATCTTCGTGTTGGGCGACGACTTTGACGATCTCGGCTTCCTCGAAACGCGCGAAGTCAGCTTCGACTACGCGATCGCCGATAGCACCGCGCTATCCGATACGGGGACGGTGACCATCATTGTCGACGGCGGCGGCTTCGACGATGTGATCGTGACCGATCCGGGCGGCACGGATAACGAGCTGCGCGAGGGCGGCATCGGCGATGACTTCCTCGAAACCGGCGAAGGCGACGACACGCTTCTCGGTAATGGCGGGCGCGACACGCTCGATGGCAACGGCGGCAACGACCTGATCATCGGCGGCGGGGATGACGACGAGCTCGATGGCGGTGTCGGCAACGACACGGTGCTTGGCGAGGATGGCGTCGATGTTCTGCGCGGCGGCGAGGGCTCGGACAGCCTCGAAGGCGGCTTCGGCAACGACAAGATGTTCGGCGGCAGCGATGATGACACGCTGCTCGGCGAAGAGGGCAATGACGCGCTGCTGGGCGACGAGGGCAACGATCTGCTGATCGGCGGCATCGGCAACGACCTCCTCCTCGGCGGTGCCGGCAACGACACCATCCGTGCGGGCGAAGGCACGGATGCGCTGTTGGGCGGCGCGGATGCCGACTTCTTCGTCTTCAACCCAGGCGACGGCACGAACCAGATCGCCGATTTCGAGATCGGCGTGGATACCGTCGTGCTCGAGGCCTTCGGTCCAGGCTTCGGCCTTGGCAGCATTTCCGTCGCGGGCGGCGTGATCGATACGGGCCTTGGAACGGTGATCACGCTCGATGGGATCACCGTCGATGCCGGGAACCTGGGCACAATTGTCGACATCGTCGACATGTTCTGACGGATCGCGCTGGGGCGTGAAAGCCTCGTAAGCCAGGCTTTCAAAAAAGGTCAGCATTACTCGCTTTCCGTCAGCCCGTCTGACGATATCTATTCCTGAGCCAGCATCAGCAGAGGGGCGTTGCTGCCCCGTGCCAGCGAGGACGCGTGTCGAACGATCAGCAATTAACGGTGGATGTGTGGCGTGGCACTGCAGCGGGCGGTGGCTATGAGCGCTATGATGTGCCGCGCGAGGAGAGCCAGACCGTCCTCGATGTCGTCGCCTGGATCCAGCAGAACACGGATCCCACACTCTCCTATCGCTTCGCCTGTCGCGTCGGCATGTGCGGCTCCTGCGCGATGATGGTGAACGGGGTGCCCCGTTGGACCTGCCGCACCCATGTGGGCAAGGTTCTGGGCGAGGATGCGCGGATCGAGGTCGCCCCGCTCCGCAACCTGCCGGTCATCAAGGATCTCGCGGCGGATATGGACCCGTTCTTCGACAAATGGGTCGGGGCGGAGGGTGTGTTTCATGCACAGGAGACCCGGTACGACGACATCCAGGAGATCGATCCGTCCTCGGACGATCGCCAGGCGGCCAATGCCGGGATCGAGTGCATCAACTGCTCCATCTGCTACGCCGCCTGCGACACGGTCGCGGGCAACCCGGATTTCCTAGGTCCGGCCGCACTCAACCGGGCCTGGACGCTTCTGAACGACGAGAAGGACGGGGACCGCGACGCGATCCTCGATGCAGTCAGCGGCCGGGGCGGCTGCCACAACTGCCACTCGATGGGGAGCTGTGCCGCCGCCTGCCCCAACGGTCTCAACCCGATGAACGCGATCGCGGGGCTCAAGCGCGAGACATCGAGCCGGGCCTTCGGCAAGCTTCTGTGGGGGCGGCGCTGATGCTGGATCTGAAGCTCTATCTCGCGCAACGCCTCTCCGCCCTCGTCATGGCGCCGCTCGTCATCGGCCATATCGCGGTGATGATCTACGCCGTGCAGGACGGGCTTTCCGCGGGTGAGATCCTGGGGCGCACCGCCGGCAGCGTGGGCTGGGCGCTCTTCTACGGCCTCTTCGCGGTCGCGGTCTCAGTCCATGCTGCCATTGGGCTGAGGGTCATCGCGCATGAGTGGCTCGGCTGGCAGCGCCGGGCGCTGGACTGGCTGATGTGGGGGAGCTTCGGGGTGCTCGCCTTCATGGGGCTCCGCGCGGTCTATGCGGTCACTTTCGGGGTCGGCCCATGATCCGGCCGCATCGCAACCACCCGCTCTGGCTCGCCTTTATCCTGCACCGGATATCAGGCATCGCCCTCGCGCTTTTCCTGCCGGCCCATTTCTGGGTGCTGGCACTGGCGCTTGAGGACGCAGCGGCCCTCGACGGCTTTATCCGCTGGACCGATTACACGGCGGTGAAGATCGCCGAGTTCGGCCTCGTCTTCCTCCTCGCCGTGCACTTCTTCGGCGGGCTTCGACTGCTCGCGCTCGAGCTGCTACCCTGGACCGAGCGGCAGAAGACGATGGCGGCGGGCGCGGTCGGTCTCTCGGTGCTCGTCTCCGGCACCTTCTTTCTGCAGGCGGTGTAAGCGATGGCCTACGATCTCGACCGGCACGACACGGATATCCTGATCCTCGGCACCGGCGGCGCGGGGCTCTTCGCGGCCCTCCACGCCCAGCAATCGGCGCCCGAGGGCACGAAGATCACCGTCGCCGTTAAGGGCCTCATCGGCAAATGCGGCTGCACCCGCATGGTCCAGGGCGGCTACAACGTCGCCCTCGGCCCCGGCGACAGCGTCGAGCGGCACTTCATGGACACGATCATCGGCGGCAAATGGCTGCCGGATCAGGACATGGCCTGGCGGCTTTGCGAGGAGGCGGTCACGCGCGTCCGCGAGCTTGAAAACGAGATCGGCTGCTTCTTCGATCGCGAGCCGGACGGGCGCCTTCATCACAAGGCCTTCGCCGGGCAGACCGCCGATCGCACGGTGCACAAGGGCGATCTCACGGGCATCGAGATCATCAATCGTTTGATGGAGCAGGTGCTGAAGCGCCGGGTCGAGCGGCTGCAGGAACACCGCGCCATCGGCCTCGTCCCCGCCAAGGAGGGCGGCGCACTCGCCGGTGTGCTGATGATCGACATGCGCACGGGCCGCTTCCGCTTCGTCCGCGCCAAGGCCGTGCTGATGGCCACGGGCGGCGGCCCGACCATGTACAAGTACCACACGCCCTCGGGCGACAAGGCGATGGACGGGCTCGCCATGGCGCTTCGGGCGGGCCTGCCGCTCCGCGATATGGAGATGGTGCAGTTCCACCCGACCGGTCTCCTCGCCGGGCCGAACTCGAAAATGACGGGCACGGTGCTGGAGGAAGGGCTTCGAGGCGCGGGCGGGCATCTTCTGAACGGTGCCGGCAATCGCTTCATGTTCGACTATAACGGCAAGGGTGAGCGTGCGACCCGCGATGTAGTGAGCCGCGGGATCTATGCCGAGATGCGCAAGCAGAACGCCTCGCCCAATGGCGGCGTCTTCATCTCGATGGCGCATCTCGGCCCCGAGAGCGTCGCGAAGAAGTTCAAGGGCATGGTCAAGCGCTGCGCAGATTGCGGCTTCGATCTCGCCGGCGGCCGGGTCGAGGTGGTGCCGACCGCGCATTACCACATGGGCGGCGTGGTGGTGGACCGCGATACCCGCACGGCGATGGAAGGTCTCTATGTCGCCGGTGAGGATGCGGGCGGCGCCCATGGCTCGAACCGGTTGGGCGGGAACGGGGTCGCGAACTCGACCGTCTATGGCGGCGTCGCGGGCGACACGATGGGCCAGGATATCCCACGCATGACCCTCCGCGCCCCCGACGAGGCGGTGCTGGAGGCAGAGATTGCCCGCGCGATGCACCCCTTCTCGAAACCGACGGGGCATGTCCTACCGCTCCGCCAAGCGCTGCAGGAGGCGATGTGGGAGGATGTGGGTGTCATGCGCACCGAATACGGCCTCGAGCGCGGGCTCGGCCGGATCGAGAGCATCGGGCGCGAGCTCATGGAGACCGGTGTCGACGGCACGATGCGCGCCTTCAACCTGACCTGGCACGACTGGCTGAACCTTCAAAGCCTCCTCGAGATCTCCCAAGTGATCACCGAGGCGGCGCTTGCGCGCGAGAACTCCCGCGGCGCCCATTTCCGCGAGGACTTCCCCGAAGAGGGCGATCTCGACGCCTCCTACTTCACCCGCGCCCGCTGCGTCGGCGAGCGGGACCGCTGCGGCCTCGAAGTCGGCCGCGAACCCGTCCGCTTCACGATCGTCAGCCCCGGCGAGACCATCCTGCCCGACGACGAGCCCGAAACCTTGGTGGCCGCGCAATGATGATCAGCCGCGCGGATTGGCCTCTCGCGAGTGAAGACGCACAGAAGTGCGAGGTCACGAGTATAGACGAGCTCTCGGACCTCTACGTTTCGCTCGGCGAAGCTGAAGGATGGTTCATGCCGCGGATCGCTCCTTACCACCAAGGGCCTTTCCGCGTAGTCCTTATACTCGCCGATCCTGGTGGTGAGTTCACGGCGGGAAGTGGCGCAGAACGCTCTCGTGAGATTGGGTTCCGAAACGATGATCCGACGGCGAGGTTCGTTGCAGATGCGGCGAAGCGCGCTGGCTTAGCCGAGGCTGAGATCCTGCCCTTGAATGCCCTTGCAGGCTACGGGCTCAAGCCGAATGATCGAAATCTCAGGATCTCGGCGGGCATCAACTCTGAGATCTGTGCGCTAACCCACGCACGGGTCGCGATCCTGGGCGGCAAGCTCGCGAAGAACTCGCGCTCCTATCTGTCCCTCGGACCGGACTGGAACGTCCTCGAGATGCCGCACCCATCGGCGCGGGGACGCGGGCGCTGTACCAGTCAAGGCTTGGATGGCTCCGATCTGGTACGGCGCACATTCGCCGAGGCTGCTCGGTTCAGCGCGCCAAGAGTAGCGCACGAGGTCGTATCCAATGGAGGAAGCCGATGATCTCCATCGATCTCATTCAGTCCACGGCGGAGGTGTTGATGGACAAGGCGGCCATCGAGATACCGGAGGATTATCTCGAAGGGCTGAAGGCGGCGGCGGCGGTCGAGGATGGGGATCTCTCGTCCTTCGTCCTGCAGGCGATGCTGGAAAACTATGAGGCCGCCAAGGAAGACCGTCGGGCCATGTGCGGCGATACGGGCTGCCCGCGCTGGTATGTGAAGATGTCCAACACCGCGCAGGTAGAGGGCGGGCCCATCGCGCTCGAGACGGCGCTGCGGCGCGCCACGGCGAATGCGACGAACGGCGTGCCGCTCCGCCCGAACCGGGTGCATCCGCTTTGGCGCACGGACCACAACAACAATGTCGGCATCGCAGCACCCGAGATCGAGTATGCGTTCGAGCCCGAGCCTGGCGGTGACTGGATCGACCTCACCACCGTGCACAAGGGCGGGCTTTTCGGGACGGACTACCGGATGCTCTTCCCCTCGGACGGGATCGAGGGGATCAAGCGGTTCTATCTCGACAGCCTCATGGCCTTTGGCAAGCGTGGTCTCTCGTGCCAACCGGCGATCATCGGCATCGGCCTCGGGGGCGCGAAGGACGCCTGCATGGTGCTGGGCAAGCGCGCTGCGTGCCTGCGCACCGTCGGCGACCGGAACCCCGACCCGCGCATCGCGGAGATGGAGCTGGAATTCAAAGAGCTCGGAAACTCCATCGGCATGGGTGCCATGGGCTTTGTCGGCAAATCTATGGTCGTCGACTGCCATATCGAGGTCGGCTACTGCCACACAGGCGGTATGCAGATGAGCGTGCATGCCTTCTGCCTCTCCTCCCGCCGTGCCGTCGCCCGGATCTGGGCCGACGGTCGGGTCGAGCACCGCACCGACCCCGAATGGTTCACCCCCTACCAACGCCGCGAAACGGTCGAATGGGGCGAGACCGCGATGGCGGCGGAGTGACGATGCGCATCCTCGTCGTCGGCGCGTCAGGCGATATCGGAAAGGTCGTGTGCGAGGCGTTCGGCACCCGGCATGAGATCGTGCGGGCCGGGCGGAGGAGCGGCGATGTGCGGGTGGACATCGCGGACCGAGCCTCCGTCGACGCGATGTACGCTACGGTAGGGACGGTCGATGCCGTGATCTCGTCCGCGGGCGACGTGCATTTCGCGCCCCTTGCCGAGCATACCCAGGAGAGCTTCATGCTGGGGCTTACGGGTAAGGTGATGGGTCAGGTGAACCTGGTGCTCGGAGGTCTCGACATTCTGCCCGATGGTGGATCCTTCACCCTTACGAGCGGGGTGCTGGATCGCGATCCGATCCGCATGGGTGTGGGCGCTGCCACGGCGAACGGGGCGCTGGCGGGTTTCGTTTGCGGGGCGGCCATCGAGATGCCCCGCAGCCTCAGGCTCAATGTCGTGAGCCCCGGCCTCCTCGAGGTTTCGGCCCCCCGATACGGCGCCTGGTTCCCCGGACATTTGCCGGTCTCGTCCGAGAAAGTGGCGCTCGCCTACGCGAAGAGTGTCGAGGGTGCGATCACCGGCCAAGTCATCATCGTGGAGTGACGCCGATGTCGACGCTCAGAAAACTGCGGCTATCCACGACGCCCGTGCGGGAGGACCTCGCGGCGCTGAAGCTTGGCGATGTCGTCTATCTCGATGGGCTCATGTACACCGCGCGGGAGGGTGTCTACATGCGCGCGCTCGAAGATCGGGCCAACATCCCGATGGAGCTGCCGCGGGAGAGTGCCGCAAACTTCCATTGCTCGCCGGCCGCGACCATCGACAAGGACGGGAGCTTCCGGCTCGGCTCGGTCACCGCGACGGCGAGTTTCCGGTTCGAGAAATGGCTCGGTGAGTGGTTCGACAAATCCGGCGCCAAGCTGATCGTGGGCAAGGGCGGCATGTCGTCGGCCACCTATCGCAAGCATTTCGTGCCGAACGGGGCGATCTATCTCACGACCGTCGGCTACGGCACCGGCGCGCTGCTGGGGCGCGGGGTCGAGAACGTGGAGGCCGTGCACTGGGCCGAGGAGCTTGGCCTGGCGCAAGCCATGTGGGTCCTCAAATGCCGGGAGATGGGGCCCTTCATCGTGGCTTCGGACCTCGAAGGGAACTGCCTCTTCGAGCGGGAAAACGAGAAGATCGCTGCCAATATCGAGCGCGTCTACGAGGGCACCCGGCCGGCGGTGCTCAAGCGCTATGGCGAGACCGACGATCGCTCCGACGAGGTGATCGGCTAGCCGCTCAGGCCTCGCCGAAGGCGCGGGAGACGATCTCTTCGCGGGCGATGCCGCGGGCGGAGAGTTCCGCGTCGGTGAGCTGCATGAGGCGCGCAGCTTCTGCGCCGTTGCGCCATGCGGCGGGCAGAAGCACGAGCGCTGCGAGCAAGGATCTCGCGATCGAGACCAAACTGGCTGCTGGATTGACGGTGTTATGGGTCGCGACGCTCTCGGATAGAGCCATGACGGAGGTCTCCTATACATCTGACGGAGCCGTCATGACTCCGTTCGATCCATCATAACACCGACAATTCCGGAAGGCCGGTTTGTCTATTGTGCAATGCAGCATAAAAACTCAAAGAGCGTCCTGCGCCACCACTTCGCCAAGACGCGAAGCCAGTTCCTCCAACACCCGGGTCTTCACGGTCGCAGCGAGGCTTACGAGGCCGAGATCGCGGGTGGCGGCCGGCGCGAGCGGGATGCGACAAAGCGGCAGAGGGTTCGGCGGCGGCACGCATTGGCGGGGTACGATCGAGACGCCGAGGCCCGCATGCACCATGCTCGCGATCGCCTCCAGGCTGTCCAGCTCCATGCTGTCCACGACTTCGACGCCCGCACCGCGCAACCAGTCCTCGATCATCGCGCCGACCACGGCCCT
>JBCDFC010000086.1:0-18456 GCA_039178805.1 Pseudomonadota bacterium | reverse complement strand
GGCGTCTCCCCACCCAGGATCCGGGGCCAGCGCGCCGCCCGCTCGGCCCGCGCCTCGGCCAAATCATCGCCGGTCAGCCCGTAGGTGTGATCGTAGGCATCGCCATGGATCCGCGCGACGACCGGCGCATCCGCCGCCACGGCCGGTCGGATAACGACGGTATCGAGGGCGTGAAGATCCATCACGCGGTTCTCCGAGCATGGACGTGGCGGTGCCCCGGTCAGAGCATCGCCGGCAGGACTTGATCGGGCGGGCGGTGGCCGTCGGCGAAGGTCTTGATGTTGATGATGACCTTCTCACCCATCTCAAGGCGCCCTTCCTCGGTCGCCGAGGCCATATGCGGCAGCAGGACGACATTCGACAGGCCCATGAGGCGCGGGTTCACGCCGGGCTCCCGCTCGAACACATCGAGGCCCGCGCCCGAAAGTTCGCCTCTGACCAGCATGCGGGTGAGCGCGTTCTCGTCGATCACCTCGCCGCGCGCTGTGTTGACGATGTAGGCGCTGGCTTTGAGGAGCGCGAGGCGGCGAGCCGAGAGCAAGTGGAACGTCGCGGGCGTATGGGGGCAATTGACGCTGACGATATCCATGCGGGCGAGCATCTGATCCAGGCTCTCCCAATAGGTGGCGTCGAGCTCGGTCTCGATGTCTTCGTGCAGGCGCCGGCGGTTGTGATAGTGGATCTGCAGACCGAAGGCGCGGGCCCGGCGGGCGACCGCCTGTCCGATCCGGCCCATGCCGACGATGCCGAGGCGCTTGCCCCAGATCCGGTGGCCCATGATCGCCATCGGAGACCAACCCTGCCAGTCACCCGACTGCATCAGCGCCTGACCCTCGGCGATTCGCCGCGGCACGGCGAGAATCAGCGCCATGGTCATATCGGCCGTGTCTTCGGTCAGCACGCCGGGGGTGTTCGAGACGAGAATGCCGCGGGAGCGCGCGGTCTCAACATCGATATGGTCCACGCCCGCGCCGTAATTCGCGATCAGTTTCAAGCGGTCGCCCGCGCGGGCGAGGAGACCTGCATCGATGCGATCGGTAAGCGTCGGCACCAGGACATCGGCGCCCGCGATCGCGTCGCCGATATCGGCGCTCGTCATCGGCGTGTCCGCCTCGTTCAGGCGTACCTCGAAGAGTTCTCGCAGTCGCGTCTCGACGGGTTCCGGCAATTTCCGTGTGACGACAACGGTCAGGCGCTTCCGGCTCATCCCAATTTTCCCCATATTCTGGCCCGATGCGATTGGTAGACCGCCCTGCACGGCGTTGAAAGGAAATTGCGCGTATCTGTGTCAGCGGAGTGCGAGTGTGGATTATGAGAGTGCGTGAAACCGGTCTCAGCCGGTCTGGAAGAGCAGGATTCGGCAGGAGCGCCTTGATGAGACGGCCTGGCACGCGGATGCCAACCCCGAGTGACGGATCGCGACGCGGGTTGCGACATGGATCACGACTTGGGTCGCGATTTGGGTCGTGGGCAGCCCGGTCCGCCGGGTTGATCGCAATCGGACTTCTGTTCTCAGCAGACGCGCTGGGACAGGGCAGCACCCTGCAAGCGCCGGCACCTCTGTCGTCGCCGACATCGCCTGCCGGCCCGCTTGGGGGTTCGCGCGCGGGAGGGATCGGTGTCGGACCGGTCACCAATCTGCCCTTGCCGCGATACGTCTCGCTCCGCTCGGACGAGATCAATGTGCGCCGCGGGCCGGGGCTCGAATACCGCATGGACTGGGTCTTCCGTCGTTCGGGCCTGCCTGTGCGCGTGATCGGCGAGCACAAGGATTGGCGGCAGATCGTCGACAGCGACAATGCGAGCGGCTGGGTCTACCACTCGCTCTTGACCGGCAGGCGCACCGTTTTGGTGACGACCGACATGACGCGGCTTCTCGCCTCCGCCGAGCCCGAGGCCTCGCTTCGCGCCGAAGTGGAGGCGGGCGTCGTGGCGGATCTCAGGCAGTGCTCGCGAAGTTGGTGCGAGATCGAAGCAGGCGAGGTGGTGGGCTGGGTCCCCAAATCCGTGCTTTGGGGCGTGGACGCGGGAGAGCTCTGGCCGCGCTAAACGAGCCTTGCCTCCACACAGCAACCCTGCGCCGCGCGGCTCGGCGCCCGTTCTCCTGCACCTTTGGACCTCACATCCTAACGTCATGCTCGGGCTTGGCCCGGGCATCGACGGCGGATGGCGTTGGGATGTCGGATCCCCGGGTTCGAGCCCGAGGATGACGTGGATGGGTGCGTTCCGTCAGAACCCGGCCGCTAAGCGGCGCCGCGCTTTGGCAATGAAACCGCGGGCTTGGCTTCGCGTTCTGCCGTTTGCTGAACCTCCTCCTCGCGCCGCGCAGATTCGAGCTCGAGACGGCGGACGCTTTTGAGCGTTTGCTCCAGCAATCGGCGGTTCATTGCGACCGCGTCACCCAACAGCGCGAGGGTCAAAGTGATGACGCCGACGAGGATGAACACCCCGCCCAAGACCAGCGATTGCAGCCGACCTGCGCCATCGCCCAGCAGGAAGTAGATCACGAAGCGCATCACCGGCAGCGAACCCACAGTGATCAGCACGAGGCCCAATGCCGTGAAGACGCGGAGCGGATAATACATCACATAGGAGCGAACGAGCGTGATGAGCTGCTTTGAGAGAAAGCTCGGGATGCTCTTGAAAAGGCGCGACTCCCGGGTCTGCGGGTTCGTACGCACCGGCACCGAGATGACCGCCATACCGTTGTTGCCAGCCTGGATCAGCGTCTCGATCGTGTAGCTGAATTCGGACATCACGTTGGTTGCGATCGCCGCCTCCCGCGAATAGGCGCGAAAGCCCGATACGGCATCCTTGATCTTGAGGCCTGAGATCGTGCGAACGACGCGGCTGCCGGTTCGCTGCAGCAGGCGCTTCAGCCACGAGAAATGCGAGATACGGTCGGTACCGCGATCGCCGATGACGATATCGGCGCGCCCCTCGAGGAGCGGTCTCACAAGCTCACGGATGCTGCGGCCGTCATACTGATTATCGCCATCGGTGTTGACGACGACATCGGCGCCTCGGCTCAAGCTTTCGCGGAGGGCCCGGGCAAAAGTACGGGCGAGGCCGAGATTGCGCGGATGGCGGATAACATGGTCGACCCCGATCCGTCGCGCGACGTCCGCTGTGCCATCGGTGGAGCCGTCATCGACGATCAGCACTTCGACTGTGTCGAAACCCGGCACATCGCGCGGAATGTCCGCCACCGTTTGGGGCAGCGTCTCCGCCTCGTTGAAACAGGGGATCTGAACAATCAGCTTCACGCGCAGCCTCCACGTCCGGCGCAGTGACGCACCCGTAGGTTAGCATGCCGTAAAAGATGGCGCTTTCTGGGACGCTGAGCCGCTCGATACCTATCAGACGCGCTTCAAGCGCACGACAACGTCGATCTTGGTGATCTCAGCACCCTCGGGCGCCGGCGCGGTGCTCTCCACGCGCACGGCATCCACCGGCGCATCGCTCACGCGGCCCTCGTCCTCCCAATAGTAGTGAGGATGGTCGGACACATCGGTGTCGAAATAGCTGCGGCTGCCATCGACCCGCACTTCCGCAAGGAGCCCGGCCTGCGTGAAGCTGTGGAGCGTATTGTAGACGGTGGCGAGTGACACCTTCTCCCCGGCTGCCTGAGCGGCCTCGAACAGCCACTCGGCCGTCACATGCCGGTCACGCCCATCGCCGACGAGCAGCGCCGCGAGCGCCTGACGCTGACGGGTTGGCCGCAGTCCGGCGCTGGCAAGCCAAGTCCTCGCCCGCTCTTCCGGTTGCACAACGCTATGATCGAGCCGTGTCATTATAACCTTCATATAGTCCGCGCGCACTGCCTTGACAGATAGCATAGGTTGTGGGCCGGACGCAAAACCTGCGGAATGGGCCTGTAAGTCCCGGTATGCGGCGGAAAAACAGTGCGTCTTGTACGCCTCAGTATGCGGTGCTAGGCAGCCCGCCGATTGGCCTCACAACGCGGGGCGCACGGTTTCCGGGGAAGATGATGCAGGGGCGGGCGAACCGGTACGACTATGACGACCTGATCGCATGCGCCGAAGGCCGTCTTTTCGGCCCCGGAAATGCGCAGTTGCCCGCGCCGCCGATGCTGATGGTGGATCGCGTGAGTTCGATCACCGAGGATGGTGGGCCGGCGGGCAAAGGCCAAGTCGTCGCCGAACTCGACGTGAAGCCCGATCTTTGGTTCTTCAAATGTCACTTCCTGGGCGATCCGGTGATGCCGGGCTGCCTCGGTCTCGACGCGCTCTGGCAGCTCACGGGCTTCTGGCTCGGCTGGAAGGGCATGCCCGGCCGCGGCCGTGCGCTCGGCGTCGGCGAGGTGAAGTTCTCGGGCATGGTGACACCTGCGGCGAAACTTGTCCGATATACCGTCGACATGAAGCGGGTCATCGATCGGAAACTAAAGCTCGGCATCGCCGACGGCACCATGGAAGCCGACGGTGAGGTTATCTACGTGACGAAGGATATGCGGGTGGGCCTGTTCAGCGAGGCGGCGACGGCCGTCGCCTAGGCTGCGGAGCCGCACGCAGACCGAATGGCGGGCTGAGCGCCCGTGGAGGAGAAGCACGATGCGCCGCGTCGTCATCACCGGGATCGGGATCGTCTCGTCCATCGGCAACGACGCTGCCGAGGTCGATAAATCGCTGCGTGAGGGGCGGTCGGGCATCGTCTTCGCGCCCGACTATGCCGAGCGCGGCTTCCGCTGTCGGGTCCATGGCAAGCCCGAAATCGATATCGAAGCGCATGTGGACAAGCGCGTGCGCCGCTTCATGGGCGATGGTGCGGCCTGGAACCATATCGCGATGACGCAGGCCATCGCCGATGCAGGGCTGACCGAGGACGAAGTGAGCCATGAGCGCACTGGGCTCATCATGGGCTCGGGCGGGCCGTCGACCAAGAACCTGTTCGAAGCAGCACGCATTACCCAGGAACGGGGCCCCCGCCGCATGGGCCCGCTGATGGTGCCGCGCACGATGTCGAGCACTAATTCGGCGACGCTGGCCACGCCCTTCCACATCAAGGGCCTCAACTACTCGATCACCTCCGCCTGCTCGACCTCGGCCCATTGCATCGGCAACGGTGTCGAGCAGATCCAGTGGGGCAAGCAGGACATCATCTTCGCCGGCGGCGGGGAGGAGCTCGACTGGACGCTGTCTTGCCTCTTCGACGCCATGGGCGCGATGAGCTCGAAGTACAACGAAACGCCGGAGAAGGCGTCCCGCGCCTATGATGTTGCGCGCGACGGGTTTGTCATCGCGGGTGGCGCGGGCGTCGTTGTGCTGGAGGAGCTGGAGCGGGCCAAGGCGCGCGGCGCGAAGATATATGGCGAGGTTACGGGCTACGGCGCGAATTCCGACGGCTTCGATATGGTGGCCCCCTCGGGCGAAGGGGCCGTGCGCTGCATGCGCATGGCAATGGATAGCCTCAAGGATCGCGAGATCGGCTACATCAACACCCATGGCACCTCGACGCCCGTCGGCGATGCGAAGGAGGTCGAGGCGATCCGCACCGTCTTCGGCAACGAGGCGCCGCCGCGCTTCTCCTCCACCAAATCGCTGACCGGCCATTCCCTTGGCGCCACGGGCGTGCAGGAAGCGATCTACTGCCTCCTGATGCTCGAGGGCGACTATGTCGCGGCGTCCGCCAATGTCGACAGCCTGGACGAAGACTTCGAGGGGATGCCTGTCGTCACTCAACGTGTCGACGGCGCCGGGCTCGACACTGTGCTCTCCAATAGCTTCGGCTTCGGCGGCACCAACTGCACCCTCGCGATCAGCCGCTATCGGGGCGACTGAGATGGGAACGGGGAGAGCGCGATGACGGGCGACGCAGGCGCCGATGCGGGCAGCTTGGCCGGGCTGAGGGCCGAGAGCGCGGGGCTCATGGCCGGCAAGCGCGGGCTCGTCATGGGCGTCGCCAACGACCATTCCATCGCTTGGGGCATCGCACAGACGCTGGCTCAGCAAGGGGCGGAGCTTGCTTTCACCTATCAGGGTCAGGCCTTCGAACGGCGGGTGCGCCCGCTCGCCGAGAGCGTCGAGGCCGAGCATGTGATCGACGCGGATGTGACCGATGGTGCAAGCCTCGACCGAGCCTTCGCCACCCTTGGCAAGGCTTGGGGTGGGCTTGATTTCGTGGTCCATGCCATCGCGTTTTCCGACAAGTCGGAGCTTACCGGTCGCTTCGCCGACACGACGCGGGAGAATTTCCTGCGCACGATGGAGATCAGCTGCTTCAGCTTCGTCGATGTCGCCCGCCGTTCGGCGGAGCTGATGCCCGAGGGCGGGTCGCTGGTGACGATGACCTATCTCGGCTCGAGCCGCGTGATGCCGAACTACAACGTGATGGGCGTGGCCAAGGCGGCGCTCGAGGCCTCGGTGCGGTATCTGGCCAACGATCTCGGTCCCCAGGGCATCCGCGTGAATGCGATCAGCCCTGGGCCGATGCGCACGCTGGCGGGCTCCGCCGTGGGCGGCGCGCGCCGGGTCTACAAGGCGACACAGGACAACGCACCGCTCCGCCGCAACGCGCAGCTCGAGAATGTGGGGGGGGCCGCGCTCTACCTCCTGTCGGATCTCGGCGCCGGCACGACGGGCGATCTGATTTTCGTCGATGGCGGCTTCCATGTCACCGGCATGGCTCAGCTCGACAACCTCGCCTCGCCCGCACCGGGCGAAGTCAAGTGAACTGCGAGACGGTCTGAGCCACCCGCGACCGCGTTGCACTCGCCGCATGAGCCAGCCATCAGTGCCCAGGGCGGGAACCCTGCGGATTGAGCAAAGTTCTCACGCGCCTTTCAACCGCATGTACTCACGTCATGCTCGGGCCTGACCCGGGCATCCATAGCCGTTGGCGCTGAGCTGCCAAGTCACCCACGACAATGACACCGGTTCCCGGAAGCACTTGAGGGCGAAAGATGCTCTGGGGGGCGCAGGCCTCCCGCTCGTGCCTGGTGACGGGCTGAAACCTCTCTCGTTTTCAGGAGGCTGACGGCCACGCAGAACGACGACAAACGCTCCAGCAGCTACGGGCGCTCGCACGGCCAGGGCGCGTTCTCGAAGAAGTCCTCGGGCAGCCAGCGCAGCTCGGTGATGATCAAGTTGCGGTCATCTCGCCCCGTTCGTGGGTTCATGATCTCGAGAACCACCGTTCCCTCGTCATCCACCTCGAAGGCCCTGCCCTGCTGCGGGCTCGACAGTACGATCGCGTTCGGCGTGCGCTGCGACTTTCCCCGGATCCGCGAGTAGAACTCGAAGTCGCTGCCATCGATCAGTTTGCTCACGGCGTCTGTCGCCGGATCGATGGAGATGATCTCGCTGAAATCGCGGCTCATGCGATTGTCGTAAATCAGGATCTCACCGTTCTCGAGCCAATCCGGATCATGCTGGCGCTGCGTCTCACCAATGGTCCACCACTTGATCTCAAGCGTGTCGGGGTCGAGCACGAAGACAAGGTTGGTGGAGCGCGCGCTTACGAGCAGATCGCCCTGCTCGAATTCGGGGAATTGGTCGGTGAGCGCGTCCGGCAAGGGGTCGAGATCGTTGAGGTGGAAGGTCTCGGTCATCCAGGCGCCGCGCGTGTTCCGGCGATTGCTCCGGGAAAAGTCCTCATGCAGCACCCGCAAGCCGAGGATATCGTTCTCGGGATTGCGCTCCATCACGGTGCGCAGCGAGATCAGGCGCAACTGCTCGCCCGTATCGACCGAGATCTCGGCCAAATCGCTCACATTGGCGATGGTCCAGACCGTGTTGTCCGTGGCGTCGAAAGCGACGCTATGGTGATAGGTGCCGAGACCCGCCCAGAGGCGTTCTCCGCAGGCATCGTAGCGCTGGATCGACCTGCCGCCGTCGAACACGAAGATCACGGAGCCGTCGGGCAGAAGCTCCATACCGTGCAGAAGCTTCTCCTGCGGCGGCCGCGCATCGGCAACGTCCGGCTCGTCGAGGGGCCAGACATGCACGATCTCATTGTCGGGCGAGATAAGGACGATGGCGTTGCCCACCCCACCAGCGATCTCGAACGCGCCGCTCATCGCACGCCAGCCACGCTCGGCACTCTCGTCCTCCAGTCGCAGCATCGGGCTTGTGATGTCGATGCCCTCTGCCACGGGTATGGGCGAGAACTCCGGCCCAATTGGCAGCTCGCGCGGGACGATGAAATCGGCGTCGAGCGCTGCCCCGGTCGCGACATCGCGCACTTCTTCGAAGGATCTGCGCACAAGGCTCGGGAAACTCGCGATCTCGAACGCTACGCGCCCGAACATGCCCGTTCGGTCGCCGCCCGTTGCCGTCGACTTGACCGCAGCACCGAAGACCACCGTGAAGAGCGCACCCATGATCAGGATCAGGAGAACGAGCCAAATCGGCACCGACCGTTCCATTGCGGGTCCCCTCAATCCCGATGGCGCGCACAGCGAAAGGCGAGCGGCACGCTCAATCGAAGGGGTTCATAACACGCCGGTTTAGGCCGGCAACGGGCGATCGATCGCGGGCGTGTAGCCGGCTTCGAAGACCTTGAGGATCGGCAAGGGCGTCAGGATCTCGACCGGGCCTCTCGGCAGCGGGGTGGCAGTGCTGTATCCGCCCTCCTCTAGCCATGCTCGCATCGTCGCGCCCTCGGTAATGACCGCGGCCGTCCCCTCGGCCAAGATGAAGCTTCCGATGGGAAGCTTGGCGGGGCTGTCGGTCGAGACGCGGCGCTGGGCTGAGCGGTCCACGCGTGCACGGTGGAGCGCCCTGTCGAGATCTGCGGCGCGCACGCCGTCGTTCCCGGCGGCGATCCAGGCAGCTTTGAAGCGGCGATAGTCGGCGTTGCGGCATTCGGCACAGGGACGGTGGCCGGCCGCGAAGGCCGCCGCTTCGTCCCAGAAGAAGAGCGCTGTGTAGATCGTCCGACTGCCCGGTGGCGGCATCGGCAGCCTGTGCCGGCCGCGAAACTCTGTCACGCAGCATACCCAGTTGGCATGGCGCCAACGGGCCCGGCCAAGCGTCCGATCCGGAAGATGGAGACAGCCCCGATTGCCCATCATCCGTCCCCGCCACGCTGCGGCGACGATCTCTCCGGTCGGCAGGACACGGTTCTGAAGCGGCATGTCAGCACCGCCCTGGCAGGGGCGTGGCAGGACGATCCGACGGCCGCCCCTGCGTGCCACCGGACACGGAAGCAAGGAAAGCCCTCGCCGCGGCAGGTCCCTGCAAGCGATAGCAAGCGAGATGATCGGGGGCGTCCCTTAGAAGGGCTAGCGCCCGGTCGCGGGGACGCTTCCGATAAGCGAGCACGAAACGGAGGAAGGCCGGATCGAGCTGCTCGCGGCACCCTTCCGCGAAATCGGGACGGACCTGGCCATAGTGGCGGAGGCCCCTCACCAACACCCGCCAGAAGCGGAGCGGCGTTCCGACATCGAGATGGATGAGCGTATCGCTTCGTGCAATCCGGTCGGGCCATGTGACGCTGTAGTTGCCCTCGATCACCCAGGCATCGCCTTTCGTGATCTCCCGCACCTTGGCGGCGAGCTCTTTGCGGTCGCCCTCTACCCAGCCCGGACGCCAGAACAGATTGTCGAGATGAAAGAACGGGAGGCCCAAACGCTCACCCAGCGCGCGGGCGAGCGTCGTCTTACCCGATCCGGGCCCGCCAATGATCGAGATCCGCTGCATCGCCGTGCCCGTGGCCCGCCTATCGCCATTCTGTCACCGTGTGGTGGTCGCACGGGAGCGGCGCTTTGCAAAGGCGGGGATGACCCCACGGGATCCCACTGGGGTCCCACGGGCACGGCTGCGGATGCGTCTTGCCTAGGCCGTCTTCTTCAAGAGATCGCGGATCTCCGTCAGCAGGGCCACGTCCGCCGGCGGCTCTTCCGGCTCGGCCTCTTTCTCCGGCTCCGCCTCAGCCGCACGCTTGAGCGTGTTCACGCCCTTGATCACGAAGAAGAGGATCCAGGCCACGATCATGAAGGCGATGACAGCGTTGATGAAGACACCGTAGGTGATGACTGCGAGCCCTTGCTCCTTCGCCGTCGCCGCGGAGGCCACGTCCTGACCCGAAAGGTTCAGATAGAGACCCGAGAAGTCGATCCCGCCGGTGAAGAGGCCGATGATCGGGTTGACGATGTCCTCAACGAAACTCGTGACGATGGATGTGAACGCCGCGCCGATGACGATGCCGACGCCCATATCCACAACGTTGCCCTTGACTGCGAAGTCTTTGAATTCTTGCAGCATTGCTCTCCTCCGTGTTTCACGCCGGGGAAGGCAAATCACATCCGTTGGTCGAGATATACAACTTTCGCGAGAAACGCCCCAACGCCAGGGGCAGTGGGTGCTTTCAGCTACGCTAGCCGGATAAGCACGCGTCACCGCTCGCATCGGGGTGAGGTTTATGGATCGGCGCTGCGTGGGTGGTCAGACGGCGCCTAGTAGTCTGACCGAGACAATTGACACCGTCATTGCCGGACTTGATCCGGCAATCCAGCGTTCTCCAAGCTGTTCAGAGTCAGAGGTTTTCTGGATCCCCGGGTCAAGCCCGGGGATGACGCGCGTGGGTTCGTTCCGCCCCGGTCAGACCGGTAGGTGACGCCAGCATCCGCCCTGCAGAGCGCTAGAGACCAGCCTCCGCCGCGATGGCGGCGCGGGATTTTCGGGCCCGTTCCGTTGCGCTTTTGAGCTGCCCGCACGCGGCGAGGATGTCGTCTCCCCGCGGCGTGCGGATCGGCGAGGCATAGCCTGCACGGTTCACGATATCACTGAAGGCCTCGATCCGATCCCACTCCGACCGCTCATAGGGGCTGCCGGGCCAGGGATTGAACGGGATCAAATTGATCTTGGCAGGGATCCCCGCGATCAGGCGCACCAGGCGCTTCGCATCCGCATCCGCATCGTTCACGCCCTTCAGCATCACGTATTCGAAGGTGATGCGCTCCGCATTCGAGAGGCGAGGATAATCGCGGCAGGCCTGCAGCAACTCCTCGACCGGATGCTTACGATTGATCGGCACCAGCACATCGCGCAGATCATTGGTCGTTGCGTGCAGCGATATGGCGAGGAGCGTACGTGCCTCCTCCCCCCAGCGCGCGATCTGAGGCACGACACCTGAGGTCGAGAGCGTGATGCGGCGGCGGGAAAGGCTGAGCCCCTCATTGTCCATCGCGATCAGCATCGCGTCGCGCACGGCATCGGTGTTGTAGAGCGGCTCACCCATCCCCATCAGCACGATGTTCGAGAGAAGCCTTGTCTCGGGCGGACGCTCACCCGCGCGCGGCCACTCACCAAGATCGTCGCGAGCCACCAGGATCTGCCCCACGATCTCACCCGCTGTGAGGTTCCGGACGAGTTTCTGCGTGCCCGTGTGGCAAAAGGTGCAGGTGAGCGTGCAGCCGACCTGGGACGAGACGCAGAGCGTTCCGCGGTCGGTCTCGGGGATGTAGACGGCCTCGACCTCGTGTCCGCCGGCGATGCGGAGGAGGTATTTCCGGGTGCCGTCGCGGGAGATCTGGCGGCTCACGATCTCAGGACGGCAGATCGCGAAGGCAGCATCGAGATCGGCGCGGAGGGATTTCGAGACATTGGTCATCTCGGCGAAGTCTTGAACCCCGCGCTGGTAGATCCACTGCCAGAGCTGGCCCGCACGCATCCGCGACTGCTTGGCCGGGACGCCGATCTCAGCCAAGGCCTCGGCCAGGGCGACACGGTCGAGCCCGATCAAGTTGCGCTTGGCGGGAGCCGCTTCGAGCCGCGGCAGAGTGGCGAAGTCAGGCGCGATCGCGCCCGCGCGAGGACGCTCCGCCGCCCGCACGGACGGCGCGGTCTGCCCTTCGACCTTCGCCTCAGCGCTCATGAAGCGCTCCTCGATTTATTTCGAAGGCGCTCATGTAGCGCGGCAAAGGCCGATCCGAAAGGGGTTCAGCTCTGACAGCGCGTCGTCGCGGTCTCCAGCGCGTCGGTGAAGCCGAGCAAGGAGAAGGTGTCGACCGTGGTTGAGCCGCGCGACGAGGTGCCCCGAACCTCCGCATCGACGCCCCTACGGAAGGCACCGACCACGTCGTTGTCCTCCTGCGGCGAGCGTAGCCAGGCATTCTCGCCATCGGTGAAAGCCTCGAAGGAGGCGCTACCCACCTTGATCTCGACCGTCGAGCCCTGCTGGAACGGATACCCGGCGATGAAGCTCACCTCGTTGGTGACCTCGTCGGCCGGGCGGACCGCCACCATCAGGAAGATGTCGCCGCGGCGCACTTCCACCCGCTTACCATCGCGGAATGCCGACTTCGACTTCGGTTGCGTGACCACCCAACAGACCTTGTTGCCGTCTGCTTCAGCCTCGAAAATCGACCAGTCGCGCTTCTCGTCAACGCGGCTCGACACCTGCGCCCAAGCGCTCGTACCAGCGATTCCCGCCACCATCACGCCAAGCAGGGTGACCACCGCCAGCCTCGAAATTTTGATCATGCTCGCCCCTCAGATGCGACTTACCGGCCGAATTCTCCTGTTCCGGGAGCCGCTTAGTTTCGGATCAGTGTTTGTTCACGGTGCTGTATCAGCATACTCTAAGGCCAGCGCGGATTTCCACCCCGAGAAGCGGTGGCTGCCCATTGCGGGACGCCAGGCCGCAGGATCGGTAAGAGTGGAGTGCAAAGCCCGCGCTCGAGGATGGGCGACGTGACCGAGGACACCAAGGTGCCGGGCCGCAGCCCCGAGCACACGGGCCTCGAGGTAGGTGACGGGGCGTCCTGTGACGACCAGGGCAGCTCGGGACCCGCTTCCGGTCCGGCGAGTGACGAGAAGTTGGTCGCGATGATCGCGGCCGAGCGTTCGCGCGCGGCCTTCGCCGAGCTCTTCTCGCGCTATGCCGGCCGCGTGAAGGCGTTCCTGATGCGCTCGGGCGCTGCACATGATGAGGCCGAGGAAGGCGCGCAGGAGGTCATGGTGACGCTCTGGCGTCGCGCAGCCCAGTTCGACGCGTCGAAAGCCGCGGTCAGCACCTGGCTCTTCACCATCGCCCGGAACAAGCGGATCGACATGATGCGGCGCGTCCGGCGGCCCGAGCCCGACATGCTGGACCCGGTGTTCGAGCCCGACCCGGTGGAGAGTGCCGAGGTCAGCTTCGCCGGGGAGGCACGCGATCTCCGCGTCCGCGAGGCACTGCACGATCTTTCCGAAGATCAGTTAGCGGTCGTGCGCCTCGCTTTCTTCTCAGGCCTTAGTCAAAGCGAGATCGCCGAGCGTCTCGACACGCCCCTCGGCACTGTGAAATCGCGCATGCGGCTCAGCTTCGTGCGGCTGCGCGAACGTTTGGGCGAGGAGTTCTTGGCGGAGCTGCGGGAGTAGGCCCAGCCGGACCGTCCCCGGGGCATCGCCGGGCCATCCCCAAACCCGACCCAGCGATCCAGCAAACCGACGACTTCCAACTGCATGGCAGCACGCTGGATCGCCAGATCGCGTCTGGCAGTGAGCGTATGAGATGTCTCGGTCAGACCGTCGGCGCTAGCATGTCCCAGTCTCGCGAACGCGGTGTTTGCCGCCGGCGCCCGGCTGCGTCAGGGTGGCGGTCTGACCCGCTAAATCGGAGATGCGCATGACCGTCGTCAGCCCCATAGGCACCCCGGCCATCGGCCTGCCTGGCAGCGCGCCGAACCCGGTCTTGGCAGAGATCTGGCGCGGCCCGGTGCTCGAATGCGTGCATCGGGGCGCGGTTGCCATTGCAGGGCCCGACGGTGTCCTCATCGAAGCGATCGGGGATGTGGAGCGGATCATGCTTCCGCGTTCGGCCTGCAAGATGGTCCAGGCGCTGCCTCTGGTCGAAAGCGGTGCGGCGGATGCTGCGCGGTTGAGTGATGAGCGGCTGGCCCTTTCCTGCGCGAGCCACAGCGGGGCGCACGCACATGTCTCCCGCGTCGACCGCTGGCTTGCGGATCTGGGGTTCGGGGATGACGATCTGCGCTGCGGGGCGCACTCTCCCCTCGATCCGGCAGCGCGTCGCGCCTTGCGCGAGGGTGGGCAGGCCAATCGGCAGGCGCATAACAATTGCTCGGGCAAGCACACGGGCTTCTTGACGCTGACAAAACATCTCCGCGCCGGACCGGATTACGTGGAGACCGACCACCCCGTGCAGCGAGCCGTGCGTGCTGCGGTCGCTGAGACTTGTGGGGAAGAGCCTAAGGCGCATGCGATAGACGGCTGCTCTGCCCCGAACTTCGCGGTCAGCCTTGCCGGATTGGCCCGGGCGATGGCGGGTTTCGCACGCCCTCAGACAGCCTTCAGCGGGGCGCGCGCCGTTGCGGCCACCCGTCTCCGCGATGCGATGATGGCGCATCCGGTCCTCGTGGCAGGCGAGGAACGCGAGAACACGAAGTTCATGGTCGCAGCCGAGGGGCGCGCGGCGGTCAAATCGGGCGCCGAGGGCGTCTACTGTGCGATCCTCCCGGAACGAGGCCTCGGTATCGCCCTCAAGGTCGACGACGGCGCGAGCCGGGGTGCACAGGCGGCCATCGCGGCGCTCCTCGTCCGACACGGTGCGATCGCTGCCAACCACCCCGCCGCCTTGGCCGCGATGGATGCCCCGATCCTCAACGCGCGTGGCCGTGAGCATGGCCGCATGCGCGCGTCCGACATACTGATGGCCACGCCCAGCTAGGCCGCGTTCAGGCAAGGAACGCGCTCACGACCGGGCCAGTCGGGCTTCCCTCCAGATCGCGTAAAGGCCGGCCGCGATGATGATCGTCATGCCGGCAATCGTGAAAGCATCGAGGCTTTCGCCGAAGACCAGCCAACCGACGAGCGTGCCGAAGACCATCTGGAGATAGATGAAGGGTTGCACTCGTACGGCCTCGGTCGCGTCGAGCGCGCGGATCAGGCAGTAGTGCCCGATCATCCCCGTCACGCAGAGAAGGCCGAGCCAGCCGTAATCCGCGGGCGCCATGGTCGTCCAATACGCTGAGCCCGCGACCGTGGCCGCCACAGCGCCCGCAACGCCCGTGTAGAAGAAGGCCGGTTCGCCCGAACCGTCCGCACGGCTCACCAGCCGGGTCAGAACCGCGTAGCTCGCAAATAGGCAGGCGGAGAGCACGGCGACCAGCGCCTCGGGCCGGAAGACCTCACCCCCAGGCCGCAGGATCAGCAGGACACCCAGAAACCCCACCCCGACCGCCGTGAGCCTGCGCCATCCGACCACCTCGCCCAGAACGGGGATGGCGATGAGCGTCGTGAGCAACGGATGAAGCGCGAAGACCGCATGTGTCGTGCCGAGCCCGATGAGATCGAAGCTCCCCACGATCACCAGGATCTGCAGCACGAGCAGCACACCCCGCAGCGTGTTGAGCACCGGCATGCGCGTGCGCGCAGCCGCACGAATGCCGCCCGGCCGGCGGGCCGAGACGGCCAACACGAAGGCGAGGAAGAACCAGTACCGGACCATCACGAAGAAGGGCACGGGGTAGTGGGTGGCGAGATGCTTCGAAAGGCCGTCCTGAACCGCGAAGAGCGTGACCGCCATGAGCACGAAACGGATGCCCTGCGCCGCTCCGCTGGCAGGCGTTCTCATAACCTCGCCGCGCGCTCCGCGCCTTGACCAAGCCGTTGCATCCTCCGTCGCCCCCTTGGCCTCTTGTCATCCGGCTCGCGACTTGAGCATGTGATGGCAGGCGATGTCGATGCCGACCGGCGCCCTACACACTCCGCGAGGAAGAGAGCTGGAGTAGAACAAAGCGCAACAATTAACCTACACCTACGTCAGCTTTCACGCGAAGAGTTGTAAACAAAGCGGGAGGATAGAAAGAACATGGGAAATATGCATTCGATCGCGCATACAAAACTCCGTGCAGCGTTTCTCGCAACTCTCCTTGTGGGAACTTTTCCAGCAGTCTCGGCGCTTGCTCAAGATGGCGCTGTCGGCACCTGGAAGACGGCTGAGAAGGATGACGGCCGGTTTCTCCATGTGACGATCGCACCCTGCGCTGCCGGCTCAGCGACGCTCTGCGGAAAGATCTCCGAGGCCTTCGGTGGGGCGGACGCGTCGAATGTCGGCAAGCCGATCCTTTGGGACATGGCGCCCGATGGCGAGGCTGAGTGGTCCGGCGGCGAAGTCTGGGCGCCGGACGACGACAAGACCTATAGCGGGAAGATGGAGTTGAAGTCGCCCGACCTCCTAGAACTTTCCGGCTGCGTCCTTGGCGGTCTGATCTGCCGCGGGCAAGACTGGACGCGCATCGAGTGATGGCGGGGCGACAGTGCTAGCGGGCGCCGTCCGCAAGCGAGAGACCGCTTCAACAATCCTCGGTCACAGAACCTGGACGATCTACGCCTCGGGCCGGTCGTCGTTGGAGATGTAGCGCTTGCGGAAGACGACGTATCGGTTGCCGATGAAATTGAAAACCATGCCGGACGCGATGCCGAGCACGGCCGAGATCTGCAGACCAAAGGGCACACCGGCCAGCACGGTCTCGTTTGCCGTGAGCGCCACGGCGAAATTCACGCCCATGCCCACGGCGGAGGCGGTGATGAAGCCCAGAAACTGCTTCCACGGGTTCCGGTCGCGCGCATAGGAGAAGGTGAAGCGACGGTTCAGGAGGAAGTTCGTCACCAAGCTCACGCCGATACCGCCCGCGAGCGCGACGGTATCGGAGGCACCTCCGGCCTTTAGCAAGGACAGGATCGTGAGGTTCACGACCGTCCCCGAAGCGCCCACCACCAGGAACTGCAGGAAATCCATCGCGGTGCCGAAACGATGGATGTAGAGGCGGCGCAAATGCTGGATGTATTTGAGCTGTTCCTTGAGCGTCAGCTTGCTTTCGCCGTGCACGCGGTCGGCGAAGTGGATCGGCACCTCGCCGACATTCACGAAACCGCACTTCACGATGAGCTCGAGCCCGATCTTGTAGCCGACCGGGTTCAGTTCCTCAGCGTTGTCGAAATCGACCTTGCGAAGCGCGAAAAAGCCCGACATCGGGTCGCGCGCCGCTGTCAGCGGGCGTGCCAAAAGCGTGGCGACTAGGCTGTTGATGTAGCGAAAGAGCCCCCAATCGTCGTCGGTGGAGCCGCCGGGCACGTAGCGCGACCCGATCACCATCTGCTGTCCTGCCTCGAGCCCAAGCATCATCTGGGGGACGACTTCCGGCGGATGGCTGAGATCGCAATCCATGCAGACGATCACCGGATGGCGTGCTGCGCGAAAGCCGTCGATCACCGCAGCGCTCAGGCCGCGATCCCCAGACCTCACGATCACGCGCGCCCAATCGTAGCCCTCGGCCGCGACGGTATCGACGATCCCATCCTGGCTGTCATCGTCCAGAAAGAGCACCTCAAGCTCAAGATCGTAGGTCGCGCGCAGGGCAGCGAGCCGCCGAAGGATCAGCGGCGCGTTCTCAACCTCGCGAAACGTCGGAATGACGATGCTGAGCGGCGTGCCGACCTGGACCGAAGCCAGCGGCGTCGCAGCGTCGGTCCGGCTTCTGACGCCGTGCTCTACCCCTTCGGCCATGCTCTCCCCCGGCCCAAGACCGCGCCTTCATCCCATACCACGCGGCACTGCGACAAGATGGCCGGCGCGATCCGGCGCATCACCCCTCAACAGCGCGCGCGACGCGTTCGATACGGGAAGAGACAGGGCAGGACTATGGCGACGCCAACCCGCGCCCCAGACTTTCGGACAGCCAGAGCATATGAACGACATCTGGGACGACCACGCGGCCCGGTCTGATCAGTCGAAGCGCCCAAGGGCTCCCGGGCAAGACAAAGCGTTCACGGTTCGCGATTTCATCCGCCCTCGATCCCTCAATCCTCGCTTTGCGGGCGGGTCAGTCCGACTAATCAACGCCGTCATCAATGTTGGCGCTCCGATATGGCTCCGATTGCTCGATGAAGTCAGCCACACCGTATTCCAGAATCTGCGCACCCCGGCCCACCTGACCGCAAAAGACTGCCGCTCGGACGGCACTCGCTCGCCCTCGAAGCAGCCGGGTCGAAAGTGCCGGTGTAGCTAACACCGGCCCCTCTGCGGTCAGAAAAACGCCTGCAGGCCGGTTTGGGCGCGGCCTAGGATCAGGGCGTGGATGTCGTGGGTGCCTTCGTAGGTGTTCACCGTCTCGAGGTTCATCATGTGGCGCATCACTTGGTACTCGCCGGAGATCCCGTTGCCGCCGTGCATGTCGCGGGAGAGGCGGGCAGCCTCCAGCGCCTTGCCGCAATTGTTGCGTTTGACGATCGAGATCATCTCGGGCGCCATCCGGCCCTCGTCCATCAGCCGGCCGACGCGGAGCGCGCCCTGGAGACCGAGAGCGATCTCGGTCTGCATATCCGCCAGCTTCTTCTGGAAAAGCTGCGTCTGCGCGAGCGGGCGGCCGAACTGTTCGCGGTCGAGGCCGTATTGCCGGGCGGCGTGCCAGCAGAACTCGGCCGCGCCCATCGCGCCCCAGGCGATGCCGTAGCGCGCACGGTTGAGGCAGCCGAAGGGGCCCTTGAGGCC